>PBGU01000033.1 GCA_002719135.1 Gammaproteobacteria bacterium
CGTATTTGCTCTGGTTAATACTCGTCGCGTTGATTTATCACGTGGTGGCTGGTACCAAACATCTCCTGCTCGATATACATGTTGGCGATACCCATGCTGCGGCCGTTGTGGGCTCGTATCTGGTGATAATCGTTAGTGGAGTGCTTGCTATGTTGGCGGGGTTTTGGTTGTGGTAGTAGGTCTGTTAAGTGTACGTAATCGAGGCCTCCTCGATTTTGTCATGCAGCGTGTGAGTGCGATCGTACTCGGCCTTTATACCTTCTGCTTGCTTGGTTTTTTCTTGTCTCACCGCGAGCTTTCTCAAGTCGAATGGGTCGGTTTTATGCGATCGATGCCGATGATGATCTTCTCGACCGTGTCCCTTGTATCCTTGTGTGTGCATGCGTGGGTCGGGATGTGGACCATCGGCACCGATTACATTCGAACATTCTCATTTGGCAAACGGTCAACGTTCTTGCGGCAGGTCTATCAGGTATTCGTCGTTGCGTCATTGCTGATATACCTCGGCTTGGGAAGCTCGATCATCTGGAGTCTTGGGTGATGGCTCTGCGCACGCTTACATTCGATGGCGTTATCGTTGGGGGTGGCGGTGCCGGAATGCGCGCGGGTCTTCAACTGGCGCAGTCTGGACTAAAAACCGCAGTTATTTCTAAAGTATTTCCGACGCGTTCGCATACAGTCTCGGCGCAAGGTGGAATTACCTGTGCGATTGCCAGTGACGATCCCGACGACGATTGGCGCTGGCACATGTATGACACGGTGAAGGGATCTGATTACATTGGTGATCAGGATGCGATCGAGTACATGTGTAGTGTGGGCCCGGAAGCTGTTTACGAGCTTGAGCATATGGGGATGCCTTTTTCGCGCACCGAGTCCGGGAGGATTTATCAACGACCGTTCGGGGGACAATCGAAGGACTACGGAAAAGGCGGTCAGGCATCGCGTACCTGTGCCGCTGAAGATCGCACCGGACACGCGCTGCTGCACACGTTGTATCAAGCGAATCTGCGGGCCGGGACGACGTTTTTGTCGGAATGGTTCGTCGTCGATCTCGTCAAGAATCAAGATGGAGCGGTCGTTGGCGTTGTTGCCATATGTATCGAAACGGGTGAGACCGTGTACGTCAAAGCGCAAGCGACGGTGTTTGCGACGGGGGGCGCTGGCCGTATCTACGCGAGCACGACCAACGCACTGATAAATACGGGTGACGGTATCGGCATGGCACTGCGCGCCGGATTTCCGGTTCAAGATATCGAGATGTGGCAATTTCACCCAACGGGCATCGCGGGTCATGGGATTCTTGTCACGGAGGGATGTCGGGGTGAGGGTGGATACCTCATCAATAAGGATGGCGAGCGCTTCATGGAGCGGTATGCGCCTAACGCAAAAGATTTGGCGAGTCGTGACGTGGTGGCACGTTCGATGATCCAAGAGATTCTAGAGGGCAACGGCTGCGGCCCGGAAGCTGATCACGTTCTTTTGAAACTCGATCATTTGGGGAAAGACGTCCTCGAACGACGATTGCCTGGCATTCTGGAGTTGTCACGCACGTACGCACACGCGGATCCAACCAAAGAAGCGATACCGGTCATTCCGACCTGTCATTACATGATGGGCGGGATTCCAACAAGCGTGGACGGGCAGGCATTGACCCAAGACGCTACCGGTGGCGACATCCCGATTCAGGGTTTGTATGCGGTCGGTGAGGCCGCGTGCGTCTCGGTGCATGGTGCCAATCGTCTCGGAGGCAATTCGCTACTTGATTTGATCGTATTTGGCCGTGCAGCGGGCATCCATATTGAAAATATCCTCCGTCAGGGCGTCAGTTTTCGTGATGCGACCGAGGGTGATCTGGATGATGCCGTCGCGCGTCTGGACCGCTGGGACAACTCTTCAGGTGGCGAAGCGGTCGACGATTTGAAGAAAGAACTACAAAACACGATGCAGATCAATTTCGGAGTATTTCGGACAGAATCCAACATGATCGAGGGTATGCGGGTCCTAGCTGAACTTCGCGAGCGGATCGCTCGTGCACATCTACCGGACAAGAGCGAAGTTTTTAATACGGCGCGACTCGAAGCGTTGGAACTCGATAACCTGTTGGATGTGGCCGAAGCGACCGCGATTACCGCTGAAGGCCGCCGTGAAAGTCGGGGCGCTCACTCACGCGTCGACTATAAGGCGAGGGATGACGAGAATTGGCTGTGCCACTCAATGTATTTTCCGAAGGAGATGAGGGTTGGAAAACGGGCGGTGAATTTAACGCCCAAGACTGTTCCAAGTTTCGAGCCACAGGAGCGCACGTACTAAATATGCATGTAAGCGTTTATCGATTCGTCCCCGGCGAAGATGTGACACCACGGATGCAGGACTACGAGATCGACATCCCCGCAGGCCAGGATTTGATGGTGCTTGACGTTCTTCAGCTCGTTAAAGCCGAGGATCCAACGGTTGCGTACCGACGTTCCTGTCGGGAAGGCGTTTGCGGATCGGACGGGATCAATATGAATGGATCCAACGGGTTGGCATGTAAAACGCCCGTGTCAGAGGTTGCTAACAACAAGACGCTGGTGCTTAAGCCTCTTCCAGGTTTGCCCGTGGTCCGGGATTTGGTGGTGGATATGACACAGTTCTACGACCAGTACGAAAAAGTTGACCCGTACCTTATCAACGAAAACCCGCCGCCGGCGCAGGAACGATTGCAGTCGCCGGAGGAGCGTGCGGAACTTGATGGATTATACGAGTGCATATTGTGCGCGTGCTGTTCTACGTCTTGCCCTTCGTTTTGGTGGAATCCGGACAAATTCATTGGGCCAGCGGGGTTGCTTCAAGCGTATCGGTTTCTCGCAGACAGTCGAGATACTGCGACCGAAGAACGCCTATCAAAACTGAGTGATCCCTTTAGCGTGTTTAGATGCCGCGGCATCATGAATTGTGTAAGTGTTTGTCCGAAAGGTCTGAATCCGACGCGCGCTATAGGTAAGATACGTTCATTACTGCTGACGCGGGATTCCTGAAGACAGCGCGTCCTATGTTTCATCTTTAAACGCGCTGAAGCGCCATGGATGAAAACTATCTAGTTCGTATGCAACGGAGCTCCCATCTTTCCGGTGGAAGCGCGGTGTACATCGAGACGATGTACGAACAGTTTCTCGAAAATCCTAGTGTTGTTTCCGAAGGTTGGCGTAATTATTTTGAACACCTGCCGATGGTGGATGGGGTACGTACGGATTTCCCCCACGGAGCGATCATTCGGCATTTCGAGCGTTTAGGCCGAAATCGTCTCAAAGCACGACTCGAAAAAGTAAGTACAGAAGTTAGTTCAGAGCACGAGCGTAAACAGGTTCGTGTTTTGGAGCTAATCAGCGCGTACAGACATCGGGGACACCGTCGTGCCCGTATCGATCCTCTCAACATCTGGGTTCGGGATCCTGCCCCCGAACTTGACCTTGCATATCACAATCTAACGGAAGGTGACCTCGACACTTTATTCCAGACGGGCTCCGCGCACTTTTTTGAAGACGGGCAGGCGTCATTGCGGGCCATTATCAAGGCGCTTGAAGACACCTACTGTCGAACGGTTGGGACGGAGTACATGTTTATTACCGACGCTGATGAACAGCTGTGGTTACGTAAACGACTTGAATCGGTACATGCAAGGCCGACGTTTTCAGAGGAGCACCGGCGTACGATCCTTGAACGCCTCTTGGCGGCCGAAGGCCTCGAAAAATACTTACACAACAAATATCCGGGTACCAAACGGTTTGGGCTTGAAGGTGGTGAGAGTCTGATTCCTATGTTGCATGAGGGTTTGCAGAGGTGTGGGTCACATGGCGTCGTGGAAACCGTTATCGGTATGGCGCATCGAGGTCGGTTGAATGTCTTGGTTAACGTCCTCGGAAAGCAGCCGGTGGACTTGTTCGATGAGTTCGACGGAAAAACACCGGAAGGGGATCGGACCGGAGATGTTAAATACCACCAAGGATTCTCTTCCAACGTTGAGACTGTTGGCGGAGAAATGCACGTGGCCCTGACTTTCAACCCGTCGCATCTCGAAATCGTCGGCCCGGTCGTTGAGGGATCGGTTCGGGCGCGCCAAGATCGGCGCCGGGACTACACGGGCGATCTTGTGGTCCCTCTCGTGATCCATGGCGATGCGGCATTCGCGGGTCAAGGGGTGGTCATGGAAACTTTTCAGATGTCCCAGACCCGTGGTTTTCATACAGGTGGAACGATACACGTCATCGTCAATAATCAAATCGGTTTCACGACCCACCGTATTGACGACGCGCGGTCAAGTGAATATTGCAGCGAAATTGCGAAAATGGTTCGGGCACCGATCTTTCATGTTAACGGAGATGACCCTGAAGCCGCTGTCTTTGCCATGCAGTTGGCCGTTGATTACCGCATGGCTTTCCATAAAGACGTTGTCATCGATTTGGTCTGCTATCGCCGGCGAGGACACAACGAAGCCGAGGAGCCGATGAAGACGCAGCCACTAATGTACGCATCGATTCGCGGACACCCAACCGTGTGCTCCATCTATGCCGATCAACTACACGCCGACGGTACGTTGCCGAGTTCTGAATCCGACCGATTGATTTTTCGGTATCGTGATCAGCTCGATTCGGGAGAACATGTCGCGCTTTCTTTGGTGCACGAGCCAAATACTGATCTCTTTGTCGATTGGCGGCCTTATCTTGACCACGAGTGGACGGCGCCGGCGGATACAGGATGTGATCTGACCCGGCTTCGGAAGCTAGCTGACGGCGTGAATGAGGTTCCGGAGGGCTTTGTTTTGCACCGACAGGTGCAAAGAATCTTTGAAGATCGACGGCGCATGGCAGCTGGTGCGATGCCTATCAATTGGGGATTCGCCGAGATACTTGCGTATGCGTCTCTGCTCGATCAAGGACATCCTGTCCGCTTGACGGGTCAGGACGTCGGCGTCGGAACCTTTTCGCATCGACACGCGGCGGTACACGATCAACGCGACGGCAAACGTCATATCCCGCTCAACCATCTTTCTGGGTCGCCCACGTTTGATATATACGATTCGTTGCTTTCGGAAGAAGCCGTACTTGCCTTTGAATATGGTTACGCGACGACGACTCCGGGCGCGTTGTGTATATGGGAAGCGCAGTTTGGGGACTTTGCGAACGGAGCCCAGGTTGTGATCGATCAATTTGTTTCAAGTGGTGAGGCCAAATGGGAACGCCTGTGTGGGTTGGTTATGTTGCTTCCACATGGCTACGAAGGCATGGGTCCTGAGCATTCTTCGGCCCGGCTCGAACGTTTTTTGCAGCTCTCGGCTGAACACAACATGCAGATTTGTCTCCCGACGACGCCGGCGCAAATGTTTCACATGCTTCGCCGTCAAGTTATCCGGCCGCTACGTAAACCACTCATTGTCTTGACGCCTAAAAGTCTTCTTAGGCATAAGCTCGCCGTTTCGGCGTTGGAGGATCTGATCTCTGGTCAGTTCCACACAGTTCTGGCTGAAATTGATGCTGTGGATCCGGGTCAGGTGGATCGCCTGGTCCTGTGTTCAGGCAAGATCTATTACGATCTCTTGGAACAGCGCCGCAAAGAGGGAGCAGAAAATATAGCAATCGTTCGGCTGGAGCAGTTGTACCCATTTCCCGAACGCGACTTGGGGCAAGTCATCGCGCCGCTTCGAAACATCAAACACGTTGTTTGGTGTCAGGAGGAACCCATGAACCAGGGCGCGTGGTATTCCAGCCAACACCACATACGCCGAGTCATTTTGGACCACAATGATAAGCTCTATCTGTCGTATGCGGGACGCGAAGGGTTTGCCGCCACGGCTGGCGGATACGTGGCCAAACACATCGAACGACAACAGCGGTTGATAAGAGAGGCGTTGTTCGATTGATGATGAGTACGCCAACGCGACTCATCCACGGAAATTTAGTATGACCATCGAAATCAAAGCGCCAACCTTTCCTGAATCGATTGCCGAGGGCACGGTGGCTGCATGGCATGTGCTACCGGGTGAATCCATAGCTCGAGACGAATTGCTGGTCGACATTGAGACCGACAAAGTGGTCATCGAAGTTTTTGCCCCGGCTAATGGGCGTTTGACGAAGGTCATTAAGGAAGANGGAGACACTGTCGAGAGCGAGGAGATCATCGCTCAATTCGAAGCGGGAAGCATTGACGAACCGANAACGGAATCGNTCTCCGAGCGTCAATCGTCGACGGCTNATGTTGTAACTACCCGGTTGTCACCGGCAGCACGAAAACTGGCGCTCGAGAACGANATCGATACTGAAGGATTGAGAGGTACCGGTCGTGGCGGGCGGGNAACCAAAACGGACGTGGACACAATGTTGAAGGTAGGTGACCGGGATCTGGATGGTGTTCCGCCGTCTTCCGCCGATTTAGGTTTGGAATTTGATACTGGCGTGACGGGCGAACGAGTGGATCGGCGAGTGCCGATGACGCGACTTCGCGCGAGCCTAGCCCGGCGTCTCGTCGAGGGACAGCAAACAGCAGCAACGCTTACAACGTTCAATGAAGTGGACATGTCGCCCATCCAGCACATCCGGGAGAAATATCAAAAGGAGTTCCAGCAAAGCCATCATGGGACCCGATTGGGATTTATGAGTTTCTTTGTGCGCGCGTCAGTGGAAGCTTTAAAACGATTTCCATCGGTGAACGCATCGATCGATGAAAACGATATTGTGTATCACGGGTATTACGATATAGGAGTCGCTGTAAGTAGCGAGCGTGGGTTGGTGGTTCCTGTAATTCGTGATGCGGACGCCCTTGGCCTTGCTCAAATTGAAGATCAGGTAATTGAATACGGGGGTAAAGCCCGAGATGGCAAGCTTTCATTGGAGGATCTTCAGGGCGGCACGTTCACGATTTCCAATGGCGGCGTGTTTGGCTCGTTGATGTCAACGCCCGTACTCAATCCGCCGCAGACAGCGATTTTAGGTATGCATAAAATACAAGATCGAGCGGTCGTTGAGGAAGGTGAAATCGTGGTTAGGCCCATGATGTATTTAGCGCTGTCATATGATCATCGGTTGATCGACGGGCAAGAGGCGGTTCGATTTCTCGTCACAATCAAAGACATGATTGAAGACCCTGCAAGGATTCTATTGGAACTGTGAAGGACACATCGTGAGTGACGCGTTGAGCTATGAGGTCGTTGTGATTGGTGCTGGTCCCGCTGGCTATGCTAGTGCGATCCGGGCCACTCAATTGGGGCTGAAGACGGCTTGCATTGATCGGACCCTAGGCAAGGATGGCGAACCCTCGTTGGGAGGGACGTGCTTAAACTGGGGTTGTATCCCCTCGAAAGCGCTGCTCGACGCGTCTCAGAAGTACGCAGAAATCGAAGGTCTAGAGAGTTTAGGGATCGAAACGAAGGAAGTAGGTTTTGATCTTCCGAAAATGATGGCGCGCAAAGATGCGGTAGTTACGCAATTAACCGGGGGTATTTCGTCGCTATTCGAGGGCAATGGCGTTGACTTTTACCCTGGATCGGGACGGCTTCTTGCTGGACGACGAGTAGCGTGGACGGACCACGAGGGGTCAACCAATGAAATGAGGGCTGAACACATAATTCTTGCGCCAGGTTCGGTTCCAATGGATATCGATGCGGCGCCTGTTTCGAACGAGGGAATTGTAGATTCGACGGGCGCTTTGGAGTTTGACACCGTTCCGACGCGACTTGGGATCATTGGTGCGGGTGTTATTGGGCTTGAGCTTGGCAGTGTCTGGTCCCGTCTTGGATCGCAGGTGATTGTGCTTGAGGCTCTAGATTCGTTCTTACCGATGGTGGATACGCGCATCGCCCGTGAGGCTTTACGAGTGTTGCGAAAGCAGGGTCTCGATATTCGTTTGGGTGCGAGGGTTGTCGCAGCCACCGAAGCAAACAGTAGCATTGATGTCACCTATCAGGACAACGATGGTGACCAGCGTATTTCGGTGGATAAATTGATCGTAGCCGTTGGGAGACGACCCTGTACGGAAAGTCTTCTTGCGCCGGATAGCGGTGTCACCGTAGATGAGCGTGGCTTTTTGTACGTTAATGATCATTGTGAGACGGGTGTTCCAGGCGTATTCGCAGTGGGCGACGTTGTGCGAGGCCCTATGCTTGCCCATAAGGGAACGGAAGAAGGGGTCATGGTTGCTGAGCGAATCGCAGGCTTCAAACCTTTGGTTAACTACGAAACCGTTCCGAATGTGATTTATACCCACCCTGAGGTCGCATGGGTGGGACGGACCGAACAGGAATTGACGGCGGAGGGTGAAGCCATCACGACTGGATCCTTTTCCTTTGGCGCGAGTGGTCGTGCAATAGCGGCGAACGATGCCGAAGGCATGGTAAAAATTGTGGCCGACGCTACGTCCGACCAGATCCTCGGCGTGCATGTGTTCGGCCCGCAGGCATCCGAGTTGATCGCCCAGGCTGTCATCGCCATGGAATTTAGCGCAAGCGCGGAAGATCTGGGATTGACGATGTTCGCTCATCCCACGCTCTCTGAAGCCGTTCACGAGGCAGCGCTGGCTGCTGGGGGACGGGCGATTCACGTAGTAAATAGAAAGAAAAAGTGATGGGAGTTGTGAAGCGTCTGTTTGAGGCGTGGCGTGTTCGGGGGAGCAACATTCAATGAATCTTCACGAGTACCAGGCGAAGCGTCTTTTTGCCGATTATGGATTACCCGTTTCGGTTGGGTATGTGGCTGACACACCAGACGAGGCTGTCGCAGCGGCAGAACGGATCGGGGGTACGGTTTGGGTCTGTAAGGTGCAAGTCCACGCGGGCGGTCGTGGTAATGCTGGCGGTGTCCAGCTCGTCGATTCAACCGACGAAGTGCGTTCGTTCGCAGAACGATGGCTTGGCACGCGACTAGTTACGGTGCAGACAGACGCCGATGGGCAACCTGTGAACCAAATCTACATTGAGGCTTGCACTGGGATCGAACGGGAGTTGTATCTAGGGGCCGTGATCGACCGGAGCAGCAGCTGCATTGTTGTGATGGCCTCCAAGGATGGCGGAGTCGAAATTGAGAAGGTGGCTGAAGAAACCCCCGAGAAGATTTTCCGCGTCGCTATCGACCCATTCGTTGGAGCGCAGTCGTTCCAGGGTAGGGATTTGGCATTTCAGCTGGGTATGGAAGGAAATCAGATCAGTCAATTTACTAATTTATTCAATAATTTAATGAATTTATTTAATAAATTGGATTGCTCGTTGGTTGAAATCAATCCCTTGGTGATTACCGATGTGGGCGATGTTCAATGCCTGGATGCGAAGATTAATGTGGACGGCAACGCGTTATACCGCCAAGAAGGTCTTCGTTCTATGCGAGATATCTCGCAGGAGGATGCGCGGGAAGTCCAGGCCGACGCCTTCGGGCTCAACTACGTCGCTTTGGATGGCAATATCGGGTGCATGGTCAACGGCGCGGGTCTTGCGATGGGCACCATGGATTTGGTCAAGTTGTACGGTGGAAATCCAGCGAACTTCCTCGATGTTGGCGGAGCGGCTAGTCAAGAGGCTGTCGCTGAGGCGTTCAAGATCATTCTTTCCGACACCAATGTTCGTGCCGTACTTATCAACATCTTTGGTGGCATCGTGTCTTGCGCAACGATTGCGGAAGGGATCATTGTGGCGATTGAAGAGATAGGTGTTGACGTTCCCGTGGTGGTGAGATTTGAAGGGAATAGCGCCGATCGAGGATCCGAGAGGTTGGCCTCGAGCGGACTTAATCTCATTGCCGCCAGTTCACTGGTGGACGCCGCTGAAAAAGCGGTTTCGGCGGCGGGAGGTTCGGCATGAGCATCCTAGTCAACCGTGCGACTCGGGTGATTTGTCAGGGTTTTACGGGTTCTCAGGGAACGTTGCACTCTGAACAAGCCCTTGCGTACGGGACTCAGTTGGTTGGCGGTGTGACGCCTGGTAAAGGTGGTAGCTACCATCTGGGCTTACCCGTTTTCGATAGCGTTCGCGCGGCTGCGGAAGAGACCAATGCAAACGCAACGGTAATTTATGTTCCTGCCGCGTACTGCAAAGATTCGATACTGGAAGCTATCGATGCGGGCATTGAGTTAATCGTATGTATTACCGAAGGTATCCCCACACTCGACATGCTCGAGGTTAAAGCCCGTATTGGGATCTCGGGGGCTCGACTGATTGGTCCCAATTGTCCCGGTGTAATCACACCCGGCGAGTGCAAAATTGGCATCATGCCTGGCGACATCCATTTGCCTGGCAAAGTAGGCGTGGTATCGCGTTCGGGGACGCTGACTTATGAAGCGGTCAAGCAGACGACGGACAAGGGCTATGGACAGACAACGTGCGTGGGAATCGGCGGTGACCCTATACCGGGAACGCACTTCGTTGATGTATTGGGTCTTTTCCAGCAAGACGATGCTACCGAAGCCATCGTTATGGTTGGGGAAATTGGAGGTACGGCCGAAGAGGAAGCTGCTGAATTTATCAAAATGGAGGTGCGAAAACCGGTGGTTGCATATATCGCAGGTGTAACAGCACCTCCTGGTAAACGAATGGGGCATGCGGGTGCGATTATCGCTGGCGGAAAGGGGACCGCGCACGAGAAATTCACGGCGCTAGAGGCGGCGGGAGTTCGAACCGTGAAGAGTCTGGCCGATATTGGCGAGGCGTTGGCCGAAGTTACGGGCTGGGAGTAGGCGATGACAGCGGAAACACATGGCTTTCAAACCGAGGCGCGGAAGTTACTGCAGCTGATGATCAATTCCCTGTACTCGAACAAGGAAATCTTTTTGCGGGAGTTGATATCTAACGCGTCGGACGCAATCGACAGGTTGCGGTTCGAAGCGTTGGAACGACCAGAGCTATCCGAGACAGATCCGGACTACCGAATTTTGATTGAATTCGACAAGGACGCGGGGACGCTGGCGGTAGAAGACAATGGCATTGGTATGTCCAGACAGGAAGTTATCGAGAATCTCGGAACTATTGCCCGCTCCGGTACTGAAGAATTTTTCGCCAACCTCACCGGTGATCAGCAGCAAGATTCGACGTTAATTGGCCAGTTCGGTGTTGGTTTTTATAGCGCGTTCATTGTTGCCGATGAGGTCCACGTGCTTACCCAGAAAGCTGGAGAAGACCAGGGGACGAGTTGGAAATCGAGTGGCGAAGACGACTTCGTTGTTGACCAGGTGGACACAAGCCGTGGCACGCGCGTGGTGCTCAAGTTAAAACACGATGCGTTGGAATTCGCCGATGGGTTCAGGTTACGAAATATTGTCCGGCGATACAGTGATCACATTGGCATACCAGTGGAAATGCCAAAAGGCGACGACGAAGCGAGTGAAGAAACGGAGGTTGTCAATTCCGCCAAAGCGCTTTGGACCCGATCTAGATCTGAGGTTTTAGATACCGAGTATCAGGAGTTCTACAAACACATCTCTCATGATTTTGAAGACCCTACCACGTGGTCGCATAATCGAGTCGAAGGCAAGCTTGAGTACACGAGTTTGCTCTACGTGCCCGCGCGTGCGCCATTCGATTTATGGAATCGCGAGTTACCGAGAGGGCTCAAACTCTATGTGCAGCGGGTCTTCATTATGGATGAGGCGGATCAATTCTTGCCGCTATACCTCCGCTTCATCCGCGGCGTCGTCGACTCCAATGACCTGCCACTCAATGTATCGCGTGAATTGTTGCAACAATCAGAAGATGTGCTTTCGATTAGGAACGCGCTAACCAAGCGAGTGCTCGACATGCTTGGCAAAATGGCGGAAGAGGATCGGGAAAAGTATGGCGCATTTTGGGACGAGTTTGGACAAGTGCTTAAGGAAGGGGCTGGAGAAGATACAGTCAACCGTGACCTCCTACTTAACCTCATGCGCTTTACGTCGACGGTGGACGAGTCCTCAGACCAGCGTATTTCGCTTGCGATGTATAAGGATCGAGCCAAAGCGGCACAAAAAACGATCTACTATGTGTTGGGCGACAATCTCGCTACGGTGCGCCAAAGCCCGCATCTCGAAGTATTTAAACAGCAGAAAGTTGAAGTGTTGTTGTTGTCGGACCGAGTCGACGAATGGCTGATGTCGTTTCTAACGGAGTTCGATGGTTGGTCGTTTCAAGACGTTATGCGCGGTGAACTCGATCTACCTGAGCTGGAGAAGCCTGAGGAATTGGATGACGATTCCCTAGTCCAACGGATTCAGGAGGTGTTGGGAGAGAAGGTCGAATCGGTGCGGCGGTCGACCAGGCTCACCGATTCGGCGTCGTGCCTTGTGCTTGGCGACGACGATATAGGACATCAAATGCGCCGTATCATGGAGGCCACGGGTCAATCAATACCAAACTCCAAACCGCACTTTGAGATTAACGGCGACCACCCTCTGGTCCAACGATTGGACACCGAATCTGACGAAGATAGATTTAGCGACATGGTTCTGATTCTCTTTGATCAAGCCTCGCTGGCGGATGGGACCGTATTGCTTGAGCCTGGCGAATACGTGCACCGTATTAATCGCCTTCTCCTGAATCTCTTGGAATAAAGGTAGCAACTTGCAAGTAGCGATCATTGGATCAGGTAACTTCGGCACGGCCGTTGCCAATATTGTTTCTGCGAACGGTGTGCCAGCGTATTTGTGGATGCGTGATCCGCAACAATTTGCCGAGATCGAAAAGTACGGTGAGAATCGCCGCTATCTGCCCGGTTATCCGCTTCACGAGAAAGTTACACCCACCCTGGATCTTCAGTTGGCTGTGTCCGAAAGCGACTTACTATTTGTCACAGTTCCAAGTGCTTCCTTTAGAGAAATGTCGATCGAGTTGGCTCCTTTTGTCACCAAAGAGACGTACATCGTTAGCGGGACCAAAGGCGTGGAGGCCCCGAGTTTCAAATTGATGAGTCAGATCCTAGAGGAGGAATTACCGGGCCGTCGAATTGGAGTCATTAGTGGTCCCAATATCGCTGAAGAAATAGCGGGTGGACATTTCACGGGAACCGTTGTCGCTAGTCGCGACCCTGCGCTGTGTCAGCGTGTTCAGATGGTATTTGCGAGCGATACCTTTCGCGTCTATTCGAGCGAAGATATCTTTGGCGTCGAGTTGGGTGGTGCGCTCAAGAATATTTATGCGATCGTTTGCGGAATGGCCACTCGACTTGAAGTCGGTCAAAACACAATCGCGATGTTGATTACGAGAAGTCTGGCGGAGATGAGCCGATTTGCCGAATCGATGGGTGCCAATCCCTATACGTTTCTGGGGTTGGCGGGCGTTGGCGATCTGATGGTGACGTGCACGTCACCACTTTCTAGGAATTATCAATTAGGATTCCGGATCGCGGGTGGTCTGTCGCTTCACGAAGCGATGGATGAGTTGGGTAAGTTAGCGGAAGGTGTCAACACGTTGCACGTCGTGCATCAAAAACGCGAAAAGTTGGGTGTATACATGCCGTTAGCCGAAGCTCTCTTCCGTGTGTTGTTCGAACATGGGTCCATGCATGAGGTCATCAATGGATTGATGACGGCTGAGCAGCAACTTGACGTTGAGTTTGCCAAGCCAACGACTTGGGACACGACAAATTGAAATGGTCGCCGCTCGTAATTGTTTTCGCCGTGTCCACGTTGGCGAATGTAGATGTCCCGGAGTCTTTTGATGTTCGTGGAGTCGATCGTTTTCCTCGGTCGTGGATAGTCCTATTCGAAGCGACCGAAGAATCACGACCCTACGAATTTATTATCGGTCCGGTTGACAAGATGGGTCAGGAAGTTCGGTTCGAACATGCGATCCGTGTTGAGGGCCAGAAAATTCGCGTCACATACCAGATTCCTCCTGGTTTTCAATTGGCCGAGGTGCTTAATCATTACGAAGAGCAAATGCGTCAGACGGCCGATAAGGTCCTATTCCGATGTCATGGTCCCGCTTGTGGACGCTCTTCAATTTGGGCTAACGACGTTTTTGGAATACGCCTGATGACTGCGCCAAATCGGAATCAATATTACCTTGCGGCGACATTCACAACGGATGAGCAGCAATCGTTGGTTGGGGTTTATCTCGTCGAACGCGGGAACAAACGAATTTATGTCCACGTCGAGCAGGTTGTAACGGCTGCGCACTTTGAATTTGATGGGAATCGCAATTTTGCCGAGCGGCTAGCAAAACGCGGATTCGTTCGAATCGATGGGATTGTCCCAAACGGACAAGGTGCGTTGGACGAAAGTCAGCTCGAACAATTGGATGTANTGGCGGAATCGTTGACGAGTTTCGTTGGNCAACAAGTTTATGTGGTCTGTCACCTGTACGGATCCNTGAAAGTCGGCAAGCTTCTNGAACGATCACAGGAGTGCGCCGAACTTGCGGCAGAACGAATCGCAGANGTTAGCGGTGTGATAACGATACCGTTTGGCACGGGCCCGATGGCACCGACACAAGGATCAACCGAATCAAGACTTGAGCTTGTGCTTCCAAGCCGTCTCCGGAGTGAGTGAAGAATATAGAAGTCCCTCTGGAACCGAGGCGTTGGTGCGGCGTGTTGCAAATCGGTTAAAACAGGCTTCGGATATCTATTACGGCCACGGATCCAATAGTGCGCACATGGAGGCCTGGGTGTTGGTACATGGTCTGCTTAAACAACGGGTCGGCGACTCGATCGATGAGGCGTTTGAACGGTGCGTAGATGATTGTGTGTCTCTTCGTCTCGGTGATCGGGTGCCGGCCGCGTATCTGACTGGGTTGGCTTGGTACTTCAATCGATGGTTCGAAGTTGAACGTGGCGTGATGATACCGCGCTCGCCAATCGGCGAAGTCATCGAGACTAATCTGCGACCGTGGTTGAGAGAACCTCCTGATCGTATTATGGATCTCTGTTGCGGGACGGGATGCCTCGGGGTGATGGCAGCGTTAGCATTTCCAGAAGCCTCCGTCACGTTGATAGATATTGATGAGCGAGCGTTGTCGTCGGCGAGATCGAACGTTTTACGACATGGTGTGTCGGATACCGTTGAGATTCTGCGGTCGGATTTGTTTGAACAACTTGAGCCGAATGTTTACGACGTCATCATTGCCAATCCTCCCTACGTTTCGGCCGACGAATTTGAGCACCTGCCGAAAGAGTATGGGTATGAACCACGGACAGGTCTGGCCGCTGGCCATGACGGGCTCGCGTGTTGGAGATCGATCCTTAGCGAGATTGGCAAGTGGATGTCGCCCAATGGGATCTTGGTTGGCGAAACCGGCAGCGCAACAGCAGGCTTTTTGAACGCGTTCCCATCGTACGACATTTTTTGGCCGGTACTTGAACGCGCGGTCCGGCAGGAGGACGGAGGGTTCGGCGTTTTCGTGGCCGACGCGGAAACGTTCTTGCGGTAAGCTGAAGAGATGGCAGGCAATACCTTTGGACAGACTTTTACGGTTACCACCTTTGGCGAAAGTCATGGACTCGCGATGGGTGCAGTGGTCGATGGCTGTCCCCCCGGTCTTGAAATTAGTGAAGAGGATTTGCAAGGAGACTTGGATCGGAGACGCCCGGGCCAGTCGAAATACACGACGCAGCGCCAGGAAGACGATCGAGTAAAGATACTCTCGGGCGTTTTTGAGGGAAAAACCACGGGCACTCCAATCGGGCTAGTGATCGAAAATACGGATCAACGTTCGAGAGATTATGGCGAGGTTAAAGATCTATACCGCCCAGCCCATGCGGACTTCACTTATGACAGAAAATACGGTCACCGAGATTATCGTGGCGGAGGCCGAGCGTCGGCGCGGGAAACCGCAATGCGAGTTGCGGCGGCTGGTATTGCAAAAAAATATCTCCGCTTGACCTTTGGGACTGAGATACGCGGTTACCTCGCGGAGATAGGGGCCATACGGCCGGAGGTAAAATCGTTAGAGACCGTCGACGGGAACCCGTTTTTCTGCCCGGATCCAGAAATGATCGACCCTATCGCTGAATTGATTGAACAGCTTCGGCGCGACGGTGATTCGATTGGCGCGAGAGTCAACGTAATGGCAAGCAATATGCCCGTGGGCCTTGGCGAGCCGGTGTTCGACAAATTGGATGCGGATTTGGCAGCGGCGCTTGTAAGCATCAACGCTGTCAAAGGCGTTGAATTCGGTGCGGGCTTTGGAGTGATTCAACAACGTGGCAGTGAACATCGAGACGAGATGGATACGTCGGGCTTCCTTTCCAATGATGCCGGTGGAATTCTTGGTGGCATATCGTCGGGACAAGATATCGTGGTAAGTATTGCGTTGAAACCAACGTCGAGTCTGACCCGGCCTGGTAAGAGCGTCGATCGCGCGGGAAACGAGGTGGAGGTGGTCACGACTGGCCGACACGATCCGTGCGTCGGGATTCGTGCGACCCCCATCGCGGAGGCGATGGTCGCGCTGGTGCTCATGGACCATGCGCTCCGAGATCGAGCACAGAATGCGGATGTGACGCGGTAATCCTGGTGAATTGACCGCCGACGAGGCCCCCGACACACGCCCCGGTTATGTAGAATGTTTTATCTCCCTTTTGAATTACAAAGAAGCTCGTTGTTGTATAGAGCGGGACCATGACTAAAACCCTCTACGACAAAATATGGGACGCGCACGTCGTTGGACAAAGGTCCGATGGCGCGACGATTTTGTATATCGACCACCACTTATTGCACGAGGTCACCTCCCCGCAAGCGTTTGAAGGCTTAAGGCTGACGGGCAGGTCGCCGTGGCGATTGGGCGCGAACCTTGCCACGCCAGACCATAATGTGCCGACCCAGAATCGAGCGGCAGGAGTCGACGGAATCGAAGACCCGATTGCTCGAGAACAGGTCATTACGTTGGATCGAAACTGTAACGATTTTGGGATTCGACAGTTTGACATGACCGATCGGCGACAAGGCATCGTCCACGTGATTGGCCCGGAACAAGGGGCGACGTTGCCTGGAACGACCATTGTGTGTGGTGATTCGCATACGTCGACCCACGGGGCGTTCGGAGCGCTTGCCCAGGGTATTGGCACTTCGGAAGTCGAACACGTACTAGCGACTCAGTGTTTGGTTCAAACGAGGTCTCAGAACCTGCGTATCGAAGTAACGGGCAGGCTGCAACAGGGGGTGTACGCGAAAGATATTGTCCTCGCGATCATTAGGTTGTTGGGAACCGCTGGTGCGACGGGACATACGATCGAATATACCGGTAGCGCGATCCGGTCGTTGTCGATGGAAGGACGGATGACGGTATGCAACATGTCAATTGAAGCGGGTGCACGTGCAGGTTTAGTGGCCGTCGATGACGTGACTCTAGGTTACCTCGAGGGTCGCCCGTTTGCTCCAGAAGGAGAACTTCTTGAAAGGGCGGAACGGTATTGGCGTGGTTTGGTGTCGGACCCGGGTGCCGAGTTCGATCTATCTTTCGAATTGGACGCTGACGAACTGAAACCGCAGGTATCTTGGGGAACTAACCCTGAGCTTGTTGTTGATATCGATGGCGTTGTTCCCGCACCGGATACCTTTGATGATCCTGAGAAAGAGGAAATGGCCGTCCGGGCACTCAAGTATATGGGCCTGGAACCTGGCGTGCCGATGACAGAACTTCGCCTCGATCGCGTCTTTATTGGTTCATGCACGAATTCTCGTATAGAAGATCTGCGGATAGCGGCGGATCTCCTGCGAGGAAGGAAAATATCGTCCGCGTTGAAGTCTGCGATCGTCGTACCAGGATCGGGGCTGGTTAAGGCCGAGGCTGAGCAGGAGGGTCTAGACCAAATCTTTTCAGATGCAGGTTTTGAATGGCGTGATCCTGGGTGTTCAATGTGTTTGGCGATGAACGCGGATCGTTTGTATCCGGAGGAACGGGCAGCATCGACTTCGAATCGAAATTTCGAAGGGCGACAAGGACACATGGGGCGGACGCACTTGGTTAGTCCAGCAACGGCCGCAGCAAGTGCCATAGCTGGTCGTTTTGCCGACCCTCGGGAATTTATGTGATGGAGCCTTTTAGCGTACATCGGGGGACCGTGGTTCCGCTTGACCGGGCAAATGTGGACACCGATCAAATCATTCCCAAGCAATTTCTTAAATCCATTAAGCGGACCGGGTTTGGCGAGAATCTGTTCGATGCTTGGCGCTTCATCGACGAAGGCGAGATTGGCAAGACTCCGAATGAGAGAAAAATCAACAAGGAATTTATTCTTAACGACCCTCGATACCAGGGTGTCAGCATCCTATTGGGAAGGCGGAATTTTGGTTGTGGTTCTAGCAGAGAGCACGCCGTTTGGGCGTTATTCGAATTTGGCATCCGTTGTGTTATCGCACCGAGTTTTGCTGATATTTTTTACAATAATTGTTTTAAAAATGGGTTATTACCTATTGTTTTAAAAGAAGAAATAATAGAATACCTATTTGGTTTAGCAGCGGGGTCGCCGGCATTAGAGATCGAAGTCAATCTCGAAACGCAGCGACTCTTCGTTGAAACCGCGGACGATATTCCTTTTGAGATAGAACCTGGGAGAAAAGAGCTCCTGTTACTGGGACTCGATGATATTGGCATGACTTTCAAGCATTCAGACGAGATCCGCGAGTTCGAAGCTCGGCATCGCCAGGCCATGCCATGGATTTTCAACCATGACTAAACATAAGATTCTGATACTCCCTGGTGACGGCATCGGTGCGGAAGTAATGCCACACGTGGTGCGTGTGATGGAAGCGGCCTCTCAGGGACAGGCGGAACTTGATATTTCTACGGCGGACATTGGCGGTATCGCCATCGATCGATACGGTAGGCCTTTGCCGAAGGAAACCCTCGATGCCGCTCGGCAATCGGACGCAATTCTTCTGGGATCGGTGGGAGGACCGAAGTGGGATCACTTGGCAATGGACGATCGACCGGAGAGAGGCCTGCTGCAAATTCGAGCTGCCTTGGACCTATATGCCAACCTTCGCCCGGCGGTGGCGTTTCCGTCTCTAGCCAGCGCTTCGTCTTTGAAAACCGAATTGGTGACGAACCTCGACATCTTGATCGTTCGTGAACTGACGGGTGGGATCTATTTCGGCGTGCCACGTGGTATCGAGCACGCCAAGGAAGGCCGCCGTGGCTATAACACTTTCGAATACGATGAACATCAGATCGCTCGTATTGCGCGTACGGCTTTTGATCTCGCTCGCCAAAGAGGTCGGCGCCTTTGCTCAGTGGACAAGGCCAACGTACTTGAGGTCACGCAGCTCTGGCGTGAAGTTGTCACCGAGGTTCACGCGGACTATCCGGACGTGGAACTTTCCCATATGTACGTTGACAACGCGGGGATGCAGCTTGTTCGCCATCCTAATCAATTCGATGTGATGGTTACTGGAAATATGTTCGGTGACATTCTTTCCGATGTCGCGGCTATGCTGACAGGTTCTTTAGGGATGTTGCCGTCTGCTTCTCTCAACGCTAGCGCCCAAGGACTCTTTGAACCGGTACACGGTAGCGCACCCGATATCGTGGGACAGAACATTGCCAATCCGCTGGCGACTATTCTTTCCGGTGCGATGATGTTCCGGTATAGCCTTTCTGAGGCAGAAATTGCAGATAGGTTGGAACGGTCCGTGGCCGACGTCTTACGTCGTTGCCGCACACCCGACATTATGCCGCCTGAATCCGCTGCGGAATTGACGTTGGTAAGTACGGACGAGATGGCCGATGCAGTTATTGCGGCACTAGACGGATGATCAGGCCTACATAATGGAAAAAATCAACGTCGCCATTGCCGGTGCCACGGGGGCCGTGGGTGCAGCTATGCGGGAGATCCTCGAGGACCGCGACTTTCCGATAAGCGAACTTGCGTTGCTTGCAAGTGAACGGTCCCTTGGAAAACGATTTCAATTTCATGGGAAATCGATTCCAGTGCAGTTACTCGACGATTTCGATTTTTCGAATACCCAGATTGCCCTATTTTCGGCGGGTGGTACGGTATCAGCGGAACATGGCGAACGAGCCGCACTCTCGGGAGCCATCGTGGTCGACAACACTTCTGCGTTCCGATACGACGACGACGTGCCCTTGGTTGTCCCCGAGGTCAATGGACATCGAATCCAGGACGCTTTTGCGCGACACATTGTGGCTAATCCGAATTGTTCCACTATCCAAATGGTTGTCGCTTTGAAGCCGATCTATGACGCGGTTGGTTTGGAGCGAATCAATGTTGCTACCTATCAGGCGGTGTCGGGTGCCGGCACGCGCGGAATCAACGAACTGGCCGAACAGACTCTCAGCCTTATGAACGGAAAAGATATCGAGACGAAAGTTCACCCNGTTCANATCGCATTTAANGCNATNCCCCACATCGACNCGTTTCANGACAACGGCTANACCAAAGAAGAAATGAAAATGGTCTGGGAAACGCAGAAAATCTTCGAAGATGAACGCATAAGGGTGAATCCGACCTGCGTTCGGGTTCCGGTCTTTTACGGGCACTCCGAAGCCGTTCATATTGAAACAACGGACCCGATCAGTGCGGAGGAAGCACGAGAGCTGTTGGAAATTGCTGAAGGTGTCGTGGTGCTAGATGAGCAAAATGCTAGTCGTTATCCGACAGCGGCNCTTGATGCGGCCTCCAACGACGCCGTCTTTGTCGGAAGGATTCGAGAAGATATCTCNCATCCGTGTGGGCTGAACCTTTGGNTTGTTTCAGATAACGTTCGAAAAGGAGCTGCGCTCAANAGCGTGCAAATCGCNGAGGGNTTGNTGCCGCTNTTGGTCTAACCTGAANCCCNTACTNNTACGTGCACAGAGTGCNGNTGTATNNNTTCGANATNGGATCTTTGTNTTGTTTNNTTCGAGGAAAGAAAAGCCAAAGTGTCTAAGGAAACCATTGCGCTAGGCCTTGAATACATGGGGACGGCNTTTCATGGATTTCAGGCGCAGCGTGGGCCAGTGACNGTCCANGGGGTTCTNGAANAAGCATTGGCTTATGTTGCCGACGAACCTGTACGNGTTACGGCNGCTGGTCGAACCGACGCNGGNGTCCATGCAACNCACCAAATCGTTAGTTTTGGTGGTCCCCCNAGACCTCTTTCGGCNTGGGTTAGAGGNGTGAATGCTGTTATCGGAGACGACGTNTCNNTTATTTGGGCGGAACGTGTNCCGGAGNGTTTTGATGCGCGGCGGTCCGCGGTGTGGCGNCGATANATATACGTTTTCGGAGAGTCNGATTCGCGACCCGCGATAGGAAANGACTTGGCGTGTTGGCAGGACAAGATCTTGGATGTGAACCGCATGCAAGANGCAGCCCAGGTTCTATTAGGNAAACATGACTTTTCGTCATTNCGAGCTGCGCAATGCCNAGCNTCAACTCCNTATCGNTGTATTGAGAAAATGACCGTGAGTCGAAGTGGACGGATGGTAGNGATCGATACGGTTGCNAATGCGTTTCTCATGCACATGGTTAGAAANATCGCGGGGACGCTAGCGCANGTNGGTTCGAATATGCTTCNTNCTTCGGATGTCGANACCCTTCTTGCTGCNCGAAATCGATCTCTCGCTCCTCCCACCGCGCCACCNCATGGGCTGTATCTNGTTCAGGTTTCGTATCCAAATTTTTCNCGNCACATTGAAGCTCGACGTCCCGTTATCTTGGGTNCGCAGGTGGTAGACTAGCGCGCTTTTTTNGGCNCCTCGACTATGNGCGTTGCNGTNAAGTTCTGTGGAATTACGACGGTGGAAGACGCGATCCANGCCGTCGANCTNGGCTGCAGCGCGATTGGACTCAATTTCTACGAGCATAGTCGNCGACTGGTTCCGCTAAAAACCGCCGATGAGATCGTTCGNAGCATTGATGGTACGGTGAAAACGGTAGCTGTTTTTGTAGACCCGAGAGTCGAAGAAGTTGTGAACGTCGTTGAGGAAGTNGGAGTGGACTTCTTGCAGTTCCATGGTCACGAACCNGCTGCATTTTGCGAACAGTTTCAAGTNCCTTTCGTGAAAGCGGCATCGGTGACCGAGGGGTTTGATTTCGAAGAGTTCTCAGNCAAGTATNATCGAGCNCAAGCNTTGATGCTCGATTCTTTTCGNGGTCTGGAGCGAGGCGGAACTGGNAGNACTTTTGATTGGGCGTTATGGCCGAAGTACGTAAAACAGCGAATCATTCTGGCGGGCGGATTGGATGCGNCCAATGTTGCGCAGGCCATAANGCAGACGAATCCTTGGGCCGTCGACGTAGCGAGTGGAATTGAAAAAGACGGCGGACCNGCCAAAGATGCCCAGAAAATGGAAGCGTTCATGAGTGAGGTTCGACGTGTCGNNGCGTAACCGTAAACCCTATAACGCGCCNGANGATGGTGGNCACTTCGGAGAATTNGGCGGACGTTTTGTTGCAGAGACGTTAACGCACGCNCTCGATGAACTTACCGAGCTTTACGAGAACNTGTCGACGGACGAGGNATTTCGTCANCGGTTCGAACATGATTTGGCGCATTACGTCGGTAGGCCGACNCCGTTGTACGAGGCCCNNCGGCTTACGAACGAAATNGGTGGTGCACGCATTTTTCTNAAACGNGAGGATCTGAATCACACGGGNGCTCACAAAATTAACAACNCCGTTGGNCAGGCCCTGCTTGCGGAACGNATGGGGAAACGGCGAGTGATAGCGGAAACTGGAGCCGGTCAGCACGGTGTNGCNACCGCNACNNTTGCGGCTCGGTTTGGTTTTGATTGTTGCGTCTACATGGGCGAAGAAGATGTAAAACGGCAGGCGCTCAACGTATATCGCATGAAATTGTTAGGAGCCGAGGTGGTTCCCGTTTCGTCTGGTTCGCGAACACTCAAAGATGCCATGAACGAAGCAATGCGTGACTGGGTAACAAACGTNGACGATACGCACTACATTATCGGGAGTGTTGCGGGACCGCACCCGTANCCGGCGCTCGTCCGNGACTTTCAAGCGGTCATTGGTCGGGAGACGAAAGAGCAAAGCCTCGAGCAGTTGGGGCGACTACCGGATGTGCTTATCGCGTGCGTNGGCGGNGGCTCGAATGCTATGGGGCTATTTTTTCCNTTNGTGGATGACGATGNAGTCGATTTANTGGGNGTNGANGCGGCNGGGCTTGGTATTGAGACGGGGAGGCACGCGGCGCCACTGAACGCGGGCCGGCCCGGGGTATTGCANGGAAGCCGAAGCTACNTCATGGACGATGAAGATGGCCAAATACAAGAAACCCATTCNATNTCGGCGGGNCTCGACTACCCTGGCGTTGGCCCCGAACATTCNTACTGGAAAGACATTGGACGCGCANATTACGTTGCNGTGACCGACGAACAGGCCNTCGANGCNTTCCGACTATTGAATCGGACCGAAGGGATTATGCCNGCATTAGAGTCTAGCCACGCGGTCGCTTATGCCGCCGTCGANGCGTTGCGNCGNAANANCGATGAAATTATNGTCGTGAATCTCTCGGGTCGTGGGGACAAGGATATCCAAANCATTGCCGACATGGANGGGATTCAATTTTGAGTCGTATTGGTTCGCGGNTGGAAACGTACAAACGCNCAGGTAAAACNGCNCTGGTTTCTTTCGTCACCGCGGGTGATCCGTCGGTTGCGNCGACGGTGCCCGCGCTTCACGCGCTGGTGAGGGGCGGCGTAGATATTCTNGAGCTAGGTGTTCCGTTTTCAGATCCCGAGGCNGAAGGCCCNGCGATACAGAAGTCGTCGGAACGCGCTCTTNCNAATGGGNTCAATTTAGTCNCGGTTCTTGANATGGTTCGTGANTTCAGACAAACCGATACGAACACCCCTGTGCTCATGATGGGGTATTTNAATTCGTTGTTGCATCNGGGTCCCGAGCACTTGGTGAAAAACGCNNTCGAGGTCGGGCGTCGATGGCGTCATNATCGTCAATCTCCCGCCAGAAGAAGCGACGGATATTCAACCCGCATTTGCGGCAGCGGATCTNGATCTTGTCTTTTTGATCGCACCCACGACCACCGAGGCGCGTGNNCGTTCGATCGTTTCTGTGGCGGGCGGTTTCATTTACTACGTANCGTTNAAAGGAGTAACTGGTGCTCAGCATNTGGAGGTCGAGACCGTTCGGAAGGAGGTGCTGNGGGTNCAGTCGTATNCACCGCTGCCNGTGATGGTNGGTTTCGGTGTCAAAGATNCTCAGGATGCACGGCGGATNGCGACNTACGCGGATGGNGTGGTCGTTGGCAGTGCGCTCGTCCGGACCATGGAAGCTCTCCAGAGTTCAGAACGTCAAATCCCNGGTGCCCTCGAAGCACAAGTAAGGGAACTCCGGGACGCGATGGATGAGAGTGACCAGGACGCGCGCGAATAGCTGGTTTCAGATAGNAATTNTTTGATGACNAGTCAACGTGTGATNCGAGAGGAATCGTCTCNACTANGCGGGTGGCTTNCCAGGATCGGTCGGGAACANCCGAAAAATGTACTCGACGGTTTGGAGCGAGTGTACGACGTCGCCGAGTGCTTGGCGGTATTAAGACCTGCACGGACGGTTATCGTGGTGGCGGGAACCAACGGCAAGGGATCCACCGCCGTTTTTCTCGAACGGATATTACTATCCGCNGGCGCTCGTGTCGGCACAACCTTGTCGCCACACATGCACGTCTTTAATGAACGGATCAGAGTTCAAGGCGAGGAGGTGAGTGACAATAGTTTAGTCAAGAGTTTTGAAATGGTAGAAGCCGCTCGAAACCATGTACCACTCAATTATTTCGAGTACGCGGTTCTCGCCGCGCTCACGTGCTTCAGCCGGGAGGATCTAGACTACGCTATTCTGGAGATCGGTCTAGGTGGACGCCTAGATGCGGTAAATATTNTTGATGGNGATCTCAGCATTATTACCAGCGTAGGTATNGACCATGAGGAATACCTAGGATCTGATCGAGAAAGTATCGGCCGTGAAAAAGCGGGAATATTGCGGCGCGGCATCCCATTGATTTTCGGTGAACCCCAAATACCCGAATCGATCGAGCAACGTGCGAAAGAGCTTGGAGTACCGACCTATATCTCTGGGCGGGACTTTCGCGCGCATGCAGATTCGAACAGTTGGAGAATTGAGGTCACCGAGGGCGCCCAACTTAATGCCTATCAGTACTGGCAAAGTCCGTCTATTGCGACCGAAAATGCCGTCGTCGCACTCCAGGCGGCGGTGCTACTCGGTGTATCTTTAGATTCCAAATTGATTGCGGATGTCTTAGATGTTCGTCTGCCGGGACGTTTCGAAGTGGTACACAAGATGGACCGTACTTGGATTCTCGATGTTGCCCATAATGCTCATGCCGCTCGGTTTTTATTGGAGCAGCTGAAGGAACGTTATCCGGGACGTCGGTTCAGTGGGCTGTTTGGCTGTTACACCGACAAAGACGCAGCACAGATTTTGAGTGTGTTGGGTGAGATGCTAAATCAAGTGGTGTACGCGGATACTACCGGGACTCGAGGACAGCCCGCGAGCGAACTCGAACAAAAAGCTGACTTTGGGCCTACGGGGAGTGTTGGAGGGAAAATCGAGTCTAGTGTTGATTACCTCATCAATACGACGCAGAGTGTCGATCTGATTCTCGTATTCGGATCCTTTGATTTAGTCGAGCGAATGCGCATTTGGTTATTTTCACGATAACTGACGACCAGCTAATCCTATGATGGAGTTAACTCGATACCGGGTTACAGGCGCCATCTTTCTTGCGTCGATAGCAATTATATTTCTACCGATGCTATTCGATGGAGAGGGACTCGAACCTACGGAGGCGTTTAATTCGGACGCGTTTGACTTACAGCAAGCCGTCGACACGCTGGACTTTTCGGTAGCTGTTTCGGGAGATACTTCCGAGGTTCCAGGGTCAAAAGCCGCGTTAGACGCGCGGGAAGCGCTTCGCGAGACTATTGACGAGGAAGGTTATCTACAAGACAACGGTACTCGGATCGGCGAACCGGTTTTGTCTATTGAAGATACCTCTACTCTCGTATGGGCGGTACAAGTTGGTAGCTTCGATCAGTTCGATAACGCAACCGCCTTACGCGATCGCTTGCTTCAAGACGGCTATTCGGCGTGGCTTTCGAACGTACGTAAAGCGGGAGGTAATCGAACTCGAGTTGCCGTCGGGCCCATACTCTTGCGTACCGATGCACTATCTATGGAGGAGGAGCTCGTCGATAGATACGATGGTTTGGAAGCATTGATTGTCGGTTTTAGCCAGTGACCGGTTGGCATTATGCGGATATCGCCATTTCAGTTGTAATACTGATCTCGGCGGCAATCGGAATGGCACGTGGGCTTGTTCGAGAAACAGTTTCTCTCGCAATTTGGTTGGCAGCATTCCTTAGTGCAGCGATGTTTGCCGAATCGACTATGAACTTCATTCAGTTCGGTTGGATGGAAGGATTGTCTGAGCCGGCACAGCAAGCGTTCCGGTACTCCGGTGCCTTTGCGGCAATATTTATCGGAATTCTCATCATTGGAGCCATCGTTCAATGGATGCTAGGTAAGCTCGTACAAGGAACAGGGTTGACAGGAACCGACCGAACGCTTGGATTTTTCTTTGGTGGAGCGCGAGGAGCTATACTAGTGATCGTTGCACTTGTGGCGGTCGAGTCTTCACAGTCGGAAACTGGTTGGTGGCAGGAATCGATGCTTCGACCTTATTTGATGGCGTTTGAGGTGGATGTTGTGAGGTTCTTTGGATTCATAAAGGAAGCTCTGCGAGGTTAAACATAGTATGTGCGGCGTCGTTGGAATCGTAGGAAAGGGCCCTGTTAATCAGGACCTATATGACGCACTGACGGTTTTGCAACATCGGGGACAGGATGCTGCCGGGATAGTCACGGTTGACGGCGATCGGCTTCACCTCCGAAAAGACACGGGTCTAGTTAGTCAAGTCTTTCAGCAACGTCATATGCATCGGCTCGCAGGCAACATGGGCATCGGCCACGTGCGCTACCCCACGGCAGGAACCAGCAGCTCGGCCGAAGCTCAGCCAATGTACGTAAATTCTCCTTACGGAATAAGCTTGGCGCACAACGGAAATTTAACGAACGCCGAGGAACTGGTCGCCGATGTATATCGCGCCGATCTGCGCCACGTCAATACTGAATCCGATTCCGAAATTCTACTCAATGTGTTTGCCCACGAGCTTGACAAGCTCGGCGAGTTCGTTCCCGGTCCGGAACACATTTTTGAAGCGGTTGCAGGCGTTCATGCACGTTGCCTCGGAGCCTATGCTGCCGTTGCACTGATCATGGGAGGGGGCATCGTCGGTTTTCGGGATCCGCATGGAATAAGACCGTTGGTATACGGCTGTCGCGACGTGCAGGGCGGCGAGGAATATATGATCGCTAGCGAAAGTGCAGCATTAGCCGTGCTTGGTTTCGAGATCATGGGCGATGTGGCACCTGGCGAAGCAGTCTACATAGACGTCGAGGGCCGTTTCCACGTGCAGCAATGTGCTGTTGACCCAAGCCTCACCCCCTGTATTTTTGAGCACGTTTATTTGGCTCGTCCCGATTCGATTATGGATGACATCTCTGTGCATAAAGCACGACTTAGGATGGGCGAAAAACTTGCCGATCGGATTTTGGAACAATGCTCGGGTCGGGATCACGAGATCGACGTGGTGATGCCAATACCTGAAACCAGTCGGACGGCTGCGCAACCTCTCGCGCATCGGCTGGACGTCAAGCTTCGGGAAGGGTTCGTCAAGAATCGATACGTTGGGCGTACGTTTATTATGCCGGGTCAAAATCAGCGGAAAAAATCTGTGCGGCAAAAGCTCAATGCCATCGATCTAGAGTTCAACGGAAAGAACGTGCTGTTGGTGGAAGACTCTATTGTTCGGGGTACGACCACCCAGGAAATTGTGCAACAAGCACGGGATGCAGGCGCTAGAAAGGTGTTTGTTGCTGTGGCCGCCCCAGCGGTTCGGTATCCAAACGTGTATGGCATCGATATGCCGACGTCTGCCGAGTTCGTTGCATACAACCGTACCGACGAAGAGGTAGGCGCGTATCTCGGTGCTGACTGGCTGATCTATCAGGATTTAGATGACCTCGTTGAATCGGCCCGAGAAGGAAATCGCGTGATCGAAAGCTTCGATTGCTCCGTCTTTGACGGCAACTACGTTACGGGCGATATCGATGATGCATATCTGGAAAGATTGTCTATTGACCGAAATGACGAAACGAAGCAACGCAGAGACGCGGAATTAACCGAAGGGCCAACCGTGATTGAACTTCATAATCATGCTTGATGATTGAGTGACGCTAAATTTGGCGCGAGTTTCGATAAGGACTGAGCGCAACGAGCGCGTTCGATGCGATGATGTGTGCGGGTTGCTGGCGGCTTGAACGTTGATTAACCGAAGGACACCCTGTGTCGGAGTGTGTTCTACAACGTATGGTGATTTGGTTTGTAGGGGATGTAAGCGTTTTTCTCACGAGATCGTCGGTTGGAACGATTACGACCCGGATCAACAAGAGCGAGTACGGTCACGCCTGGTCAAACTGCATCACGAAAGTGTCCGCGCTTGCGTGGGCGTTTACGATCAGATTCGATGGCAGCTAACAATAGAGTCAATGATTGATGCGGAGCCTACCGAATTTGCGCCGCTCGTTTTGGCTGTGTTGAAAAATGTTGTACGAAAACCCACAGAAGCTGGGCTCGAACCTCTGGGCTTGCCGCGGGACGTGTCATCGGGCGATGTACTAAGATCGATCGATCGCGAGTTTTATATCCGCTCGACCGCCTATTACGAGCGCAGCTTTAAGACTCTCGCGCTATGATTCCATTGGTAATAGCGCAATATTTGCGTGTCCCAACGCCCGAGGCATGGATCAAGAGCGCTATATCAAACGCCGACCTACTTTTGATCGATCACGCCAATTGCGAAAAGAAAGCGGCGAGTACTGCCTTGTCTCTTCTCTATCGCTATGTGGAAAAACCTCGCCTTTTGCAACGATTATCCAGACTAGCTCGAGAAGAGTTGCGGCACTTTGAGCAAGTTGCACGGGTCATCGAGGAACGAGGCGTTGCCTATCGGCACGTTTCGGCGAGCCGCTATGCTGGGGCACTGAATAAGATAGTCCGGTCCCACGAACCGCAACGGTTGGTAGATACGCTGTTGGTTGCTAGTGTCATTGAGGCTCGCAGTTGCGAGCGTTTCGCGTTGCTCGCCGACGTTGTTGATGAGCATCTCGCGGGTTTATATCGAAGTCTTTTGGATTCGGAAAAACGACATTTTGACGCATACCGACAGCTGGCTCTGGAATATGGAGACGAGAAGGACGTGCAGGCGCGTCTCGACGTGATTCTAGAGGAGGAAAATGACTTTATCACCACTGCGGACCAAGAGTTTCGTTTTCACAGTGGCCCCACCGTCGATCTAGATACCGGTTCAAAAATCGCCTAGATAGAAAAACACTCTAAACTGATGCCGCTTTCTTCGATACGGGCGAGCCAGCCGCAACGGTTCCAATCTCCAAGTACATACCTAGTCTTCACGTTATCCAATCGATGGATCCCAGGGCGGTGTGTGTGTCCGTGTACAAGTACATCGCAAGCGCTTTCTTGCATTACGGATAATACAACCTCGTCTGTTACGTCCATGATGTTCTGAGATTTATTCGCATTTGTTTGGCGACTTTGTTCACGCATTTCGTTGGCTAAGTGGATACGTTCTTGCAACGTGCGACTAAGAATGTCTCGCTGCCAATCTGCTGAGCGGAAAAGCTTTCGCATCTGCTGATACGGCTCGTCTTTTGTACAGAAAGCGTCTCCGTGCGATAACAAAACTCGCCGCCCTTCAACTTCAACCGTTACCGGATCGTCAATAAGACAAGCGCCCGTGTCGTTTGCGAACTTCTTTCCAATGAGGAAATCACGGTTACCGTGCATTAGGTATAGGGCCGTGTGCTGCATACACCCTGCAAGAATGGTACGAAGGTCGTCCGCAAATTGGCTGTCGTCGTCGTCACCAACCCACGCCTCCACCAGATCACCAAGGACGTAGATGGCTTCAACTTTTTCCGATTCAAGAACCAATAAATTATTGAGCGCGTCGAGCCTTTTCGGAACCGTCGCATCAAGGTGCAAGTCCGATATGCATATGGCGCTCATGGCGCAACCTTCTCCGCCGCTTCCATTACGTTCTCGAGTATAGATACCCGTGTCATTGGTCCGACGCCGCCCGGAACCGGGGTTAACCAGCCGGCCACCTTAATTACGCTGTCGTAATCAACATCTCCACGAAGCGACCCATCTAGCTGACGTTCGATGCCAACATCAATAACTATGGCACCTGGTTTTATCCAATCACCTTTGATCAGACCGGCGACGCCGGTTGCACTAATCACGATGTCGGCGGAGACGACGTGGGACCTGGTGTCTCGCGAAAATCGGTGACAGCTTGTTACTGTACAACCCGCTCGTAATAGTTCGAGGCAGGTTGGGCGACCAACATGATTTGATGCACCCACGACGGTAGCGTCAAGACCACGGATCGGGATGTCGGTTTGGTCCAAGAGCGACATGATGCCTTTCGACGTGCACGAGCGTATGGCAGGCTCGCGCAAGGCCAGCAGGCCGAGATTGTATGGGTGAATTCCGTCGACGTCCTTTTCCGGATTTATGGTTTTGATGACCGTTAACGCGTCAATTTGAGCAGGCAGCGGCAACTGGACCAAGATGCCGTCAATATTTTCGTTCCGGTTAAAGCCCTGGACACAGGAGATGACCTCATTTTCGGATGCGGACTCGTCGAAAAGACATATTTCGGTATGGAAGCCAACCACCTCACAATCCTTTTTCTTGAGCCGCACGTAAACGTGCGACGAAGGGTCGTCGCCTACCAAAATGATGGCTAATCCGGGGGGGCGATGCCCGTCGTGGACGCGTTTGATAGTGCGTCTTGCAATCACATCCTTTATGGATCTAGCAATCACTTCACCATCGAGAATTCGTGCTGACATCAGGGTCTCTCGAAAAAACTGAGGTCGTGGACTTCGAAACGGACTTTATGTGAACTATGGTTGTCCGTAAACACGCGAAACCTATGTTGACCAATCCTTCGCGGCTCAGTAAGGTCCCGCGCCGAGATGTATGATAGACGCGGTCCAGCGGGGTATAGCGCAGTCTGGTAGCGCGCCTGCTTTGGGAGCAGGATGTCGGGAGTTCAAATCTCTCTACCCCGACCAAACGTTGTTAGTGTTCCGTCCTTTTTGCGCCTGTAGCTCAACGGGATAGAGTATCGGCCTTCTAAGCCGAGGGTTGAAGGTTCGAGTCCTTCCAGGCGCGCCATAAGATTCCTAAAGCGATAAAGAGCGGTAATACTCCATCGCGATCCGATTTACGTTTTCTGATAGGATTTCGCGCCGCTGCGGACGGAGACTCGCGATCTTATTGATGCCGAGGATCGGAGGAAAAGATCGTCTGTCGGGCTGTTGAGAGACCTGGAATTGTTAAGAAGAGGTTCAATGGTGGATGTAGCTCAGCTGGTAGAGCTCCGGATTGTGGTTCCGGCGGTCGTGGGTTCAAGCCCCATCATCCACCCCACCGCGAGATAACAAACACGGTATGGAAGTATCGATAGAAACGACTGGAGGGCTACAACGCCGGCTGAAAATTGCTGTAGCGGCGGAGTCCTTTGAACAGCGCATCAACGAAAAACTCAAAGAAACGAGTCAGCGCGTGAAACTGGATGGTTTTCGTCCCGGCAAGGTTCCTTTTAAAGAAGTACGTCGTCGTTTCGGGGCTTCCGTTCGTCAAGAAGTTGCTCAGGAAATGATTCAGTCGAGTTATATGGACGCGGTACAAAAAGAGGAGCTTGCTCCCGCGGGATCCCCCGAGCTAGAAGTGATCAATATGGATGTTGGCGCCGATCTTGAATTTACAGCGACCTTCGAGGTATTCCCAAAGTTCGATGTTTCGGACCTCAGTCAAGTTAGCGTTAAAAGGCCGGAGGGCATTGTTCGAGACGAGGATCTCGATGGAATGATTGAACGTTTGCGGCAGGAGCGAAAACACTTCCATGAAGCGGAGCGGCCCGCTGAAATAGGCGACCGCGTGACGGTGGATTTTGAGGGCACTATAGCTGGAGAGTTGTTCGAAGGTAGCAGGGCGGAAGAAGTGGCCTTCCTCGTTGGCGAGGGGCAGATGATTGAAGATTTAGATGTGGGTGTTAGTGGAATGAGTGTCAGCGAAAACAAGCTCATTTCCGTTAAGTTTCCCGACGAATATCAAGACGAGAAGTTGCAGGGGCAAGAGGCGGTATTTGATTTGACGGTGACAAAAATTGAAGCACCTCATTTGCCAGAATTGGATGAAGAATTCTTTTCAGGTTTTGGCATTGAGGAGGGAGGAGAAGAAGCCTTTCGCAACCAAGTACATGAGAACATGCGGCGCGAATTGAAAGCCGCTGCTCGCGGTCAGGTAAAACGTCAAGTATTGGATGGGCTGTCAGAGATTCACGAATTTCAGCTCCCGCAATCGCTGGTCGAGAATGAATCGGAGACGCTGCGAACGCAGATGCTCCAACAGTTGCGAATAGATCCTTCGTCAGAAAAGCCGCAGTTACCGTCCGACCTTTTTGCTGGGGAGGCCGAAAAACGGGTACGCATTGGGCTAGTGGTAAACCGCATTGTAGAAACATACGATTTGAAGGTAGACGAAGATCGTGTGCGGGAGCGCGTTGACGAGCTTTCGAAACCTTACGACCAGCCAGAACAAATCGTGAATTGGTATTATTCGAATGAAACACAGTTGCGGCAAATACAGCTCTCAGTTCTTGAAGATCAGGTTGTCGACCAAATATTAGAGGTGGCTCAGATCCAAGTTGTCGAAAGTGATTACGACGATATTGTGTCGGGNCGCGCTACTGTNCCCGAANNAATAGATTCGAGCCAGGAAGAAGACGCTAAAGGCACGACTGAAGACTCAACGGAGGAAACGTGAACGACGAAATTGCTATCCCTANTAGAAGTCTGGGCNTGGTGCCCATGGTGTTGGAACAGAGNGCCCGAGGTGAGCGCTCTTACGACATATACTCGAGACTCTTGAAGGAACGCATCGTTTTTCTTTGCGGACCCTTGGATGATGTCGTCGCAAATCTCATCATGGCGCAGCTCTTATGGTTGGAGTCAGAAAACCCCGACAAGGACATACACCTTTACATCAACTCACCAGGTGGGTCAGTGACTGCTGGCTTGTCCGTTTACGACACAATGCAATTTGTTCGTTGCGACATTGCCACCATGTGCGTGGGACAAGCAGCAAGTATGGGAGCATTTTTGCTGGCTGCAGGTGCTGAAGGAAAACGCGTTGCGCTTCCCAACGCCAGGATGATGCTGCATCAGCCATCTGGTGGTTCGCAGGGCGTTGCATCTGATATCGAAATTCAAGCTCGCGAGATCGTTCTCATACGGACTCGACTGAATGAAATTCTTGCCGAACATACCTCCCAGGCGATCGAAAAGATTGCTGAAGATACCGATCGGGATTACTGGATGAATCCAGAGGAGGCACTTGAATATGGACTGGTGGACACGGTGCAACACGCTCGTAATAGAACCGATAGCGAGGTGTAAATGGGGGTTTGATTGGAACGTCTGACCCAGAGAAATTGGGGCTTAGAGGCATGAAACTTGCAAAATATGTATCGAGACAGCATGGTTAGAGGCGGGTTCTAGAGCGAAAAGTTTGTATGGCAGACGACGACAATAAGGGTGACGACTCAGGGAAGCTTCTTTACTGCTCGTTTTGCGGTAAGAGTCAACATGAGGTTCGAAAGCTGATTGCCGGGCCCTCAGTATTTATTTGTGATGAATGCGTAGAACTCTGCAACGACATTATTCGCGAGGAAGTTCAGGAAAGCTCGGAAGCCAAAGAAACAACCAAGTTACCCATTCCCGCGGAAATTAAGGGCATCCTGGACGAATATGTAATCGGTCAAGAGCACGCAAAAAAAGTACTCTCCGTCGCTGTCTACAACCATTTCAAGCGGCTTAACCATAGCGGGACCAAGGATGAGGTTGAGCTGTCAAAATCGAACATCCTTCTCATCGGGCCGACGGGCTGCGGTAAGACGCTGCTCGCGGAAACTCTTGCACGACTCCTGGACGTGCCATTTACGATTGCAGATGCGACCACACTCACTGAAGCAGGTTATGTGGGTGAGGACGTTGAAAATATCATTCAAAAACTCCTTCAGAAATGTGACTACGATGTCGAGCGGGCACAAGTAGGCATCGTTTACATTGATGAGATCGATAAGATTTCGCGGAAATCGGATAACCCTTCGATAACCCGCGATGTATCCGGCGAGGGCGTTCAGCAAGCGCTGTTAAAACTTATCGAGGGAACCATAGCGTCTGTCCCGCCCCAAGGTGGTAGAAAGCATCCTCAGCAAGAGTTTCTGCAGGTTAATACCGCGAATATTTTGTTTATATGTGGTGGAGCCTTTTCGGGATTAGATAAGGTTATTTTGGATCGATCAGATCAAAGTGGGATCGGATTTTCCGCAGAAGTCAGCGGGGAAGAAGAGCTAAAAAACATCGGGCAAACACTGCGCAAAGTCGAACCAGAAGATTTGATTAGGTACGGCCTTATTCCTGAGTTCGTTGGGCGGCTGCCCATTGTTGCTACCTTAGAAGAGCTGGATTCGGATGCGTTGGTTAAGATTCTCACCCAGCCCAAGAATTCGCTAACAAAACAATACGAAAAGCTCTTCGATATGGAGAGGGTTGAGGTCGACTTTCGCCAAGACGCACTAGTTGCTATCGCTAAAAAGGCGATGGAACGCAAGACTGGGGCGCGAGGTTTAAGGTCTATTCTGGAGGAGGTTCTTCTTCAGACCATGTATGACCTTCCGTCGTCGGAATCTGTTTCCAAGGTTGTGGTTGATGCAAGCGTTATCAATGGCGAAAGCGAGCCGATGCTCATGTACGAGAATCCTGATCAAGCTAAGGCTGTGTCGGAGGAATAAGGCATTTCCGTTGGGCTTTTGTATCTATGAACGCGGGCCCAGGCTTCGTTTTACCTGAACATTTAATTCTCGATACGGTTGGTGTGTTTTCTTGATGCACGCGACGTTTCTTCGTCAAGCGGATGAAATCGATGACTGTTGAATTGAATTTGCTTAATGACATGGCTGTAGTTCCACTGCGCGACATGGTCGTATTTCCCCACGGAGTACAACCGTTATTCGTGGGGACTACTCGCTCGATAGTCGCGCTCGAATNCGCGATGGCGGGAGATAAACAGGTTTTTTTGGTTAGTAAGAGGNATCCTGAAACGGAACNACCGAAAGAAAACGATCTCTATGAGGTGGGAACNGTTTCCACACTATTGCANNTGCTCAAGCTTCCNGACGGGACCATCAANGTTCTNGTTGAGGGGGGTAACCGTGCGGCGATTCGTCGANTCAACGATGAAGGTGAATTTCNGGTNGCNNCAGTTGAGGTNATNGAGNCTTCCGAACTTGCCGAACCAGANCGNGAGGCAACNAACCGATCGCTNATGANTGAATTTGATCGNTACGTTAAGGCNACGAAACAAGTTACTCAGGATNTCGTGGCAAGTGTCGCCTCNATCGATGANCCAGGGCGTTTGATCGATACCATTGCGGCTCAGTTGGANCTCAGCATAGNNGATAAGCAATCAATTCTGGAAGCNGTTGATGTCCAAGNTCGTCGNGANAAGNTGTTNTCATTATTGGATTCAGAAATCGATGTACAGCAGTTAGAAAAAAATATTCGTGGGCGGGTTAAAACCCAAATGGAGAAGAGNCAGCGCGAGTACTATTTNAACGAGCAGATGAAGGCNATNCAGAANGAGCTGGGCAATGACGAGGCGACGCTAGACGAGCTCGACGAGATTCGCAAACGTATCGAAGAAGTTGGGATGTCAAAAGAGGCAAAGGTCAAGGCGACGTCCGAACTTTCGAAACTCCAGCTCATGGCTCCCATGTCTGCCGAAGCGACCGTTTCGCGGAGCTATTTGGATTGGTTATTGAGTGTGCCTTGGAAGAAACGTACAAGAATTCGTAAAGATATTCGCAAGGCGAAGGAACGTTTGGATGCTGACCATTACGGTTTGGATGAAGTCAAGGAACGGATTCTAGAGTTTCTNGCAGTTCAGGCACGGGTNGGGAAGGTTAAAGGGCCAGTTCTTTGTTTCGTTGGTCCACCTGGGGTTGGGAAAACTTCGCTGGGTGAATCCATAGCTCGGGCTACGAATCGCGAATTCATTCGAATGGCCTTGGGTGGNNTGCGGGATGAAGCGGAGATTCGAGGACATCGCCGNACCTACATTGGGTCGATGCCCGGNAAAATCGTGCAAAANNTAGCTAAAGGGGGNGTTCGNAANCCTCTTTTTCTTCTAGACGAAGTCGACAAGATAGGAATGGACTTTCGCGGAGATCCGGCGTCGGCACTGCTTGAAGTTTTGGACCCGGAGCAAAACCATGCGTTCGACGATCACTATCTGGAAATAGACTATGACCTATCGGACGTCTTTTTTGTTTGCACGTCGAATTCAATGAATATTCCACCGGCGCTGCTGGACAGAATGGAAGTCATCCGGTTACCCGGCTACACGGAAGACGAAAAGAAAAATATTGCGTCAAGATTTCTTCTCCCGAAACAGAAACGATTAAATGGATTGGGCGATAAAGAGAATTTTTCGATCAGCGATGACGCATTGTTACAACTTATTCGTTATTACACCAAAGAAGCCGGCGTGCGCGGGCTGGAGCGTGAGATCGCGAAGTTATGTAGAAAGGTAGTCACTGAACAAGCGCTAGATGGCGGTGCGGTCNCGGNGGTGCTNGAGTCTGATGCACTCGAAAAACACAACGGCGTTCGGAAGTTCAACTTCGGGCGTGCCGAAGAAGAAAACCAGGTCGGGATAGTCACTGGCCTCGCTTGGACTCAGGTAGGTGGCGAGCTGCTCAACATTGAGGCNGTTGCAGTACCCGGGAAAGGACTGCAGACCAAAACGGGATCATTGGGAGACGTGATGCAGGAGTCCATTCAAGCTGCCCTGACCTTTGTCCGGAGTAGGGCGTCGTTTTTAGGCGTGCCGCTTGATTTTCACGAAACACTGGATATCCATGTACACGTGCCAGAAGGTGCAACNCCCAAGGATGGCCCTAGCGCCGGTATTGGTATGTGTACCGCCGTTGTTTCGGTCCTTACCGCGATTCCTGTTCGGGCCGACGTCGCGATGACGGGCGAAATAACCCTTCGTGGGCGAGTGCTTCCGATCGGCGGACTAAAGGAAAAACTTTTAGCCGCACACCGTGGAGGCGTCGAGATGGTAATCATTCCNGACGAAAACGAGCGCGATTTGAAGGAGGTTCCGGACAAAATCAAACAAGACTTAGATATTCGTCCAGTCAAATGGATGGACCAAGTTATTGAGCTCGCGCTTGAGAGAAGACCGGAGCCGTTGGACGAAGAATTGCTAGCGAATCCGAAGGTACCCCCGGTCAAAAAACCGATTGATGACGGTCCCGTCGTCAACCCGCACTGACAAAAAATGAGCGGATTCGATAGATCCCTTTGAATAAGCGGCTTGACAGCGTTTTTCGTGCGCTGCTATAAGACGCTCAGAAACGAGCTTTGAGCCGTTTCTCCATCAACCTAAAAGGGCCTATATGAATAAATCAGAACTTATCGATGCAATTGCCAACGAAGCCGACCTTTCTAAAGCATCTGCTGGACGAGCGCTGGATGCTGCTCTGGGTGCGATCGGTCGATCGTTGAGGCAATCGGATCCTGTGGTGCTTGTTGGTTTCGGTACGTTTAACGTTCGGGATAGAGCGGCCAGGATGGGCCGTAATCCGCAAACGGGAGCGCCGATTCACATTAGAGCTTCGCGGGCTCCAGCATTTAAGGCGGGTAAAGCTCTGAAGGATTCTTTGAACTAACTCAGCTGGACGAGACAAGCCTGGGAATGGGCGGGATGTCGAAACGACTTACCCGCCCGGCCCCCTTCACCCCCAGGGATTGAGCTACAACTAAAGGCGCACCTCGAATGCGCCTTTTTTATTCTTGGATCTTGTTAGGAGACTAAATAGTTTGTTACAGAAGATGAGAGATGGGGCCCAAGGTCTGGGGGCGAAAATCATTGTCGGCATTATTTGCTTTGTCCTCGTGGTATTCGGGTTTGGAGCGTTCAATTTTTTTGCGGGAAACGAGCCTCGCGCGGCTTCCGTCAATGACGATGAAATTACAGTGCGCGAATTAGAGATAGAGACTCAACGACAGAAACGGAATTTGCTATCTCGTATGGGTGATGAGGTTGATCCCAAACTGATTGACAATCTTGTCGGTCAGCAAGCTGTCCTTGACTCACTCATTAACCGAACGTTGTTACGGCAAACTGCCGAAGAACTCGCCCTAGTTGGCTTGGCCGAGTCCTTTCGTAAGGAACTTGTCGACAATCCGAGTTTTCAGGTTGATGGCGTATTCAATCCATCCATCTATCGATCGACCTTGCAGAATTTGGGGTACTCGCCGCAGAGTTTTCAGTCGGCGATGGAAACTGATGCACAGCTCTCTCAGCTTGTGGAGATATATCAAGACACTGCGTTTACGACTGGACGTGAACTTCGCGACGCTGCGTCGATGCTTAATCAGACGCGCGACGTTGCATACATGATTATTGATGGTGCCATGTTTGAAGACCGGGTGGGAGTAAGCGAAACCGAAATTGTGGATTTCTACGAAATGCACACGGATCAGTTCGTAACGGAAGAGTCGTTTGATCTTGCCTACGTTGAATTTTCAGATCATGACCGTCGCAACGAGATCGATATTTCGATCGAGGACGTTCGATCTGCATACGAGTCGGCGAAGGCTGCATCCAAGTCCAATGACCGTCGGCGAGCTTCTCACATTCTCCTTGAGGTGAATGAAAATCGATCGTTGGTCGTAGCTCTTGAGGAGATGTCGGATATTCGAAGTCGTGTACTTAGTGGTGAGGACTTCTCGACTCTGGCGAAAGAACTATCGGAAGATCCTGGATCCGGTGGCGCTGGGGGAGACCTAGGTNTGGCTGGAAGGGGCGCGTTTGTGAGCGATTTCGAAGACGTTCTGTGGAGTCTCACTACCGGCGACGTTTCGCTTCCTTTCCAAACTGAATTTGGTGTGCATCTGGTCAAACTTGTAGAGATCGAGACTGTTGAATTCCCGTCATTTGATGACGAGCAATCGGCGATGCGTGAAACACTTTTGACGGACCGGGCAGAGCGTCTGTTTGAGGAACGTCTGGCGGCGGTCGATAAACTCGCTTTTGAAGAGACGGATTCGTTGCAACCGATAGCCGATACACATGCGTTGGAGATAAAAACCGTNAAGGGTCTTACCAGAAGCGAAGGCGTAGGCGTGTTTNCAAATATAAAAGTCAGGCAAGGGGTGCTTGAAATCGACGTCATCGATAATGGTTTCAATAGCCGACCGATANTGATTGAAGACACCCATGCTGTGGTTGCCCGTTTGGTCGATCGAACGGCGTCAAAACAAAGGCCCCTTAATGAAGTTCGGGAGCAAATTATCGCGCAGCTTAAACAAGATAAAACTGACAAACAGGTTTTGACGGCGATACACGATACGGTGGTGAGATTAGAGAATGAAGAGTCGGCCAGTGATGTTGCTGCTCGACTGGGAGCGACATGGGTGCGTTCAGATGATGCGACGCGGGCTGTTGATAGTGTGCCGACACCGATTCTGCAACGGGCATTCGAGCTCGCGGTACCTGGAGAACGGTCGCGATCTGTCGGTGAGACTCAACTTGAGGATGGAAACCGCGCGATTGTCTTGGTCACTAACGCGAACCTGGGAGATTTCGGAGCAACGACCGAATTCGAGCGGTTGCAACTATCCGATCAATTGACCGACTTTTTTGGACAGCGAGATTTCGAAGGGTTGATGCAGACCTTGCGTTCAGATGCCTCNATTGAGACCGGTGTGACNGTCGCCGCCAATTAACTATCTTGAGCGTGCAGAATTTACATTAACGTCGATCGTTAACTCTTGTCCGGGATGAATGTACTTTTCGGGGTCGAGGGCGTTCCGATTCGCAATAGCGCTCACGGAAAGGTTGAATTTTCGGGCGATAGTCGCAAGAGAGTCACCGTTTTTTATTTTGTATCGGATTTCTCTGACGACGGGCTCCGGGGATGCTTTCTGCGGAATAACGACTTTTCTTCCCGGTCGTATGATTTCGCTTGGACCGATACGGTTGGTGCGCATGAGCGTATCTGTTGTTACCCGATAACGTTTAGCGATCGTCCAGAGGGATTCTCCTCCACGGACAATGTGGACTGCCCCATTTGTATTTCGGTTTAGATCCGGCGTCGGATATCGTTCAATGGGGATGGTTGAGCGAGGAATAAGCAAATAGTCTCCCGCAATTATTCGAGTTGAAGTCATTTTGTTGGCTTTGAGCATNGTCGCAACGTCCGTTCCATAGTGCAGTGCAAGATCGCCTAGAGTCTCGTTTCTCACGATTTTGTGTCTAATCCAGGAAACACGCTCGTCAGGAGGAATGTTAACCAAGGCGGTTTGAATCCCTTCGCGATTACGAGCTGGCACCATTAAGCGATGTGGGCCTCGCGGGTGGGTTGACCACTGATTTAAGGCAGGGTTGATTCGATATAGAGTTTCGACCGAAATCCCCGAGGTGCTTGCAGCCTTGCTCACATCTAACTGATCAATGGTGTCGACGATTGCNAACGCTTGTTCATCTATGTCGGCTCGATTGATGACAAGGTGGACGNTATATGCCTCGGGCGCAGCAAAAATAGCCGCAAAGGCCAGAAGCCTTGGGACGTATTCCGCTGTTTCCGCCGGAACGCGCAAATCGAAGAATCCAACGTCGCCGCTGCGTTGTTTTTTTGCTCGAGCCACCCGTCCTTCGCCCCAATTGTATGCCGCGATTGCTAGGAGCCAGTCGTCGAAGCGACCATTGAGGTAAACGAGGTAATCTAATGCCGCGTCCGTTGACGCGAGTAGATCTCGCCGCTCGTCTACCCACCAGTCAATCTTGAGCCCGTATCGTTTCGCCGTACTTGGAATGAACTGCCAAAATCCTGCGGCTCCGCCCGATGAAAACGCGAACGGATCAAGCGAACTCTCGATGATGGGAATTAGGCAAAGTTCGCCCGGTAAATTCAGACTCANCACTTTGTCACAAATGAAGGGCAGGTAACGCTCTAGCCGGAATTGAAGCGAATTGAAGTAATTTGGNTTTCGCTGAAGCTTTGCGATTTCTTGTTGCACGCGATGGTTGTCAAGGTGGTGGTCGAGTTCAAAGGATCCCGATAATTGTTTTAGGTAGTCGTTTCGTTCCGGTGGTAACTTTGCTTCCCGAAAACTGGTTCCGTCGCGTAATGCATTGTCGCTCGNTTTCTTGGTTGGTAAGGAGGTTTCGCTGTAAAAGTGAGGTTCGGGTGCCCAGTCTACTGTCGCGAGATTGACGTAACTCTTNGGTTCGTCATTTGAATAGAAGGGTAGCGTCGAACAGCCCTGAACCAGGAGAAACAAAACTAGAAACGATAGACGAACTACCTGATTGATCTTGCCCTTCAAGATTCGACGGTCCAGAATGCTGCAGAACGCCAGTACTTTGCGGAATTCGAAGGTCATTGGCAACTGACGCTGGATCCAAATATTCAAAGCCACGAGGAGGGACGTCTTCCTCGTTCGTCGCGTGGCTGGACTCGCAAGTCGCGACATCCTTTTCTGATATTGAAACCCAAGTGCTCAGTCATGAGACAAGACGGTTTCATGGTGAAGTCATGTTATGGCTCNGGCCGAACGCTAGAATAGCTAAAGCTTCGAGTAAACGATGCATGATGAAGGCTCGCTTGTACGGAGCCGTTCATACTGGAAAGATCGATGGTACGGTCGAAGAAGGCGTGGTCGTTGCAGCCGATTGCTTGCCGTTCCCGTCGAATTCGATCGATGGATTAGTGCTGCACCATGTTCTGGAGCTTGGTACGGANCCGCGGGCGGTTCTGCGCGAGGTACAAAGAGTATTGCAACCGGGCGGGCGCGTCATTATCTGCGGATTCAATTCTTTGAGTTTTTGGGGAGTTTTGCGATGGCGCAATACGTTTCGAGGTTTGATGCCGCTGTCGAGCATCCGCATACAGGATTGGATCTCCGTGCTAGGGATCCNTCGTGATCAACCCGTNCGATACCTCAATTGTTATGGCCGTATGGTTCGTCGCATAAATAGTAGNAGCTTTGNCCNGGTTGCGGANAAATTNCCTNGGATCNCTTTCCCATTNGGTGATGTNTACGTGATTTGCGGGGTGAAGCAGAGGGGCGCGNTCATTCCNCCNCGTATGGCCGGNTTTTCGCGTTTACCAAAGGTNGGTTCGATCGGTTTGCCTAGGCCGATCGCGCGGCGATGAGCATCGCNAAAGTNGANATCTTTACNGACGGCGCTTGCCGNGGAAATCCGGGACCCGGGGGTTGGGCGGCGCTACTACGAAAAGGAATGAATGAGCGATTGATCAACGGTGCAGAAGCTTCTACGACTAATAATCGCATGGAGCTTCAGGCAGCAATTGAAGGTCTGCGCGCGCTTTCAAGAACGACCCGCGTGTCGCTCACCACAGATTCACAGTATGTGCGTCAAGGTGTGACTGAGTGGATACAACGTTGGAAGTCCAACGGATGGAAAACGGCCTCCCGAGATTCGGTTAAGAACCGGGACCTTTGGATTGAATTGGATGAGCTCAACGCGCGCCACGATGTACAGTGGTTTTGGGTCAAGGGACACAGCGGACATGAAGAGAACGAACGTGTCGATCAGGCGGCAAATGATGCCATCGACGACCTGTTGAAGGAGTAACGATGCGGCAAGTTGTTGTCGATACGGAAACTACAGGGCTAGAACCGGAACAGGGACATCGCGTGATTGAGATTGGATGTGTCGAAATTCTGGATCGTCGAGTTACTGGGGAACGATATCACCAATATGTGAATCCTAAACGCGAAATAGATGATGCGGCGTACGAAATCCATGGACTGAGCAACCGCGACTTGGAGGATGAACCTGAGTTCGAAATCATTGCGGAGGAGTTCATGGCTTTTATTCGTGGTGCTGAAATAATCATTCATAACGCACCGTTTGATGTAGCGTTTCTCAATCACGAGTTGTCGAGGATGGAGAGTACGGAACGGATTGATGATGCTTGTACGATTTTAGATTCGCTCGTCTTGGCCAGGCATAAACATCCCGGGCAAAAAAATAGTTTGGACGCGCTCTGTCGTCGTTATGGGGTTGATAGCTCTGCTCGCGAGCGTCATGGAGCGTTGCTCGATGCCGAGATACTGGCTGACGTATACCTAACGATGACTGGCGGCCAAACCTCGATGTTTGACGATGGTGATAATGGAAGTGGACGGATTGCGGCAGAAGCGACGGAGGTTCGGCTGACCGCGAGGTCTTCGAAGTTGCTTGTACAGCGACCAACGCCAGAGGAACTAGATGCGCATGAAGCCTATCTAGACAACCTCGATAACGCCGCGCACAACGGTTCGGTTTGGCGCCAAATAGGAACTACTGAAGAATCCACTGAACCGCCATCCAGCCGGTAACTCCCATCGTTAGTGTGTACGGTAATGCCATGAACACCATGCGCCCGTACGAGAGTCTAATGAGCGGTGCCAACGACGACGTGAGGAGAAACAAAAAAGCGGCCTGGCCATTCGGTGTTGCGACGCTGGGGATGTTTGTGCCGGTATTAATGGCTACTCCGAGCAGGTCAAATTGTTGTCGTGTTAAATCGCCTGCGACGTAAGCGGCTTTAACCTCATTGATATAAATAGTGGCAACAAAGACGTTGTCGCTAATCGCAGAGAGGACCCCGTTAACGATATAGAACATGCCTGGCTGTAGGTGTGGTTCGAGCGCGAGCACGTAATCGATTACCGGAGTAAACAGATGCTGATCGTGGATGACGGCGACGACGGCAAAAAATACTGCGAGTAATGCAGTAAAGGGTAGAGCTTCTTCGAAAGCATGTCCTAGCTGATGTTCTTCGACGATACCGTTCAGCGCGGTCTGTAAGACGATCACCGACAGTCCAACCAAGCCGACCTCGGCGAGCTGAAATGCAAGAGCGCAGATCAAAAAAACTGCTGCCACAGCTTGCATAATGAGGCGCGCATTATCGCGGCCTGTTCGATTCGCGGTTTCCTCCCTGTCGTATTCCTTGAGTACCGTTAGGACATTCTCCGGAATTTTCGTACCGTACCCAAACCACCCGGTCCACTCGAGCACGAGACAAGTGAACAGTCCGATTGCGAGTACCGGTAAGGTCACGGGAGCCATCACCATAAAAAACTCTATGAACTCCCATCCCATTACTTTAGAGATAAGGAGATTTTG
>PBGU01000034.1 GCA_002719135.1 Gammaproteobacteria bacterium
GTAGTTTGCTTGGAAGTCACCGTAGCGTTCCACGTTCTGGAACCCGGCCTCAGTGAGCAGGTCGGTGAGGTGTTCCTGTCTGACGCGGCAGACGGTCAGTTGGGAAAAACTTTTATGGTAGACGTCCCTCATGGACACAACTGTATACGATCTACGAAGGTGGCGTACACGAAGAGATTCGGCATAGGAACGGTTGCTTGGAATTAAGAAATGCGGAAGCAGACTGACACCGGTGGCCCTTTTCTATTGGCAAATGTGCCATTCGACGATTAGGTTGACCTGTCGTATAGTCCCCGCTGCCCAATGTATTTTCTAGATAGGAGAAAACTATGCGATTCCATATTCAAAACCATCACACCCCTGAAAACTGTGGCACGCACCTAGAGGAACGGAAAGAAGGCATTAACTCCGTCGCAGATTGGCCCGCACGGTGCAAGGAACTGGGAATCACATACCTGATGGGTGGTTCTTGTCGCCCTCAGCATACTGGTTTTATGTTTGTCGAAGCAGATGATATGACCAAAGTGACCGAATTGTTACGACCAACGATGGGTCGGGATGAGTGTGTGGTCACTCCCGTCACTGAACGATAGGAGAAATCCCTCCAACAGAAGGGTCACCGTCTGGATAGTGGTGGCCCTGTTCTTTTCTAGGCTTCGTTGGCAATGGTTATAGTCGGAGGAGCAGTGACACCCGCTTCGGCCATGCCCGCCTTCAATTCTTCACGATTGAACAACGCCTGAAACGCTTCGATTGAAACCCACGTGTTAATAACGGTCACCATATTGGGGTCGTCTGCATGCTGTAAGACCACGGCACTTAGTTCGCCCGCTTCCTTTCTGATCGGTTCGAACTGGTTGAAGCTAGCTTTCCAAGTATCAAAATCTTTAACTGGGTGGGTCACAATTGTATATGCTGCCATGATTCCTCCAATGATCGTTGAATTAGTTAATCAGCTAGGGTTAGGCGGTTAACCTTGGGGAATTATACGAGACCCGCCACCAGAGGCCCCAGATAAATGACAGTCCAACTATGTTTCAGTGAACTCGATTACACAGTCGACCATAACAGCTGTGTTCCTCGGCAAGACTGCCAACCCAACGCCGGATCTGCTGTGCTTCCCTTGTTCACCGAACAGCTCGACAAACAGGTCTGAAGCTCCATCAAATACTTTAGCTTGTTCTCCGAATTCGGGTGAACAGTTGACCATCCCAAAGACCTTCAATATTCTAGTGACACGGTCAAGGTCACCCAGTTCTATCTTCATACGTGCTAACAAATTAAGGGCACACCACTGGGCGGCGTCATAGCCCTGTTCCACCGTGAGATCTTCGCCCAGCTTTCCAATAGTGTGCGAACCGTCCGGGCGCCTAGAACCTACGCTGGTCAACCACATTATCTTTCCGCTGCTGGTAGCCGAAAGATAGTTGCCGATAGGTTCAGGTGGCGGCGGCAGAGTGTAGCCCAACTCAGCTAGTCTTAACTCGGTTACAGCCATCGGATTGCCCCCCGGTGAAAGATTCAATCTCTGAAACGGGCCTGCCCTAAAGCTCGGTCATTCTACATCTTTAATCAACAAAATATGGGGCAATACTTACTTGTCCTCATAAGCATCGAAGAGGCGAACGGGTTTCCACGCCTTTCACTGAAGGCTCTGAAGGAACTGAATGACACTTGGGTGACAAAGGAAGGAAAGATTGCGCCCTTTATTCCGCTGCCTGGTAATTCTTCCCACACACAAGACCATCGGTTAGGCATGCCGGTGGCCCTTATCTTATCGGACTATAAGCATCCCAAAACCACTATTCAGGAATGGCTCCCAACTGTTGCATCATTGACATGTCATTCCCCAGACCCCAATGCTCTATCATCTTGCCGTTAACTATTTTGGCAACATGTATCTCCCTCACAGAGAATTTTTTCCCTGAAGGGGGCATGCCCATGAATTCTCCTGATTGTGTTCCCGAAGTAGTCATGATTCCTACTACCAGATCACCCTCGGAAACATATTGGTCTACCACGACGTGCAAATCTGAAAACGCGGAAACAAACATTTGCATCATCCCTACCATTCCAGCTTTACCAGGGGGCATTCCCGGCATTGCATCATTATCGACAAAGTCGTCATCTATAAGTGCTTCCATGGCGTTCAGATCCTTGGCGTTCAAAGCAGCCATTATTTTTTCGAACACCAACCTGTTCTGTTCTGACATGTTTCTCTCCTCTATTTTTGAATCGATTAGATGTTGCCTAGCAACCCGAAGTTGATCTTGTTTTTGGTCCTCGCTCTTTTCGGGTTCCAGGATGCTCATAGGCACAAATCTGAGACTAGAAAACACCTATGAACACGCCTAAGCATGATTTCCTACTCACACGGGCCATCGGTTAGGCATCCAGGTGGCCTTTTTCTATAAGAATGACCCTTATGGAACTCGGTTACATTACGTTGACTGGACTTACGACACTTGTCCAACGCCCTAACATTGGAGCCATAAGATCACGCAATTTTTCCACGTCATCGGTCTCGACCACCATGTAGTGGAAATGCTCTGGCTGGCAACCACCCCCAATCACGTATTCGATTCCAAGTTCCTTGCACCGTTCAGGCCATTTTGGGTTAGGTGGGAATTTCCCAGGGTTCCCGAGACCACACATATCAGGTGTGTGATGTGACGAAATATGAAACCGCATATCGTCCTCCGATCTATAAATGGTTTAGGCCGTGGGGACTATAAGGCAGGGCATGTCAGCCGTCTAGTCAGATTTCTTCGCGACATCAGAACGGCTTCTGAAACCATATTTGTAGCGGTTGTTGATAGCCTTACCTCACACACTCTGTTGGCGTAAGCCGTGGTAGTGGAGGAGATCAGACCCGTCACAGGAGGCCCTAGACAAACTTAAGGCACCGTAACGGGTCCAGTCGTTGTCCGGCGAGTGCTTTAGACGTAACATCTATCTACTAAGGTCGGGTTGTAAAGTAATAAGGATTAACAGATATAGTCCTAACGTTTTTGGACTTAAGTGAGACGATGAAGAAAAGACTCGTGATTATCTCCGTGACAGCGGCTTTGATTCTACTGGGTATATTCGGCGGTATAGCGGCCGCCCAAGGGCAGGGGGAAGACAAAACCATAAGTGGGCCCGATACCCTGATATCGAAAATGGCCGAGATACTCGGAATCGACAAAGGCCGAGTTGAACAAGCGTTTAAACAGGCTGCTTCAGAAACACGGGATGAACGTATGAAGAACCATTTGGCTAGGCTCGTGGAAACAGGCAAAATTACTCAGGAACAAGCCAACCACAAATTCGAATTGATGAAGGAGAACTCTGGGTTCTGGAAGAAACATTCCCGATTTGGCAATCCCCATGACAAGCACGGCCACCGGAAGGGCCACACGGCATTCATACACCAGAGAAAGGAGGGACCATGATTTACGAGATGCGGACCTATACTCTAAAGCCGGGCGCGGTGTCTGAGTTCGAATCCCGGTTTGCAGAGAGGCACCCATACCGGGAGAAGCATTCCAAGCTGGGAGGATTCTGGCACACCGAATTCGGCCCTCTAAACCAGGTCATTCACGTTTGGATCTATGAAGACCTGAACCAACGATTGGCTGCAAGAGAAGCAGCAAACAACGACCCCGACCTGCAACGGATACCCGGAGGACGGGAGTTTGTGATCGAGCAGGAATCAGACATTTTCATGCCGGCTCCCTTCATGCGGCCCATGGGCGGTGACCAGGCCTTGGGTGACCTCTACGAGATGCGGATATACACCTACCAGCCGGGGGCCATATCCAAGGTCATAGATAGTTGGAAGGGATCGATCTCCGCCAGGGAGAAATACTCGCCCTTGGCCGCCGGTATGTACAGCGAGCTGGGTTCGCTGAACAAATGGGTGCACATCTGGCCGTATAAGGACTTAAACGAACGGACCCGTATCCGTGCCGAGGCCACCGGAGACCCCAACTGGCCTCCGACCCCGTCCACACGGGAGTTCCTGGTTAAACAGGAGAACAAACTGCTAATACCCGCCGCCTTTTCCCCCATGCACTAGGCGCCATCAGACTGACCCCAATCAGATTTATTTTTGTCCGGTAGGCACGGTTTTAGCCTTTAGCCTCAAAATCGTGCCTGCTGTAGACTGCTATGCACGCCTATGCACAGAAAGCAACTTACGCTTCAGTCTGTTGGGTGATTTGTTTCCCTCGGATCTCGTGCAATAGGTTAATAGCGTCTAACAAAGCCAGATGCCTTGAGTTTGCCGGTATGCAGGGTCTGGGAGCGCCCATCTACAAGGGGCAGTCGGGAGCTTTCGGGTCGTTGCCGTCGCGGAACTCGGGGATGACGTGTTTACCGAACATCTCGATGGACTTCATGACCGTTTTGTGGTCCACGGTCTCAGTGGCCATCAGGAACTGGAGTTCGTCCACGCCGGTCGCTTGATGGAGCCTGGAGGCTTTGATGCAGGCCTCCGGGTCCCCGGCCACGATCACGCCCCGCTCGGCCATGGTCTCGGCGTCGAACTCCTCCCAGATTTTCTGGGCCAGGGCGCTGCCTCCCGAAAGATCGAGATTTGTGGTGGAATTGCCGTTGGCACCGGTTGAGGTCTCCTGAACTTCGACGTACCGGGCAAAATTCTGGACCAGGTGATCGGGAATCCCACCCCACTGCTCCAACAGCTTCTCGTAGACATCTTTTTGGTCCTGGACGTAGGGCCGACCGGGACCAAAAAAGGTCTTCAACGACTGGGCAGACAGTTCTTGGGTCGTCTTGTTGTCCTCGCCGCAGAGGCCGAAACACGAACTCAGCCACTGATCGTTGGTGAAGGCGCCCACCGGGCTCGCGTTTTTGACCGCGGCCTTGTACTTCTTGATCTCCGGTTCCAAGATTGACGGAGCGTTGACGCCCAGCGCCATGACCCCGATCCCTTTCTGAGCGGCGATCTCATAGGTTGCCGGCTGCAGAGCAGCCACCCAGATGGGCGGATGGGGCTGCTGGTACGGCTTTGGCAGAACCTGCCGGGGCGGCACGTTCCAGAACTTGCCCTCGTGTTCGAAATAGTCCGATTCCCAGATCTTGGGAATCATGCTTAGAGATTCGTCCCACATCTCCCTCGTGTCCCGGGGGTCGATGCCCATACCCATCTGCTCGTAGGGAGCGGATCGGCCGGTGCCAAACTCGACCCGGCCGTGGGACAGTTGGTCGACCATCGCAACCCGTTCCGCCACCCGCACCGGGTGGTGATATGGCAGTACCGAGACGCCGAACCCCAGGCGGATGCGTTTGGTCAACCGGCTGAGCGCCCCAAAGATAACCTCGGGACACGGCGATCCGGAAAACGTGGTCAGGAAGTGGTGTTCAACGAACCAGACGGCGTCGAACCCCATCTCGTCCGCGAGGATGCATTGTTCGATGGTTTCTTCGATCACCGCGTGGTCGTCGAGCATTGGCCGCTGCATTTCATAGGCCAGAGAGAATCTCATAGCTTCGTCCTCAATGAATCAGGTGGGGAGTCGCGGCAATTCTAATGGCAACACGAGGCGAGGGCAACCAGCGGCTGAGGCCGATGACCGAGCGCTGTGAGCATGGAATCCCGGCTGCTGTAGACGGACACTTCTACGCCGGAATCGGCGAACTTCCCGGCCTCGACGTGGTGGACCAACAGCGTCGGCTCTCCCTGGGCGGGAAGATAGAAATAACAAGGCCGGCTGACATGCCCGGATGCCGAGACAACTAGCCAGAACACGGGATTGGCTTGGCGGTAGTCGTAGACGAGCCAGCCAGGTATGTCCTCCTGGGCTGTGCTGTAGACCTTTTGTTGTTCCATATCCGGGCTTGGCCTTTTTGCCGCTGTTTCCTAGGTGACTGTCTGGCGCATGCCGCCGTCCAGCACCACGCTGGTGCCGGTGATGAATGAGGCCCTGTCTGAGGCTAGAAATGCGACCAGGTCACCCACTTCCTCGGGTTTGCCCAGCCGCCCCATGGGAATGGTGGTGACGGTGTCCTTCATCAATTCTTCGAAGGCTTTCCCGGACTCTTGGGCCTCTGACTCAAACGCCGAGGTCAGGTAGTCGGTTTTCACAGGCCCCGACATCAGGTTGTTGACCGTGATGTTGAATGGGGCCAGCTCGTTGGCCAGCATCTTGGAATAGCCCACCAGGGCCAACTGGGAAGTGGCGGATAGGGCCGCGCCGTTGGCCGATCTCCTGCCCAAAGACGGCAACAGGTGGACGATGCGCCCCCAGCGCTGCTGTTTCATATAAGGGATGACTTCCCTGGCGAACCGCACTGAACTTAGGAAATTATCCTCCAGAGCGCCCATGATGGTCTCGTCGTTGAACTCTGAAGGCCGGCCGGGAGGACCGTAGCCCATGTGGGTGACCAAGATGCCGATCTGGCCGAACCGGTTGAAGGTGTCCCGGACCACGCGGCGGATGTCTCGTGAGACGGAGAGATCAGCGGGGATGGCCAGCACGTGTTGTTGTGAGCCCACGCGCGCCAGTTCGATCTCTGTGTGGCGGAGGTCGGATTCGGTGCGAGCGGAGATCGCCACGTTGGCCCCTTCCTGGGCGAATGCCAAGGCGATGGCCCGGCCCATCCCTCTGCTGGAGCCTCCGACTATGGCAACCCGGTCTTTAAGTCCTAGGTCCATTGACGGTCAACCTCCTGGGTCTAGGTCTTGGAGAGCCTCATTTTCCTGGGGCGATCCATCATAAGACCCTGGAACACGGGCCAGACTATCATGGGAAATGCTCCGGCACAATTCCCCAATCGACGCTGTTTTGAGCAATCGAAATTTCGCTTAACTCCTGAGGCTAGATAACTTCTTGCGTCTTGAGTTCCTCGATCTCAGCAGCGGAGAACCCCAGATCCTGTAGTAATTCCTGGTTGTGCTCTCCCAACAGGGGAGGGTGGCGGTCCAGACCGCCCGGGGTGCGGGAGAATTTGATGGGCAGCCCGGTCTGCTTAATCTTGCCCAACGTCGGGTGGGCAATCTCCAAAAACATATCTCTGGAGAGCAACTGCGGGTCGGAGAAGACGTCGGCCAGGTCATTGATGGGCCCGCAGGGAACGCTGAATTTCTGCAATTTCGCCACCCAATGGGCCACCGGCTGCTTGATGAATATCTCCTGTAGGAAGGGCACGATCTTGCTGCGGTTCTGGGCCCGCTCCACATTGGTCGTATAGTCCGGGTTTTCCTTCAACTCAGGCATTTCCATGCCCTCGCAGAACCGCTCCCAGATCCGCTCGGAGCCGACTGCCAGGTTGAGGTACTTGTTGTCCCGACACATGAACGCTTGGTAGGGGACCAGGTTGGGGTGGGCCGCGCCCAACCGCTTGGGCGGCTCCCCGCTGGCGAAGAAGTTTGCCGCCTGGTAGGTGAGCCACGCAACCTGGGCGTCCATCATCGAGATGTCGATGTATTGCCCTTGGCCCTCGCCCTCATGAGACCTGTTGTGGATGGCAGCCATTACAGCGAACGCCGCCCACATCCCAGCTCCGATGTCGGCCACCGCGATCCCAACTTTTTGGGGATCGCCGTCGGGCTCGCCGGTGATGCTCATCAGGCCGCTGAGGCCCTGCATTATCTGGTCGTAAGCCGGCCGGCTGCTGTAGGGTCCGTTCTGGCCGAACCCTGAGATCGAGCAAAAGACGATGCCGGGGTTCACAGCTTTCACCGCCTCGTAGCCCAAGCCGAACCGGTCCATCACGCCGGGAGTGAAGTTCTCCACCACAACATCGGCGTCCTTGGCCAGTTTCAAGAAGATCTCCCTGGCTTGCTCCTCTTTGAAGTTCAGGGTCAAACTCCGCTTGTTGCGGTTGACGGACAGGAAATAGGCGCTCTCTTCGCCGATGAACGGAGGTCCCCATTTGCGGGTGTCGTCGCCGGCCCCCGGAATCTCGATCTTCACCACGTCGGCGCCGTAATCGCCCAACATCAGGGTGCAGAACGGACCAGCCAAGGCCCGGGTCAGGTCCAATACCCTGATTCCTTCAAGTGCTTTCATTCCTAGTGTTCTCCTTTGATTAACGGGCTAGGCGGTGCTCATTCCTGGGCAGTCCTATTGCCAGGCCAAATGTTACCACAGGGATGAGCGCGTGGAAGTCGGTGGAAAAGGCATAACGGAGATGCCGGTCTATCACCAGATTCTCACCTTCCCAGGCGTGCATCGAATGTGAGTGAACTTGATGGCGGCTATGGAAAAACCTAAAATATCGCGTAAAATGCAGCCGTATTCACCTTACATACCATCGGTGGTGACGGGATCGTTGGCTTGGACGCCGGCCAGCTCCACACCATGGTCGAAAACATCAAGTCAGATGTCTTTGGTGAGTTCGACCCTTCAGTGGTGGGTGGCATGTTCGCCGGACTGGACCATGACCAGACCGGCGGGTTCGACCATTAGACTATGGAGGCAGCTCTGGAGGTCGCCACCGCCAACCTTCTGGGAGGCCTGGGTGACTTCAGCGCAATCTCCGGCGCCAACACTGCGTTCAACGAGTTGGCCGTATTGGCCGACCTCGGTGTAGCGCTGGAACAGGACAGTGCCTCCGCCATCCAAGCTGGAGTAATCAACATCTTTGGAGGTAATCTATTCGGCTCCAATTAGAGCCAAAAACATCGAGTAATACCGGCGGAGGATGATAGCCAACGTCCTCCGCTGGACGTGATTGAGAAATGGGCGTCCCGAATCATCAGGACGCCTNTTCTTGTGTTTACGGCATCTAACAAAAAAGCTCGAAGNTTTTTGGCTGCCGNCCAGGTGTCGTANAATGTGAGGCAGGTCCCTTGATGGGACTGTCAGATCATTAATTTTTTCACGGGGAGATGCGGAATGCTGAAAGCACTGGTCCGGCTGGCTATGATGTTGTCTTTCACATTCCTGGTCGCTTGCGGTGGAGCGGCGNACGCGCCTAGNCCAGACGCNTCCGTACCTCCTACCGCCTCACCCACGGAAGCTACCCGCAGGCCCACCGCCACCTACGTCCCAAGGCAGCTACAGGCGCAGTTAGACGGTGACGGCCCTGACGTTCTGGGTCCGTATGAGATGGGCCCCGGCGTGATCATTGCCTTCGTCCGATATGAAGGCGACGCTCCCTTTTCTTTAACTTTCGTGGATGAGGACCAAGGGCTGGTTAAGTCCATAGATTCTAGACCCGGGCCCTATCAGGGCGAGCGGGTCCACAGCGTTTTTGAGGGCAACGATGGCGGACTGGCCCCCGGCAATTACATGGTGAATGTANTTGCCACCGGACCATGGCGGTTGCGACTGTTCCAGGAGAGGGCCATCCAAGGCCAAACACCGGAGATCACGCTGGCGGGCAGCGGCGACGGCGGCGGAAGTTGGATCCATCTTGACGATGGCGAATACACCATGACCACCAGCCACGCCGGTGAATCAGATTTCACCGTTGAACTCTTTGATGCTAAGGGCGTGCCGCCATACCAGATCGTTGAAATCAAGGGAGACCATGAAGGCAAATTCGGGTTCACCGTGGGCGGTGGAGCTCCTGGCGAAAACCCCCAGGCGGGCGTCTACGCTATGGGAGTGGTGTCCCAGGGTGACTGGAGCGTCACCATAACGAGCGACGATGCTCCGTAATCACGCCCGTAACTCGATTCAGCCACCGATCGCATCGTGAATCCTGTATCGGGGGTCCAAAGATGGATACTCATCAACGCTGGCCCAGAGCCGGTTTTCTCGTATCTGGCGGATCTGCCGCGTCATAGCGAATGGGACGAACATTCCGGGTTCAGGCTGATTCTGACATCCGACGACCTGGTGGCTCTTGGGTCATCCTGNCAACGAGAACGTGTAGAGATGTTTCAGGCGCCCATCTTGCGGGGCGGNGNCACCTCCAGACAGGTCTCGTGGATCAAGAGTCTCACCGTCACCGGGTATGAACCCAACAACAGCATCGATTTTGAAACTAAGAACCTCTACAACGGCCTGTCAGTAGGCTCCGAGTTCATCTCCTTCCGGTTGTTCCCCGAGGGCGCGGGAACCGTGTTGGTCATGACCGACAAGAAGAACCCGCACATTCCGGGACCATTCCACCTACTGATGCTGGGCATGGAGACTCTCAAGACGATAGCGACACGGCCCTTCGTTAACCTGCTGTTTCGAGTGTTCCCCGGTCTGCGCTCCAACCGTCAGTTGGCCCGCATCAAGTCCGCGGTGGAGCAAGCCTAGCCTTCGGCAGAACTTGATAAGCGCCGTTTCCACGCCTACACTGACCCCTGATACAAAGCTAGATCTGATTTAGGAGCGNCTTCATGGACCTGGAACTGACNGGAAAAACAGCTATCATCACCGGCGGCAGCCGCGGAATCGGCAAGGCGGTGGGCCGGGAGTTCGGGCTGGAANGGATGAAAGTCGCCCTGGTAGCCAGAGGGCCGAGAAGCCTTGGAGGAGTGCGCCCGGGAACTGGCTGAGGAGACGGGCGGTGACTTCATCACCATCGTGGCCGACACCGGAGAGCCCGAGTCGGTTAAATCCATGGTCGAAGAAGCCGCGGAGAAGCTGGGCCGCATCGACATCCTGGTCAACTCGGCCGCCCGCGTTGGGGGCGCCTACACGCCNAAGTTGGCCGAGATCACCGAAGAAGATTTCTGGGGTGATATGAACGTGAAGGTCATGGGCTATCTGCGCTGCGCCCAGGCCGTTGCTCCCTACATGATCGACCAGGGTTGGGGCCGGATCATCAACCTCAGCGGAATGGCCGCCCGCCAGGCAGGCTACGCCGTCGGCAGCATGCGGAACGTGTCCGTGTCCGCGCTGACCAAGAATCTTGCCGACGAACTGGGCCCCCAGGGNATCAACGTGACCACCGTACATCCGGGCATGACCTACACCGAGCGCATCCCGGCCATGCTGGAGGAGCGTGCCAAGGCCCAAGGCATCACCGTAGAGGAAGCCAAGCGCAACATGGCCAATGGCAACTCCATCCATCACATAGTGGACGCCAAAGAAGTCGCCTACGTCATCGCCTTCCTAGCCTCCCCCAAGTCCATATCCATCAACGGAGACGCCATCGCCGCCGGCGGCGGGATTCCAAGGGCGATTCACTACTAGGGCGGCTGGCGCCCGTCGTTCCCAATTTGACATAANCGACCCAATCAGCCCCGCTATCGCGNCCCTTCCGGGACTTCCCGGGACTCCACCGGCGTGGGACGTTAAGGTCATGGTTCTGTTATTTTGCGATGGTGTGGTCTACACGGNGNGAGAGCTAAATTTCCTGGTGAAGATTGGCTGGCTGCCGGTCGATGCTCTCTTGAGGTGTGGGTTGACCTGGCTGACCTGACCGCTGCATCGAAGCTATTTCCCCTGCACCGATCGGCCTGCAACTAGTAGGCGGAGAGTTCCCGCGCCATCCTAACGATGTCCGGCGGGCCGGGCAACAGCGCGTCTTCCAGGTTGGGGCTGTACGGAAAGGACGGCACGTCCGGCGCGGCNACCCGCTGCACCGGGGCGTCCAGAAACTCGAAGGCGTCTTTGGCGATGATTGCTGCCACCTCGGCCCCCACTCCCCCGGTCAGGTTGTCCTCGTGGACGATACAGGCTCGGCCGGTCTTCTTAACCGATTCAAGCAGCGTTGCCGTGTCCAATGGGCTCACCGTGCGCAAGTCCACCACCTCGCAGTCTATNCCTTCCGCCGATAGCGTATCCGCCGCTTCCAGACANTGGTGCACGGACAGACCGTAAGAGATCAGCGAAAGCTGCTGTCCCTCCCGTCGGACGACGGCCTTCCCGATGGGCACCGTGTAATCGCCCTGCGGCACTTCCCCGCGCACCGTGTTGTAGGCAAGTTTGTGTTCGAAGAACAGCACCGGGTTATCGTCGCGTATGGCGGCCTTCAAGAGGCCCTTGGCGTCGTAGGGGCTGGACGGCACAACAACTTTCAGTCCAGGCACGTGGGCGAAATAGGCCTCCACGCTCTGGGAGTGGTACAGTCCGCCCCGGACGCCGCCCCCGTAGGGCGCGCGAATGACCAGGGGCACGGAATACTCGCCGTTGGTGCGGTAATACATCCGCGCCGCTTCGCTGACCAACTGGTTGAACGCCGGGAAAATGAAGTCGGCGAACTGTATCTCAACCACAGGACGCAGCCCATTCATCGCGGCTCCAACTGCCACGCCGACCATACCTGACTCAGCCAACGGCGAGTCGATGATTCGCTCGGGGCCNAACTCCTCTAACAACCCCTCGGTGACCCGGAACACGCCGCCGTTCACCGCGATGTCCTGGCCGATGAGGAACACGCTGCCATCTGCCGCCAATTCTTCGCGAAGGCCGTCCCGCACAGCTTCGATCAAGCGCATCTCACTCATGGGATTGCCCTACGGCGCGTAGACCCCAGTGAGCGCGGTCTCGGGGTCAGGGGGCGGGGCGGCGTCCGCGTATTCGATGGCCGATTCAACCTCTTGGTCCACAGCGTCTCGTAAGACTTGGTCTGATTCCCCGTCCAGGAGGCCGGCGGAGACCAGGAGGTTCTGGAAACGCGGCAGAGGGTCCGATTCTTTCTCAGCGTCTAGNTCGNCCTGGCTGCGATAGCGCAGGTGGTTGTCAGAGCTAGAGTGGGGCATCATCCGGATGGTTGTNGCTTCCACCAAGGTGGGTCCATCCCCAGACCGTGCCCGGTCTACCGCCGTCTTAACTGCCTGATAGACCGTCAACGGGTCTAAGCCGTCTACGGTGAGGCCGGGGAAGCCATAGCCTTCGGCGCGCCTGGAGACCTGAGGCTCGGCGCTCTGGAGGCTGACGGGGACGGAAGTGGCCCAACCGTTGTTGTTGCAGAAGAACACCACCGGCAGACGGTGGACGCCCGCGAAAGCCAGACCTTCGTGGAAATCGCCCTCACTGGCCGAGCCTTCGCCGAAATAGACCATGGTCACAGCGCCTTGGCCCTTTAGTTTGGAGGCCAACGCCACTCCCGACGCCCTGGGGATGGTCGTTCCCACCGAGCTGCCCATCGAGATGATCCCCAGCTTCTTGTGGCCCCAGTGCATCGGCATCTGACGGCCGCCGCTGTTGGGGTCTGCGGCCTTGCCGAACATGTTCAGCATGACCTCCTGGGTGGTCATGCCCTTGACCAGCATGGCCCCCAGGCTNCGGGCGTAGGGNACTATGAAGTCTTTGCCGGTGTCCAGGGCGTAGGCGCTGGCCACGTCTGCCGCTTCTTGACCGTCGCAGGGCATGGAGAACAGGACCCGCCCCTGCCGGGTGAGGAGCCAGCTTTTCTCNGAGATGGCCCGCGCCAGCAGCATGTAACGGTAGATTCGCTGGGCGTTATCGCCGTCCAGCCCNGATTCCCGGAGATGATCATCAACATCAATACCGTCGTTGGCCGGCATCATTTCTCCCTTGGGCGCGACACNGGTGTTGGGCTGGCCGGATCAATCAAGTGAAACGGGCAAGCTCTTCACCGAGCGNAAGGTCAGGCTTTCCTGGTATTCCGTGTTGCGGTCCTTTGATTCCAGGTTCGGGTACCGCTCGGCCAGTGCGGTGAACACCTCTTGACCCTCGACCCTGGCGATGGTCGCCCCCAGGCAGTGGTGNACCCCGGCGNCGAACGCGACGTGGGGGTTTGGCCACCGGGTGATGTCGAAGNTGTCCGGGTCCTCGAATTTGTTGGGGTCNCGGTTGGCTGACGGTGTGAACCACCGCAAGCGGTCTTCTTTCTTGAGCACCTTCCCTCGGATCTCCACGTTTTCGGTTGCCATACGCTGGATCGACTTCACTGGCGGGTCGTACCGCAGGGCTTCCTCGGTGGCCCTGACCATCAACCCTTGCGTGTCGGTCTTCAGCAGGTCCCATTGGCTGCGGTTGTTCATCAGCGCNAGGGCGCCGTTGCAGATCAAATTGATGGTCGTCTCATGCCCGGCCACCAACAGCAGCGAGGTATTGACCAGCACCTGTTGCCGAGTGAACACGCCTGACTTCTCCCCGCTGGCCANCACCGATATGAAGTCGTCTTTGGGGCGGTTGATGCGTTCGTCCACCATTGGGTTTACATAATCCAGCATCCCCTGCATGCCCTCGGCCACGATCCGCATCCGGTCCGGCTCGCCCCGGCCGGCGTGCAGCAGCTTCTCGGCCAACCTCCTGATGTGCGGGCGTTCTGACTCGGGCACGCCCATCATCTCGGCGATGACGAGTACGGGCAGAGGCACGGCCAAGTCCCGCATCAGGTCCACGTCGCCTTTCTCCTCGGCCGCATCCAGAAGTTCCTTGATGGCCGACTTCACCAAAGGCCGCCATTCTTCCATGGACTTGGGCGTGAANTAGGAGTGGACAACCTTCCGCATTTCCAGGTGCTCTGGCCGGTCAAACTGGACCAACTGGTTGCCCCGATAGTCCCGCATGAAGTCGTAGAGTTCTTGGTCCGAGTCGTAGATCGCGGGGTATGCCGGGAGGGGGTCGTTCTTCCAGACGGAGTTGGAGAACTGCTGATGGTTACGGGCCAGCCAGACNAGGTCATCGTGCCTGGTGATTACCCAGAGTTGGTAGAGCTCGTTCCAGTGCACCGGGTCTTCGTCCCTGATCCNTCCGTAGTAACGAAAGGGGTCTCGTATGACGTCCGGGGCGAACATGTCGTCGCTGATAGTCGTTACCATTTCACTGTCATTCAAACGCGATATGAGACTAGCCGATAATGCTAAGAGGTTGATCGTAGCCCCATTATATGTCAACCAAGGCGAACTCTTGGTGGGGCGGCGGCCGTTCACCGCCATCAACTTGCGCCGCCAATAGTTGATTCGCAAAATAACTGGTCCTATAATCCNGGCATGGCGCAAGATTCAATCTCAAAGGCAGACTCGAAAGACCATCTCCACATGTGGCGGTNGTTCTTGGAGACTCACTCCACCGTGATGAGGTACCTGNANCGCCGGATGGAGGAGCAACACAGTCTGCCTCTGGCCTGGTGGGACGTTCTACAGCAGCTTTCTGATGGTCCGGAAGGACGGCTGCGCATGGGCGAGCTTGCCGACTCAGTGCTGCTGACCCCAAGTGGTATAACCCGTCTCGTTGACCGGATGATCGTGGCCGGGCTGGTGGCACGGGAACCTTGCCCCGGAGACCGGCGCGGCTACTACGCGGTCATCACGCAACTGGGCCGTGACACCATCGAGAAGGTGGGCCCGGACCACTCCAAAGACGCCTGGGAGGTCTTCCTAGGACACATAACCGAAGAGGAAGCCGCTCTGCTGGGGACGGTGTTCAAGAGAGTTTTGGCCGCCGGTCAATAATCGGNCTCCTCCGAACGAACAAAAAAGCCCCCGTCCTTNCTAAGAAGGGCGGGGGCTTTTGGTCCAAAAGGTCTTTCGTGAAGAGATTTAGGCGTCGTCCACAACCGTGTCGATGATATCTGGCGAGATCGCCGCNACTTCTACGCCCAGCTTACGGCTCAAGGACTCGNCGATGGCGTTTCCCAGGGCTTTCATCTCCCGCTTGTTGAGCTCCGGCAGCGGGTCCAGCGCCTGGGCCAGGTCGATCCGGAAGCGCTTGGGGTATTTGCCGCCGTTGGCGCCGAGGCACCGGAAGCGGATGGGGGTCGCCGCCATGGTGGAGAACTGGTTCTCCATGCAGGCCGTGCGGCCGTCTTGTGTCCACCACCAATACACGGTGGCCACGATGGGGGCTGGTGTGAATGGCTGGCGGTCGCGGCTGCGGCGCTTGGTCNCCGGTTCTGGGTTGGCAACGGTTGNGAGCCCGTCATAGAGGCCCTGAACGGTTAAGGTCATAGTTCCTCGTCCGGACCAAGATGGATGAGTGATCGATCCGGATATTCGATACTACTGTGCCGAGAATTACCCAAGAGTTACAGAAATCCCGGGGGGTCAACCCTTGATCAGGAAGACCACTCCGGAGATCAGAAGCAAGGTGGTGATGATCTTGGGAAAAACATGCTCCGGCACTCGCCGCAGGATGATCCTGCCCAGATAGGCGGAGCCTGCGGCAATGATACCCAACCCNAGGCCCAGTGCCAGCACGCGTATCGACAGAAGGTCGCTGGTGCCGAAGATTATCAACTTGGGCACCTGAATCATCCCCATCCCCAAGGCAGACGTGCCGATGTAGGCGCTGGCCGACAGGCCGTAGGCCAGATAGAATACGGCGGCGAATGGCCCAGGAATCCCCAGGAATGCGGAGCCGAATCCGGTGCCGGCGCCCAAGGGTACGAACCCCCAGAGCTTCATGTTGAAATCGNGCCCGACCGGCAGCCGGGTGTAGACCACGAAGAGAAGCATCATCACNCCCAGGATGCGCACCAGCACCGTGGTGTCTATGGAGACGAAGATGAAGCTGCCTAGGACGGAGAAAGGCAGGGATCCTAGGGCGAATAAGCGGACCACTGGCCAGTTGAGTCCATCCCGGTGCANCCCGACCCTGGAGACGGTGCTCAGGACTTGGGAGATGGATAGTATGGGTATGGCCTCCCGGACGCCGAATACCCAGACGAGCACGGGAAGGGCGACAACGCCTCCGCCGAAGCCGGCCACCCCGGCGATGGTGAACCCCACGGTGGTGGCTGCCACCACCGCGACTATTTTAAGGACTTCTTCCAAATGACTCTTGCCAAAAAAAGACCCCGGCCCTTCCTCTTGCGGAAGGNCGGGGCCGATTTTCTCAGTTTATCTTAGGTTATTCAGATTGTATCGGCAGTCTCACAGTCTACCGGTCCCCAGGGGAACAGCAGTCTACGGGCTAACTCTAGAGATTGACGCCGCAGGCCTTACCCGAGTGGGAGGGCGCTTCGTCCGGCGAATTTGCGGCAACGGGCAGAACCGTGGCAACCACCAACATGGCTACGAAAATCAACGGAATCAGAAATCTGCGCATGCTTCATCTTCCAAGATCCAGAACTAAACTCGGCTCAATTCTAATAACTGCCGATGGCAGCGTCAAGGATGGGTTGATTGCTCCTTCGAGAGCAGGCCTGTTGCAAGAGGCCGGTAAGAACCCACAAATAAGNTGCTGCACCCTTAAACCGAGATACGGGGCCATCCACCACCAAGGGTGACCACCGTCACCGGATTCCCGTCGGCTTATCACAGAACCGCAGGCTCAACTCTTGGATAATTGTGTCTAAGCATATGGTCATGGTCATGCAGGGTGATTAGCCTCTTGGAGTTGAGGAATATGCTAGATAACATTAAGAAAACGATACGCCTAGGATCCGAAGACCGGAACGGAATCACGCTAGTCGAGATGATGGCGGTCGTAGGTGCCATGGTGGCTTTCGCTTCGATCTACACCTACATCATCGTCGGTGCGGTAACTTCCAGTCATTAGGCCCGTAGCTCTTAGGTGAGGGGCGGGCGCCTGTCTAGTCAATGGACAGCCAGCGCAACGTATCCGCACTTAACAACAGGGGAAATATGAATAAATGCCCTTACTGCAACCAGATCGTATCGCGCCCGATAGCTCAGGCGGTTGGATTCACCAATAACGAGGTGGTGGTATTGGTCAGTTGCCCATTTTGCCTAAAGATCGTTGGCGTCACGCTCCTCTAGCATGGTTCGCCGTCGTCTAGAGGCCAGCCCGTGACAAGGCATCTAAAAGTTGCACGGTGTCCAAGGTGGATACTGGACAGCAAACATGCAATCAGCGCGCAGCAACGCATTCGGGGTCCGCTCTTCCGCCAGGCCGGCCCTTGCGAAGGTGCTGAAACTCACGGCGCCCATATAGGCCGAGGCAAGGTCGGAAATACCAAGCACCAAGTCCGGAGAGGAGTTTGAGGCACGGCATTCAGCCCCCTCGGGCGACCCTTCCAATTCGAACCGGCCTTCGTTCCAGGGGCATAGATCGTCCTTGATTTCTATCACTAGCTTGTCGGGCTGCATGTAGCGTCGTAGCTTCAAGGCCGCAGCCACATCTACCACCCGTACCCAGACCCCGTCCCGAATCGATCTCTGCAACCGGCGCGGGTCCGCCAGCATCCAGGGCAATGGGTCGTCCACCGGCCGTTTCAGCGCCTCGGTGGAGCTGGTTCGGTCGACGTCGAAACAGAAACGCCACAAGGCGGTCATCGCCTCGGTGGTCGTCGCCATTAGCTCGTTCACGCACAGATTCGTGCTGGTGATTCGGTAGGTAACGTATCCGTCCACCCTACCCCCTTCCTCGTAGGCCGCATAAAACAGGCCGCCTTGGCCGCCTTGCAGATGTTCGGGCGCCTGAGAATCCCGTTCCCATTGGTGAGGCGGTCTCTGGAACACCCCAGGACGGCCCGCGGTAGTCCGCCGGAAAACCTCAGGCAGGTCGTTTGAAATATCGGCTGGATCTACAAAACGGATTCGGCCGGGACTTTCATATCGCCTGGCATATCCCGTGTGCTGGCGGTCGATGGTCCACCGTTCGTACAGAGACCCGATACCGTATCCGAACCTGCGGTAGATTATGCTTTCCGACGCGAACAGAGCGGCCAGAGGCTCGCCGCGTTCGTGGAGATCGTGGATCTGATGGTGCATCATCCTGGTCATCAGGCCCTGCCGTGTATGCGTGGGCTGGACGGCGATGTTGGCCACCCCGGCTATGGCGATCGTGGTCCCTGGTATGGACATCTCGATGCTGTGAGAATGGGCGCCGCCGACAATCTCCCCTTGGTCGAACACCGCTATTGAGCGGTCCAGATCGAAGCGCGGCCGCAGCATCTCTGGGTCGTCGTCCAACCGGTTGCCGTGGGCGCGCGCTTCCGCGCGTGTCCACGGAACAAACTCCTCGGGAGATATGCTCCTCATTTCCAGCATCGGGTTTCCTCTTGATGTCTATCGGTGACGCCAGCCACCATTGACCGGGTCGCGGTTTGGGGAATCTACACTGGCAGTAGCCATACAAGATGTAGGCGCACTTTAGCATAGACGCGCGGGGCCAGGAGTAGCTGGGTTGGTGTCTGGCCGCATGAGAAATAGAAAAGGCCCCTGAAAACTCAGGGGCCTTTGTCCTGTCTGAATTGTTGGCTGCCTGACTGCACCGCTTACGCTTGTGGGGCAGGAATACCCCACTCGTGGGCCAGCCTTTCGAGCGCTTGACTGATCATAAGGTCTAACTCCTGAGGCTCCCAGGGTTTGGTCAGCACATTCTTCATTCCAAAGGCCTCTGCGCTCTCGGCCCCCTCTGGGACATTGATCGCCGTGACAAGCACCACCGGTACCTGAAAGGTCTCCGGGTCC
>PBGU01000035.1 GCA_002719135.1 Gammaproteobacteria bacterium
AAGACCTTATTCCGGTGTTTCGAAATAAAGCGCAATAGGGCATTAAGGCGGATTGTGACAAACGACTGGTAGAAAACAAGCGTTTGTTCCTTATATGTTTATACCAGGTCGATCGTCGCGGTTGGTTCGGTTTACTATCCGACTAGGCCTAGGTCGGGCGCGCCCGTAAGATACGCGCCCCCTGGAGAGTGTTGGTTCCTCTTTGCTTGCGAAAGCATAATTAGACTAGCGACTGTTTCACGCGCTCCGAGTTTCTGCCAAAGTTCGGCGTAGCTCGGGAGAAATACGGATGACGGACCAGAACCAGGATTTGCGTGATCTGATTGATCCACATACGGTTCCGACAAAGTCCCGCTTGGCATTTGGTGTCGGGTCCACGGCGGAAACTCTCTCTTTGTACTCTGTCGGCGCCTTGGGGATGCTGTTTTACAACCAGGTCCTCGGTCTGGACATTCTTCTTGCAGGATTGGTGCCGACTCTCGCCATTTTCGGTGATGCAATTTCGGACCCACTCATTGGCTCATGGTCGGATCGATTTCGCTCAAAGAAGTGGGGTCGTCGACATCCATTTATGCTACTGGCTCCGATCCCTGTTGCTGTCAGTTTCTGGATGGTATTCAACCCGCCAGAAACTCTTGCTGGCGGTTCCCTGTTCTGGTGGTTTTTGGCCTGGTCGGTCGTGCTCCGAACATTTATGACGGTCTATCACGTACCGCATCTAGCGATGGGAGGTGAGCTCTCAAAGGAATACACAGAACGCACCAAGATCATGAGCTACAACAATTTCTTCGGCTGGATTGGTGGCGCCGGATTTTTCAAGATCAACTCAACCGTCTTCTTTGCGACCACCGCACAAACGGCAAACGGTTTTTTGCGACCCGACGCTTATGAACCGTTCTCGATCACCATCGCGATTGTTATCGCGATTGTTCTGTTTGTCTCGGCATGGTTCACACTCGATCGGATTCCGCATCTGCCGCAACCGGCCCAACTGGCTTCACGGTTCGGTTTTCGTGAATTTTATGGCGATCTTTTTAAAGCGTTCGGGAACCGTAATTATCTTTTCCTGATGATCGCTCTTTTCGCGTTGTCGATGATGCTTGGAATTCGGGGCGGGATGGGCACCTATATGAACATCTATTACTGGGAACTCCGATCCGAGGATATTGGGAATTTGATTCTGATTGGCTCGTTTTTTGGGTACATCTCAGGGTTCCTGTTTTCCGCGCGCATTCATAATAGGTTTGATAAACGGGCAACCATCGTGACGACCGCGGTCACGTTATCCGTATTCCCGGCGATGCCCGTGATTCTCAGACTGATGGGTTTTTTTCCGGAAAATGGTTCATGGATGCTGCTACCTGCGATTGCGACGTTTGGTGCGTTAGCCGCGGCGTCGGGCAGTATCATTAATATCAGCGTGATGTCCGCAATAGCGGATATTGCCGACGAGAATGCATTGAAATATGGGGTGCGCCAGGAGGGCATTCTCTATTCCGCTCGGACCTTCTTCGCGAAGCTCGATAATTCTCTTGGGCATGGCGTTGCAGCCGTCGCGCTTAAGATGATTGAGTTCCCTGACAAGGCGGTCCCTGGCGAAGTCGACGTCGACATTGTTTGGTGGTTGGGAATCGTTGACTCACCGTTGGCCATCGTCCCGGGACTGATCGCCGCATGCTTTTATGCACGGTATAGGATTGACAAATCGGGTTACGAAGAAACACGGAAGCGGTTGGCGGAAGCAGCATCGACAAGCGATCGGCTTGCTGTGGAGGATAAAATTCAAAGGTCCTAGGTGACGAGATGGAGGGGGATCCATGACCGAATTAACGAATTTCGAACGCGTCAAGATTCAGATGGAGTACGTGGTTCCTTTGATCAAGGATCTTCAAGCCTTGCTAGGCGAGGACACGATCAATGACGCGCTGAAACGGCGAGCGCGGGAAAGTGAAGTCTCTATTGATTCCAGTAAGCAGCCTGATTTTTCTCGAATGACTGACGGCGCGAAGATGTTTGCGGAAGGAGGCGCCTTGGAATACGACATCATTGCGAGTGGTAGTGATCAATTCGATATGAACGTGAACGGCTGTCAGTATGCGGAGATGATGGAAGAGTTGGGTGGCCGGGGATTTGGCCACTTATTGGTTTGTAATCGCGATTTCGCTGCAGCTAAGCGAATAGGGATGACGCTTACGCGCACGCAAACAAGGATGGAAGGTGCTGATTATTGCGATTTTCGATATCGGCCAGCACGCCGAGGATGACCCAACCCGTTAAGGGGACTCGTCCCGACACGCTAAAGAGCATTGTTCGCGCCGATCAGCGCAGCACCATAGGGCTCAATACGAATGACCTTCCCTTTATGGGTGAGGATGTCTGGAATTGTTATGAGTTCAGTTGGTTGGGGGATAAAAGTTGTCCCCGCGCTGCGATGTTGCGCGTAGTCGTTCCCTGCGATTCCGAGCATATGGTCGAGAGCAAATCGTTGAAGCTTTACCTCAATTCGTTCGCCCAAACGCGGTTCGCGAACGAAGACGAAATTATTGAGCGACTCAAGGCAGATGTATCCAAAATTTGCGGGGCACCGGTCGACATCTTTTTGATGAACATCGATAGAGAAAATTTGAGTGGAGAGTTAACGGGAAATTGTCTTGACGACCTAGCTGTCTGCATCGAGACATTTCAACCTGACGCGATGTTACTTCGGCCGAAAAAAGCGGCAGGTTCGGAATCTGTTTATACGCATGTATTTCGAAGTGCGTGTCCAGTCACGGGACAACCGGATCACGCAACGATCGTTATCAGCTACGGGGGAGGCGCGATACAGCGCGAGTCGTTGCTTGCGTATTTGGTGTCATATCGCGAATACGCGGGGTTCCACGAACAGGTCGTTGAGCGTATTTATCGAGATTTGATGTCGGTGGGTTCGTTTAGCAGTTTGTCCGTCGAAGGGCATTTCTTGAGGCGAGGGGGCATCGATATCAATCCATTACGCTCGACGCATCCGCGCTCGCGACCTTTTGCGAGAGTTTCGAGGCAGTAGCTCGACCGACCGACCTTATTCGGCCTCGGACCACATCTCACTTAATCGCGGTCGTATTGTCTCGGTCCAAATTCCATAGCCTTTGCTATTAAGGTGTAGTCCGTCGGATACGAAAAGATCGGGTCTGGGACCGCCGTTTTTATTCAACATTGGCGGCCCGATGTTGAAAAAGCAGAGGTTGGGCTGTGTTTCAGCTCTCTGGCGTATTTCTTGGTTCACTTCCGACATGGTAGGCCAAAGCGCCTCACGTCTGACCGACGGCTTGATCGCGATAAAACACACTTTCGCGTTGGGTAAGGTGTCCTCAACGTACGTGATGAAGTCTTCATAGTCCTCAAGTACCTGTCCGGCAGTTAGACCTGCGGCGATGTCGTTGTCACCTTCGTAGACCACGATGATCTTTGGCTTGTACTTATGAACGATGCGATTCCGGTAGTAGTTCAGGTGGTTCATCTGGGAACCCCCGAACCCGCGATTGATGACGGGAATTGGCGCAAAGTCTTCTGCTAAAGAACGCCAAAAAACGATGCTTGAACTCCCGACGAAAAGGACAGCGCCTTCCGGTGGTGGAGATTCGGCATCCTTCGTTTCGAAGGCTTTTATACTCTTTTCCCAATACTCGGCGCCGCTCATGTCACGTATGGTCGCATAGACCGAACCTCCGCCGATGACGACTATCGCGGCCAAGGTCAACAGAATCGAGGCTAGTATTTTTCGAGTCATCGAGGCTTCGGCGAGTTAACGTCTTGAGGATTGGTGAGGCGAACCGTCGGTGCTGTAGACCATATCTCTTTGACTTGTAGTTGGGTTCAAACTTAGGTGGTTGTTTGCAATTCCACGAATCGCCGGTAGTGACCATCCGTCTTTGACAACAATTCGGCGGGCGTACCTTGTTCGAGTATGCGCCCCTCGTCGAGAAAAACGATGTGATCGGACTGAGCGATGGTGGAGAGACGATGGGCGATAATAATCACGAGGCGGTTTTTTGCAGCTTCGTGTAACGCTTGCACGAGATACTGTTCGGTTTCGGGGTCGAGGGCAGACGTGGGCTCATCGAGAATTAAGATTCTAGAGTCTCTCAGCAATCCGCGAGCGATTGAAATACGCTGCTTTTGACCCACTGAAAGTTTGCTACTCGTTACACTACCAAGCCGGGTTTGATATCCATCTGGAAGGGATTGGATGAAGTTATGGATACCGGCGGTCGTTGCCGCGGTCTGAACTTCTTCCAGTGTGGCATCCGGTTTTCCATAGCGGATATTGTCCAGAATCGAGTCAGAAAAAAGTTGGGTTTCTTGGAAAACGTACGTGATCTGACTACGCAGACTTTGTAACGTCAGCTGGTTGACCGCATGGCCGTCAATGCGTACGTCTCCTTCACTGGCCACGTGAAAGCGTGGGATGAGGTAGGCAAGGCTCGTTTTCCCCGCTCCCGTTGGACCTACCAGCGCGACGATTTGTCCGATTCTTGCGTCAAGCGACACGTCTTCGAGTGCTCGACGGCCATCCGGATAAACGAGACCGGCGTGTTTGATCGAGACGCCGTTTTCGATCGTGGGCAAATCGATTGAACCGAGATCGTCTTCCGCCGGGAGGTCCATCATGGCGAATACACGCCGCATTCCTGCGACGTTATCTTGTAAACGAACCCAGAGGATTGAGAGCGACATCATGGGTCCTCTGAGATAACCGAAATAGACGAGCAGCGCCGCGAGATCGCCCGGTGTCATGTCGCCGTCAATCACCTTGGTCAGAATGAAGGCTAGGAATAACCAGTAAACCGCACTGGAGACGAAACTCCCGAAGCTGCCGATGAACATCCACAACAGGCTGACGGCTCGATGTCGTTTAAACGACTCGCCGCTATCGCCCGCAAAGTGTTCTTTTTCGTTGGCATTGCCACCTAGACTTTGGACAGCCAAGACATTGTCCATCCCTTCTTCAATCGTGCTGGTCGTGATTGCCCCCGCTGCTCTCGCGGCCTGGCCACGACGCCGAACAGGTCGGGAAAAGAGACTGGATAGGGTCACCCAAACGGGGAAGACAGCGAGTGTCATCCAGAAAATTTCGTTGTTGTTCGGGTACGCGTTCAGAACGGTTATGACCGCCTGAAAATAGAGGACAGTTGACATAATGGGTGTGTGGGTCAGCTCGTAGAAAATTTCGTTGATCTGCGGAGCGTCGTACATGACTCGATAAATAGAGTCCCCGATCCGCTGGTCTTCGAGCTGTGTCATTGACAACGCGCCGATTCGACTGAAGAGCTGGGACCGGAGCGTGTGGTTTAAGGACTGCAACAAGCGGATGTCGAGTTTGAATTCCGTATACCCGTAGATGCCGCCGGCCGTGCTATAGCCTCCGTGTATTTTGTTTTCGACCTGTGTGGCGTAATCGTGACCCTGTGCCAAGCCTGCTTCCGTTTCGTCTTCGTAACCCGTTGTGTATGAACCGATCAGAACGACAAGCGTGATACCGATGGCAGCTAGCCAAAATATGATTTCTAACGTGGAGCTGCCGTGAAGCGCGTTAATCAGAGGCCACACATAGGTTGGGTAATCCGTCGCCTCTTCAATCGGAATGCCAAGAATGACGTGGTCCGTTAGTATTTTTACGGGCCAAGGGATGAGCGCTAGCGGTAGGGCATAGGAACCCAACTTGAGAACGAACTTACCGATGTATCGCCACGTGAAAAAACGAATGTATTCGAAACTTCGAGCGATGATTTGGGCCGCTTCGCGATAATCAATATCGGTGCGGACATCTATCCCGCTCGAGCGTGCGTCTAGTCCGGTGTCCGGCAAACGACTTGGTTCTGTTTCAGCCATCCCGTTAACTCGGACTCTGTATGTTTTGAAGGGACGATTCTGTTTCCACGAATCCGCGATAGCGGCCATTTTCAATCTGCATCAGCGCTTCGTGGGATCCGCTTTCAAGGATTCGACCGCTATCGAGATACAGAATGTTCTCCGCACGACGAATCGTGGAGATGCGATGCGTAATGACGAAGATCGCGCGACCTTGGGAAGATCCCCACTCGGAAAGATTCCCCATAACGCGGTGTTCGGTGGCTGCATCGAGTGCCGCAGTGGGCTCGTCTAGAACCAGAATCGGTGTATCCCGGACGACGGCCCTGGCTATCGAGAGACGTTGCCGTTGTCCTGTGGATAGCTTGCCTCCGCGGTCTGACAGAACGGTATCCAGGCCGTGTGGAAGGCCACTCACGTAGTCGCTCATATCCGCGATTCGAACAGCTTCAGATACTTCGGCATCGCTGGCTTCCGGCGCGACGTACCGAATGTTTTCCCGCACGGACATCCCGAATAATACGTTCTCTTGTAGCGCGATCGCGATGTGACGACGCAAGGACTCAATCTGGTAGTTTCGCAAGTCGATCCCGTCAATCGAAATAGAGCCTGCGGCTGGGTCGAACAAACGCAAAAGCAGTGCCATTAGGGTACTTTTTCCGGAACCGGTTGGGCCGATGAGGGCCGATATGGAACCGGGAGTCGCCGAAAACGTGACGTCTTCGAGTACAGGGCGTTTCGCTTCGTACGAGAAACTGACGTTCTCAAACCGAATTTCCCGTCGGAAGCCGGTCATTGGTATTGCGTCGTCTCGGTTCGTTATTTCCGGGTCGATGTCGAGAATGTCGAACACACGGCGCAGTCCCATCGCCATATCCTGTGCCGTCATCCAATTACGCAGCAGCGACCTCAAGTCATTGGCGGATTCCCGAAAATTGTTCCGCGTCCATGTGAACGACGCCAGATTCCACACAAGCCAGCTCAGCCCTACGACCGCGATGAGGTCCGTGGCATACGTAGATTGAGAATTACTTGCCCACCACGCCATCAGGAACTCGCCACCGATCATGAACGAGGCAGCGATCGTGAACATCACAATGGTGACGAATGCGATCAGTTTTCTAACGCGATACGCCGCGTTGAACGCGATCACCGAATCGGTTTCTAGNCGCTGTTGTGCCCGCCGAGTGNTNTTGAACGCTTTAATNAGTTTGATCGAACCGAANGTTTCCTGGATCGTNGAGGTNACNTCGGACGTGGCGGCNCGGTATACGAGAGAGAAGGTTCGNACGCGCGGCATAGCCCAGTGGGCCCAAAGTAGGGCNGGCACNACGAGNGTTCCTGCCATGAGTGCGATCCAAGGACTGAGNAAGCTAACCAGTGCAACGCACGTGTAATAACTCATCATGACTTGNGTCAANCTGATTAANTGTCCGACCACGCTGGTCACCATCGAACTGTCTTGGTANATCCGATAAATCGAGTCACCTGTGCGGTGNTCNCTGTGATAGCTGAGCGAGAGTTGGTGCCATCTNTGAAGTAANGCNACGCGTAGATCCTGATTGATGCGTTGCATGATCCACATGTTGTAGTANGGATTAATTATTTGGAGNGGCCACTGNATCAAGAACGCGCCAATGATGATGTAAAAATAAGTCCACTTGAGCTCGTGTCGTTGTTCAATCGACAGTTGGTCGAGGTTTCCCTGTGCCCATTCAGGGACTCCTATAAGGCTGGAAACCCAGGGAGAAAGCGGTTCGCCCTGAAGCAAGCTTTGGTTGAGCATGTCAATCGTAATAAGGCCGAGCGCGAATCCGATGCCGCGCTGCATGAAGTTGATCGCGTAAAAGTAAACCAGGTGCGCGTGCAATCGAACGCGGAATTCGAGAGCACCGTTACCGGCGCGATATTGCACCATCCAGCCGAAAACGCATGCGACGGTGACGGCTGCTGCGTAGATGCCGTCGCGCCAACCGTCGATGACGAAATTGGCGACAACGTTCACGCCGATACCNGACAAAAGNAGGCCGATNGTTCCCCAAAATTNANACCTACCCGCCGCAAATGCCATCACGCTCATGGAAAAGGCCATTGTGATGGCTGGGACGTAGAGCAAGTTGTAGGGCCATTGCATCGATTGCGGCACGAAGTTCAACCAAGGTCCGGCGAGAGCTATCGCGAAGACTAGAAACGGCGCGTACTTGAATTGGTAACCGCTGCCAGCGATGTTGTCGGCGACCTGATCTTGGAGTCCATCGCCCGGTATCCACCAACGNCCAAGCAATTGCGGGCGGATATAGGGCCACGATCTCAACAATAGACGAGCAACGTCGNNGAANCCGCTGTCATCGTCTTTGACGGACATATCTTGCTCGACCGGTACAGGTCCGTCGCCGAACATCGGCAGTGCTCGGGATCTAGTCCGGTTCGCTGAAATGTCTGCNGGGTTCATCACACTCGGGAACCTCTGTTCGTACCGGAGTGTGCCCGATTAGCGGNCNGTGCGCTTTAGGATTCGGACGCTGCGGAAGTTTGCAGTTCGACGAATCGTCGGTAGTGTCCGTCGCTGTTTGCCATGAGTTCTTGAGGGCTACCTTGCTCAAGGACTCGGCCTTCGTCTAGGAAGACAATGTGATCGGACTGAGCGATCGTCGACAGTCGATGCGCAATGATAATGACGAGCCTGTCTTTCGCTGCTTCGTGTAGTGCTTGGACGAGATATTGTTCGGTCTCAGGATCGAGCGCTGACGTCGGTTCGTCGAGAATGAGAATCTTGGANTCTCGCAATAGACCACGCGCAATGGAGATGCGTTGTTTCTGTCCGACCGAAAGTCTGCTTATCGCCGCAGTACCTAACTTGGTTTGGTATCCGTCCGGAAGCGATACGATAAAGTCGTGTATCCCAGCGACCCGAGCGACCCTTTCAACCTCGTCCGCGTTTGTTTCGGGTTTGTTGTACGCGATGTTTTCGAAAATGGTTGTCGAGAACAACTGAGTTTCCTGAAATACGTACGTGACCTGCTCACGAAGGCTCGTCATTGTGAGATTCTTGACGTTATACCCATCGACCAATACTTCACCTTCGGTNGCAACGTGNTAGCGNGGTATCAGGTAGGCGAGGCTCGTTTTACCGGCGCCCGTGGGTCCGACGAAAGCAACGATCTGGCCAATTTTTCCCTCCAGCGAGACGTTGTCGAGCGCTCGTCGGCCGTCAGGATAAACGAGGCCTGCCCCGCGTATTTCGATACCCCNTTCGATGGGTGGTANGGNGCGNTCTCCCATCTCTTCTTCCTGGGGGAGGTCCATTAGAGCGAACACACGTCGCATCCCGGGTGCATAACGTTGTAGATGAATCCATAACGTGGAAAAGCTGACGGCCGGACCCCTCATCCAACCGAAATAGAAGAATAGTGCGCCGTAGTCGCCCGGGGTTAATACCCCGTCGATGATTGGCCCGATGANGACTAGAAATACGATCGTATTCATCAGTGCGTGNGCGAGGCCCTGCGCGTTTCCCAGCAAAATGTCGACGAACACCGTAAATCGAAAGCGTTTGAACGATTCACTGCTCTCGCTTCCGAAACGCTGTTTTTCTTTCTGATTACCGCCAAGACTCTGAACCGCAAGTACGTTGTCCATGCCTTCTTCGATGGTGCTGGTCGTGGATGCGCCCGCTATCCGGCTACGCTCTTGGACACGCCTNATGGCCGATGAAAAAGGACCGGTGATCAAGATGAACATAGGGAATATAGCGGCTGCAGCCCAGACCACAGCAGGGACGTGTGGATACGCGCTCCACATGTTGTACATCGCNGCGCTAAAGACTGCGGTAGATAGAGTTGGTCGGTTNATCACCTCATAAAAGATCTGATTAATCGAGGGCGCGTCNTACATGACTCGATAGATAGTGTCTCCTATCCTTTGGTCGTCGAGTGTTGTGATAGGTAACGCTTTAATTCGTTCGAACAGCTTGGCGCGAATCAGGTGGTTAACGGACTGCGTCAACCTGGAGTTCATCTTGTATTCGTAATAACCAACGATACCGCCGGAGAAACTATGACCGCCGTGCGTCAAGTTTTCTTGCTGNGTGGCCGTATCCATTCCTTCTTCCATACCAGCTTCCGTTGTATCGTTTTGGGCATCGGAGTACGCCCCAAAAACGACGACTAAAAGAACCGAAATACCAGTGAGCCATGCCATGATTTCGAATGCTGACATTCCTTGAAAAACGGCCAACAGGGGATGTAGCCATGCGGGATAACCAAGGTAACCAGTGCTCGGATCGCCAATGATTTCTCGACCGAGCACTACGTGATCGATGACGATTTTCGNTCCCCAAGGGAGGACAAAAACAGGGAACATCAGGGAAAGNAGCGTTAACGTCCATTTAANCGCAAACCGGATTTTGAAGAAGCGAACGTAAAACCATCCCCGCCCGAGCACCTGCATGGTCTCGAGAAAACCCATCCTTGTGTACGAGGCAAAGATGTCCTCTTGGTTACTGGGATCGTGTTCTAGGGTTGATGGTTCGGTCACTGTTACGCCGCTCCGATTCGCGACAGATTGGTTTCTGCCTCAACAAATGCCCGGTAACGTCCGCCTTCGCGTTGCATCAATTCCTGGTGATTGCCGCTTTCGATGATCCGTCCCTCGTCGAGATAAAGAATATTGTCGGCTCGTCTTATGGTTGAAATCCGATGGGTGATGAGGAAAATCGCGCGGTCTCGCCCCCATTCCGACAAATTTGCCATGACGCGTTGTTCGGTTGCGGCATCTAAAGATGCCGTTGGTTCGTCAAGTATTAATATNGGGGCATCGCGAACGACNGCGCGCGCAATCGAGAGTCGTTGGCGCTGACCGGTCGACAATTTACCGCCGCGGTCACCAAGGACCGTATCGAGTCCGTTTGGTAGACCGTTTACGTAGTCATCCATACAGGCTATTTGCACCGCACGGTTTATCTGAGCATCGTCAGCTTGGGGTGCAACGTATCGAATGTTGTCGCGAACACTCATTGCAAAGAGAACGTTTTCCTGNAACGCGATNGCGACATTCGCTCTGAGAGACGCAATTTGATATCGATTTAATGGACGATCATCAATCGAGATGGTGCCGGAAGACGGNTCGTAAAGCCGGAGAAGCAGCGACATCACNGTACTTTTGCCAGAACCCGTGGGTCCGATTATTGCTGTTACGGAGCCGGGTTTGGCGACAAAACTCACGTCTTCGAGNACNGGACGATCCTCTTCGTACCGGAAGCTCACGTCCTGAAAACGAATTTCTCTATTAATGCTAGTGAAGGCTACGGCGTCGGGATCGTCTTCGATATCGGGTTCGATATCCAGAATATCGAACACACGACTAAGACCCATCGCCATGTCTTGGGCAGAAAGCCAGTTGCGCATGAAGGCGCGGACATTACCCACNGTTTCAAAGAATTTGCCGCGAGCAAAATTAAAGGCCGTCAAATTCCAAATGGTGAAACTGAATGCCATCGCCGCGATTAGTTCTTTGGCGAAGACCTCGTTTCCCAGATTCGTGCTGATGGCGATAAAAAACTCGCCACCTAAAAGAAACGCCGACGCAANCGTGAACATCAGGATGGTGACTAGCGCAATCAGCCGTCGGACCTGAAACGCCGCATTCATCGCGATTACGGAATCGGACTCCATCTCCGTTTGAGTTTTCTCTTCGGCGTTATGTGCCTTGATGAGTTTGATCGATGCAAAAGCCTCCTGAATACGCGACGTTACGTCCGAGGTAGCAGCCCGATAGACTAGGCTTCGTGTGCGCATACGGGGCATTCCCCATCGAGACAAGAGGATGGCTGGAATGAGTAGAGAGAACGCGATGGNNCCCATGACGGGGCTTAAAAAAGAGAGCAAGAAAAGCGCATAGACCCAATACCAGCAGATCAATATCAGTCCGACGAGTCGGCCGATAACGGTGGTGACCTGGGCNCTGTCNGCATAGATTCGATAGATNGAATCNCCNGTACGATGGCCGCTGTGGTAGTTCAACGAGAGTTGATGCCACCGTTCGACCAGGGCTAGGCGTAGATCTTGATTAATTCGCTGCATGATCCAGACGGTGTAGTAGGGCACGACCATGCCTATCGGAAGATTTATTGCCCAAATGAGCAGGTTAAGTTTCACCCACTGCCACTTCAGATCGTGTTGTTGTTCGCCGCTCAACGTGTCGGTTACTTCACAGCTTGTATCGGGAGCCGCGAAGAACCAAGAATTAGCGACTTCGGGCTGTACACAATTGTTTAGCAAGAGCGAGTTGCCGAGGAGATCGGCGATGATTAATCCAAGTGGTAGCGANACGAATCCTTGGATTCCCGCCAAGATATATAGGTAAGTGAGGTGCGAGTTAAAACGGATTCGCGTTTGTATNCGGCCNGAGTGGACCCGAAACTGAACCATCCAAGCCATGCCGCACGTGACGGTAATCAGCGTGCCGTATACGACGGGAAGCGCGCCATCCAATACAAGAATGCAGAGCAGCATGCTGAAAAATGCACAAAGCGCTAGAACGATAGCGATAAGGGCTTCNGTCCTTCCNGTAAAGATACGTGAGGCGAGGAGCCAAATTCCGATCACGGCGCCNGCGACNGTNATGTANATCAGCCCGTNAGGGTAAATGAGCGTTGAATCGACCCAGCCGAGCAAGGGACCTGCAATCGCAATGGCTGTAACTAAAAAAGGTGCGTATAGAAGGCTATAACCTTCGCCAGTGACGTTGTCGGCCACCGCGTCGTTGGTTCCGTTGCCTACAGTGTGCCATTGGCCGAGGAGTTGTGGTCGAACGAAGGGCCAGGCNCGGAACAGAAGCAGTACGACAGCGCGAAATCCATAAGTATCTTGTTCGACGCTTCGATCGCGGTCCTGGGGNATGTGGCCGTCTCCCTGGAACGGCAATGCACGTGCACGGACAAAATCCTTTGGATCGAGTTCCGAATTCGGAGTCCTATCACTGAACCGCCACATGATGATGGGGATCAGGAAGGCGATTACCGTTGATCCGAGAGCGACAAGTAAAAAAGCGTTCACNTTCNGTATGAATTAGGGGACTTCAATCTCGCTGATAGTCGCGGNCCTTACGTCGGCCAGGTACGGCGAATTACGTGCCCAATTATTCCCCCCATACAAACTTCGTGTTNGGGAAGCATAAGGTAACTGCANGCGGTGGGCGANNNGCNCTAGAAGTTCCGGAATAGGCGGAAATGCAGTGATNGTTTTTNGGCAACACNGATCNCGAANGNCTGACTNANCAATCAGTGCNCGNNCTATTCTTCCGACGTNGTTTGGAGCTCGACAAACCTACGGTAGGCCCCGTCCGGGTTTGCCATGAGTTCCTGGGGACTCCCTTGTTCCCGGACTTCACCGTCTTCCAGGAACACGATGTGATCTGCCTGAGCGATAGTTGATAGTCGATGGGCAATGATGATCACGAGACGATTCTTGGCNGCTTCGTGCAANGCCTGCACCAAATATTCTTCGGTCTCGGGGTCGAGTGCCGAGGTCGGTTCGTCNAGGATGAGGATGCGTGAATCNCGNAGTANNCCNCGNGCGATGGCAATGCGTTGTTTTTGGCCTACTGAGATCTTGCTGCTCGTNGTNCCNAGTTTCGTTTGGTAACCGTCGGGTAGCGAAACGATGAAATCGTGAATACCGGCNGTTCGAGCGACACTTTCTACCTGATCCGTCGTCGCATCTGGATTCCCAAAGCGGATGTTGTCGACAATCGAATCCGCGAGGAGNTGGGTTTCTTGAAAGACGTAGGTGATTTGGCTACGCAGGCTTTCCATGNTGACGTCTTTGACGTCAACCCCATCAATCTGGACCTGTCCTTCCGTGGCGGTATGGAAGCGTGGTACCAGGTACGCAAGGCTGGTCTTGCCGGCNCCGGTTGGCCCAACGAGNGCGACAATCTGGCCGACGTTAGCGTCCAAGCTAACGTTTTGGAGCGCACGCCGTCCGTCGGGATAGACAAAACCAGCGCCACGAATTGATATGCCACCCTCGATTCGAGGGAGTTCCCGNTCGCCCTGATCCTGCTCTACGGGAAGGTCCATCATCGCGAACACGCGACGTACACCCGTGATGTGCTGTTGCATGTCGATCCAAACCCGTGAGATGAANTAAGCTGGGCCTGCNAGGAACGCAAAGTAAAAGAAAACGACNCCGTAGTCGCCGATGCTTAGCTCTCCTTCAACGACTTTGGTNGCNACAAAAACGATGGCNGCGACTCNAAGAAACTGGTACGCGAATTCCGTCAGGTTGCCGTAGTACAAATTCGCCCAGACGATGCGTCGATAGTTTTTGAACGACGCGTTGCTCTCGATGGCAAACTTTTCTTTTTCTCTCTCGTTTCCACCGAGACTNTGAACGGCAAGAACNTTATCCATGCCTTCCTCGATGGTGCTGGTTACGACCGTTCCTGCCGCTCTACTCGCNTGCCCGCGCCGACGAAACGTGCGTGAAAACGGAACGGATATCAGGAAGTAGGTGGGAACGATGAGGATGGCTATCAANGCGACTTCCGGAGACGTTGGATACGCACTCAATAGCGCGAATGCTGCCATGATGAATGTCACGATCGACATGCCCGTGCGGAAGATCACNTCGTAGAACACGTAGGTGAAGGATGGTGTGTCGTACATGACGCGATACACGGCATCCCCGATTCTTTGCTCCTCAAGNGTCGTCATCGAGAACGACTGCATGCGTTCAAACAACCGGGCGCGCAANAGGTGGTTGACTCGTTGGGTTAGNCGCATGGTGATGATGAAATCGAGNTAACCCCACAGNCCACCGGCGTAGCTGAACGACCAATTGGCTTGATTCTCCGANTGNGTTGCGGTGTCGTGACCCTGGTCCAAAAACGCGTCGGTTTGGTCGCTTGTCGCGCCACCTTGTTGAAAGGCACCGAATAAAAGCACCATGACGAGCGCCAAGCCGACCAATGCGAACAATATTTCTGGCACGGTGGAGCCATGTAACGCCTCCACAAACGGTCGTAGATAGAAGGGGTAGCCGGTCGCATTTTCGATNGGCGCACCGAGGACNACGTGATCGATCACTATTTTTAACGGCCACGGNAATATCGTGATCGGTATCGCTAACGAGCCGAACAACAAGAAGGCTCTTGCGCTAAACGCTCCGGGAAANAACCAGATCAAACCCATGGCACGTCGCATGTGACGCAAGGTCTCTCTCAAACCAATGTCGGTATGCGTGTCGAGGCGGCTTGCTTCGGCATCAAGCGCAAGATCTCGTTGACGCTGACTTTGAGCTTCGGTGTTAGTGGATGCAGGAGTGCTTTCCGACACGCGCTTTACCCTCCTGTCGCCGAAAGACTTGACTCGGCGTCGACAAATGCTCGGTAGCGGCCGTCTTCGATGGACATGAGTGCGGCATGGTCGCCGTTCTCGATAATGTGTCCTTCATCGAGATAGAGAATGTTGTCGGCCCGACGAATCGTTGATATTCGATGGGTGATCAGAAAGATCACGCGATCCCGACCCCATTCAGCGAGGTTGTTCATCACACGGTGTTCGGTGGCGGCATCGAGGGCGGCCGTGGGTTCGTCAAGAATCAGAATCGGCGTGTCGCGTACAACGGCACGAGCAATAGAAAGACGTTGGCGTTGACCAGTTGAGAGTTTGCCACCGCGGTCTCCCAGGATCGTGTCCAATCCGAAGGGCAGCCCATCGATGTAATCGTCCATGCACGCCACGCGAACCGCTTCTCGCACGGCATCCTCGTCGGCATCCGGTACGACGTAACGGATGTTGTCCCGGACCGATGAAGCGAAGAGAACGTTTTCCTGAAGAGCGATCGCGACCTTTCCGCGGAGAGATTGGACTTGATACTGGTTGATATTGCGTTCGTCGATGGTTATCGAACCGCTCGCTGGATCGTATAGTCGAAGCAGCAAACTCATTACGGTGGTTTTGCCGGATCCAGTCGGGCCAACAATCGCGGTGACGCTCCCGGGTTCCGCCGTGAAGCTGACATCGGTCAATACGGGCCGGTCTGGTTCGTAACTAAAACTCACCCGATCGAATCGAATTTCATCGCGAATCGCATCCAGCGGAACGGCTTCTACCTCGTCTTCGATGTCGGGCTCAATGTCGAGGATATTGAAAACGCGCTGTAGTCCCATCGCCAGGTCCTGCGCCTGGAGCCATTGCCGCATGAGCCAACGTACGCTGCCACTTGCTTGGTCGAACTCGCCCTTCGTCCAATTGAACGCGGCGAGATTCCAGACGACGAAGCTGACGCCAACCAATGCCATGAGTTCGGATGCCCAGGTCGGGTTACTCTGGTTGGCCCCCCAAGCCATCGTGAACTCGCCGCCGATTAGGAAAGCTGAGGCAATCGTGAACATGATGATGGTGACAAACGCAACGATGCTGCGGGCGCGATAAGCCGCGTTAAATGCGATTGCCGAATCCTGTTCCAACAAATTTTGGACACGTGTGCTCGCGGAGTTTGCTTTGATGATCCGAAAGGCGCTAAAGGCTTCTTGGATACGGGACGTAAGGTCCGAGTTGGTTGCTCGTGCGATGAGCGACCGCACCCTCATACGGGGCATTGCCCATCGCGCCCAAAGTAAGCCAGGGATGACGACACTGATNGCGATTAGGCCAATCCATGGACTCAACAAAGACACCAAAAAAACGCAGGTAAAGTAAGTCATCAGNGCTTGAACGACCGCNACTAANCGTTGAATNACNGCNGTGACCTGAGCGCTGTCNTGNTANATACGATANATNGAGTCGCCNACNCGNTGNTCNCTGTGNTAATTCANNGAAAGGCGGTGCCAGCGNTCNACAAGAGCTANGCGNAGATCCTGGTTGATNCGNTGNAGGATCCAGACCATGTANATGCCTTTGAAGAAATTCANCGGGAATTGGAGGACCCANGCACCAATCAATATCCCGACGTAAAGCCATATCATGTCTAGTCGCTGTGCTTCTGAAAGTTCGGCGATNGCGCCGAGTGGGTAACCNAGCGATTCAGCNAGCCAAGGGAGAATAGGTAACGACATGGTGAGATCGCTGAGTAGCTGGGCTTGAAAAATGGTCTGATTNAGCAGATCGACCATCACCAAGCCGAGAACGAAGTTAATNAAGCGTTGGAGAAAGTCCACNAAATAGTAGTAGATCAAATGCGCATGNAAACGGATGCGAAACTGGAATNGGCTTTTNCCGANGCGAACCTGNAGAAGCCAACCCAGCATCAACGATAANGTGACGCCGGCGGTGTAGAGGCCATCGGCTATNCCTTCGATAACGAGCGTCGCNAGAATATTNGCNAGCACACCGGCAGTAACTAAAACGGCNACNGGTGTCGTNTNNGAGCCGGNNGTACCGAGGGTCACGGCCCANGCNGCAACGACCATCGCGGCAATCAAAGGGTANAAAAGAACGAGAGGCAACTCANTTGAGAGAGCTACGGAACCAGTGANCAAAGGAATAATCGCTGCTGCGGTGGCCANAACGGCCGCATACCAGAAGCTNTAGCCACTACCTCTGAGGTCGTCTGCNAAGTCTGTCGNCAACCCNTCACCAGATACNNACCAGCGGCCAAATACTTGCGGTTTGATGTAAGGCCATGCCCGAAAGAAAAGTCTTAGANCCACCAAAAAGCTTGCTGTATCTTCGGCAGGCGCTCGATCTCGATCGGGAGGAATTGACCCATCGCCCATAAAGGGTATGGCCCGTAATCGTTTCCGTTCGTGCGTTTCCAACCGCGATATTTTTCTACGCCCCACGATCCAAAGTAGGGCGAACCCCACCAACGCAAACGTTGCGATCAGTCCGAGCATGATGTAGAGCGAGAAGCTGAGNGCCGCAGCCATGTCTATCCTAAGTTGCCCGGTCGAGAGCTANCTGGCGTGAAGGAAACGCTGGTATTGGTTCGTTTCACACAAAGGCCTCAGTTTGCTAATAACCCAAGCTTCACGTAGGAGTCCCCGGTCGCCTTAATGGTCTCATCGATCGAATAGGTCTCCAGACCCAATTCATCAATCGCGAGCGTGCAATACGAGCGGGGCGAGTCGTAGGTGTGTTGAGCGGGCTGATTACCCTCCATTTCTTCACCGCCCACTTCGGCGATGTCGGGGAAGAGTTCTTGCATCTTGGTTTGCATCTGCCAAGTAAAGAGTTCGCCGGATGGATTGGCTGCTGACAAGATGTAGCGCGAACCATTTTTCGCGACCGTGCTTTCGGCACACAGGCGATGNGCTCGGCCGACGTCGCGAACATCGACGTTGTTCCAGAGCATTCGACCGCCTTTGGACTTCTTATACTCTTTGCCTAGCCACATGAACTTCATGCAGTTCTGCCAACTCCAACCCTGATCGTGGTTCACACACATGAGCGGACCGATGACGTGCAATGGAAGGATGGCCATGGCGTCGAAACTGCCATCGTTCTCAGCCATCTCGTACATCATGCGCTCGGCCCGTGCTTTAGCCATTGCGTAGGCAATGTCTCGATTCTTGGGGATATTGTCTTCGGACCAGGCTCCTCGATAGGCTTCGATGTTGTCACCGCACCAATCGCGTTCGGTAAATATGTAACCCTCAGGTCGCGGATGTCCGACCGCNGCGAACGAGCTGGTGAACACAAATCGCTTTAATGCGCCGCCTCTAATCGCCGACTCAAGCACGTGTTCGACTTCGGTGAAACAACCGTCGTAGACCTCCTGTGGCGTTTCCCGGTTATATCCGACGGTGGCACCGGCGTGCAGGACCGCACTGCACTCTTTAAAGGCCTCGTCATAACTGCCCGGATTGAAGAGGTCGCCCGTGGCAAGTTCAACTTGGCCGGGGAGATCCGCATCATTTATTGCGAGCAGGTGGTCGACCTTGGCGGCTTGTGTCGCGTCGCGTACGCATGCCCTAACGGTATAACCCTGTGCGGCGAGATCCTGGACGATCCAAGAACCGATGTAGCCGCTTGATCCAGTGACTGCGATTGGGCCGTCCGCGGCCGTGACTGCTTCCGCCATGTTTGTATCCTCCCCGAAATACGACGCGAACTGTGGAGTACCTTACATATAAGGCACGGGGTCAACTGTTATTTCTGGTTACAAGTTGAACGATTCGAAGTACCTTGTTTTCANATATCGGCAATAGATAATGTTAGGCAGATAGNAATTCTTCGTGATGCGTGTATTTGAACGAGTCCAGTGAGGACCGCATGCGTCGAATTTATTGATACGAGTCGAATTAGATATACGTAATAAATGGCTGATTTATAACGTTATATTTCCTAGATCATAGTTGGCCATTAAAGCTTATGCGTCCCGTCTTCCGTCGTTTTTCCATCGGAGTGTTTCTCGCCCTCGCAACCAAGTTTTGTACNGGTCCAATGCTTGCCGAGAGCGTCGAACACGACCAAGCCGAAGTCGAGGAGATCATCGTTTGGGGCCGTGCCTCCGAGCAAAAGGGGNTCGTCGGGTCTGCGACGGAAGGCTTAATTAGTGACGCCGATTTTTCGACGCGGGTATTTCATCGGGTTGGGGAAATGGTCGAAATGGTCCCAGGCATGGTGGTCACCCAACACAGTGGCGCCGGCAAGGCGAATCAGTACTTTTTGCGTGGCATGAACCTCGATCACGGCACCGACTTTTCGGCGTTTTTCGAAGGTATGCCGGTGAACTTCCGAGCACACGCGCACGGACAGGGCTATCTTGATCTGAATTTTCTTATTCCCGAAATGGTTCGAACGGTCCAATACAACAAAGGTCCTTATCGAGTTGATCGNGGNGATTTNTCNACCGCNGGTAGNGCTNNGTTTTCNTTGTANGACCNGTTNGAAGAAAATTTTGCAGAAGTCACAGTGGGCGGNTACGGGTATNNGCGTGGGTTGGTGGGTGNCTCGANGCNACTCGGTTCNGGCGANTTGTTNGGNGCNTATGAACTAACTCGAAACGACGGNCCNTGGGACCTGGCNCAACGGATGCGCAAACACAACGTACTGATGAAGTATTCGGAGCACGGTCGGGTAAGTCGCCATCTGACCGTTTCTNTATATGACAACGAATGGAGATCGACGGANCAGATACCNAAGCGNCTANCGACGAGTGGANGNATTGGACGTTTTGGATNTATNGACCCGGATCTNGGCGGCCAATCANAACGAGTTAGCGTCGTNGGNAATTTGGAGTCCGATGGATTTGTCGNTGGAATTTATCTGAGTCGCTACGAGCTAAANCTCTNTGGCAACTTCACNCACTATCTCGANGATNNGGTGGAGGGTGANGAGCANGAACAGGAGGATCGTCGNTGGACGTATGGGGGACGAACCGAATACAAGACCGNGACGAATGGAAACTCGATTTGGACGTTNGGNATGGANNTGCGCGTNGACGACATATCGGCNGCAAATCTGTTTCGCACCACANCCCGGGNCCGNCGGTTTGCGGTTCGCGAAGACNCGATTCAGTGGGCGAGCGTGGGCNTGTANGCCGAGATCGNGCAACGACTGAACGATCGTCTGCGNGCANCGTTGGGTGNCCGTGCNGACCACTATCGCTTTGACGTGGACGCGCAACTAACCATCAATGGNGGCAAAGCTTCAAAAACTAATTTCCTGCCTAAATTTGGTTTGGCNTACGANTTCAGTGAGTTNGTCGAACTNTANGCCAATTACGGCANGGGGTTTCACTCGAACGATGTACGTGGCGTCACCATTCGCNTCGATCCTGTCACCCAAGAGTCCGTAAATCCCATTGACTTATTCGTNGATCAANTCGGCTACGAGATNGGTGCACGCGTTGAAAATTGGCNGGGGCTGAATGTCACNGGNGGAGCGTTTTGGCTCGAATCAGATTCTGAANTGCTATTCGTTGGTGACTCAGGCTCGACGGAGCCGAACGATGCATCAAGACGNAGAGGTTTGGAGNTTGCGCTATTTCGGNAATTCAANNCGAGGTGGGTGGGTGACCTAAATATGAGTTTCGTCGATTCGGAATTCGTCTCTGTTCCGTCCGGATTACGACATATCCCGAACGCCCATGGCCGAGTGGTAGGCGGCGGTTTCACGTATGTCGGCGAGAAGCTGGAAGCGAGTGTCCGATTTCGACATTTTGGAGACGCGCCGCTCTCTGAGGACAACCAAGTGCGAGAGGGATCAACAACCATTGTGAACGCGAGTTTTAACTACACGGTCGGACGGTGGGAGGTTGGCTTGGAGCTCGACAACCTTTTTAATCGGGAAGTTAACGACATCGCCTATTATTACGAAACCCGATTAGCAGACGAACTTGAAGGCGTTGATGACGTGATGTTTCACCCGATCGACCCAGTGTCCGCCCGCGTGACCCTTCGCATTTCCTTCTAGGCCCGTTCCCCCTAATATGACCGTGCGGTTGCTCTGGTTAAGAGCATTTTTTCCGAAGTGAAGTAGATGATCAAAACATGAAATCCGAAAAACTCTCCTTCAAATTCAAATTTGCTTTCGGGATCGGTCAAGCGGGAGAGGGTTGTTTCGGACAGGGCCTTGGCTTTTTCCTGCTTTTTTATTACAGCCAAATTCTCGGCATGAGCCCCGGTCTCGCTGGATCGGCCATTGGTATCGCTGTGATGATCGATGCCGCATCCGACGTTTTCGCCGGATCCATTTCAGACCATTGGCAGTCCAAGAATGGTCGTCGACATCCATTCATGTACGCATCTTTCGTCCCGTTGTCGCTATGCTTCTTCTTGCTGTTCTTTCCACTTGTGAATTCGGAGTGGGCTCTTTTTATCTGGCTCGCCGTGTTCACGAATGTCGCGCGAACCATGATGTCGTTGTACCACGTACCCCACATTGCGCTTGGTGCAGAAATCACCGAAGACGTTGCGGATCGGACGGCGTTGGTCGCGTACCGTCAGTTCTTTGCAAACATTGGAGGCCTGTTCGCGCTACTCGCATTTTTTCTCGTCTTCTCGCCTTTAATGGGTGACGAGGTTGGGCGGTTCAACGCGGCGGCATATACGCCGTGGGCGCTTGTTACTGCGATCGTGATGGGCGGTACCATTTTCTGGAGCGCGTGGGGCACGCGGTCGATCATTCCCTATCTACCCAAGGTACCTAACCAACTGCGTGCATCGCTGGCTCAAGTATTTGTGCGGATGGGCGCGGACTTCATGGAGGTCGCGAAGAACCGGAATTTCCGGTTTCTGTTTACCGGTGTGCTTGTCGTCTTCGTGATGGTCGGTGTGACGACGACCCTCGATATCTACATGTTCACGTACTTTTGGGAGCTCGACGACTCGATCATACTTCCGGTGTTGATCGCATACGCGATCGGCAACGCTCTTGGTACCACGATCTGTGTTCCCCTATTCGCCTGGTGGGGCAAGAAAGCGTGTCTGATCATGGGGGGATTGGCCTGGGCATTCTTCCAGACACTCCCCGTCGTCCTGCGCCTGATTGGCTGGTTTCCCGAGAATGACGACACCATCTCATTCGCAGGGATCGAGACGAACACCATCTTGCCTCTCCTCGTTGCGGTTAAGGTGATCCAGGGTTTCGCAACGGCGCAGGCCAATGTTGGATACGGTTCGATGATGGCGGATGTATGTGACGAGCACGAGTACCAAACAGGTCGGCGACAAGAAGGCGCATATTTCGCGGCGGTGGCGTTCTCGGCGAAAGCAACCAGTGGACTTGGGACCGTTATCGCTGGCTTTGCCCTCCAAATAATCAACTGGCCGGTCGGTCCCCACATCCAATCAGCCGCAGATGTCCCCCCAGAAACGCTCATGAACATGGGGCTCGTCTACGGTCCCATTATCGCGTCACTTGGCTTCATCTCGGTCATCTTCTACACACAATACCGACTGACAGCTGAACGCCATACGGAGATGTTGGTGGAATTGGCGGAACGCCGAAAAATCGGCGGTGACGCGACTACCCGCTATGCTGTGGATTGAGTTTTTTTAGCACGCCCACGAATTCGGCGTAGGCGGAAAAATTGGCGGAGAGGGAGGGATTCGAACCCTCGATACGTTGCCGTATACACACTTTCCAGGCGTGCTCTTTCGACCGCTCAGACACCTCTCCTGGTGGGAACAGTATATGGGTGGCGACCCAACCAGCCACACCCCGGCACCCGAATCCGCTGCTGCCGCTGCTCCCTTCCAGGCCTGACGGGGTTGACAACTTCTCGTCGCGAGGGGACCGGCGTGGGTCACCATAGATTCGGCGATCCATCGGATGCCGAATGGCCGGTTATCGTAGCCGTTTTAACGATCCTATAGTAGGACGCGATCGTGATACATTTTCCCCGAGTCTTTAAGCGGGTAACACGCCATGTCATTTCACCATCTAGCGATTACCACGAGGGATATGCCGGCAACGCACGCCTTTTATACTGAAGCAATGGGTTTTAGTTTGGCGAAGGTTATTAAGCAAACGATGCCACGCAGTTGGGCCAAGCACTTCTTTTACGACACGGGAAACGGCCAGTTAATGGCTTTTTGGGAACTTCACGATGAGCGCCTCGACGACGAACGGTCGATCTCGATTTCAAAGGGCTTAGGGTTGCCATCGTGGTCGAACCACATTGCCTTCGGCGCTGAAAGTGTGGACGACCTGCACGCGAAACGGGACCGGCTACTCGATTGTGGTCACGAAGTGACGGAGATCGATCACGGTTGGTGTCACTCCATTTATGTGACCGATCCCAACGATATTTTGGTCGAATTCTGCGTAACCACGCATGAGTTTGCAGAAGCTGATGATCGCGTTGCTCTTCGCGCAGTCACCGAGGACGACATACCAGAAGGTCCGCCTGCAGACGTGATTCAACATACGCCCGCGGGCTGATGGCTGCTGCTCCTTAAAGAATCTATCGAATCGGGTGCTAGGGCGTTGTCAACACCCGAATGGTCAGCGGGATTACGTGAATTCAGTGAATAGGTCGGGTCGGTCGGTAAAGACGCCCGACACCCCCATTTCTTTTAGATCCTTGGCGCGTTGGACATCGTTGACGGTGAATACGTGACATGCGAACCCCGCAGCAACGATATCCGTGACGCGTTCAGGAATCGCAATGCGGTCGGATATATTAACCGCATGCGCCTTTAGCGCGCGGGCTATCTCGAGTCCGTTTTCTCGCCAACGTCCGAACAACGGTGCAATTGGGATACCAGAACCACCTGCCACGAATTGCCGTAATTCTTCATGATCGAACGACGACACCAATTGTCGATGGCTATATTGACGAAGTACTTCCGCAACCGCAGTGGCTGTACCAGGACCCTTCAATTCAACGTTGACGCCGACGGAGGGTGGAACGAGATCCAGAACTTCAATAAGGGTGGGTATACGTTCGCCATCCCCAGCATCCAGCTGACGTAGTCTTTCGAACGAAAAGTCCGTCAGTGCCCCGGTTCCGTTGGTGGTTCGATCGACCGTATCGTCGTGGATGACAACGAGTTCGCGATCGATCTGGTAGACGTCGAATTCGACGGCGTGTACCTGGTGTTCCAGTGCACGCTTGAACCCCCGCAACGTGTTTTCGGGTTCGATACCAGCCGCGCCCCGATGACCGATAATGGAAAAATCAGCGGACAAACTCATTCGATGCGTGTTGACTCGTGAAGATCTGACTTAGAATGGATGATCATGAGCTATCAGGTCCTTGCTCGAAAGTACCGACCGCGTTCGTTCGATGACGTTGTCGGTCAGGAACACGCTGTCCGCGCGTTGGTCAACGCGCTCGACAAAGACCGTTTACACCATGCGTACTTGTTCACGGGTACACGGGGCACGGGCAAAACGACCATTGCGCGGATTCTGGCTAATTGCCTAAATTGCCAGCAAGGGGTTTCATCTTCTCCCTGCGGCGAATGTGAATCGTGCACAGAGATTATCGAGGGACGGTTTATTGACCTGATCGAGGTCGATGCGGCCTCACGCACTGGTGTGGATGATACCCGGGACCTGCTCAATAACGCGCAGTATTTACCGACGCGCGGGCGTTTTAAGGTCTACCTCATCGATGAGGTTCACATGCTCTCGACCCCGAGTTTTAATGCACTATTAAAGACGCTCGAAGAGCCACCACCTCACATAAAGTTCTTGCTAGCGACCACCAATCCGCAAAAAGTTCCCATGACGGTTCTTTCGAGGTGCTTGCAATTTAACTTGAAGAACATTCTCCCGGACGTGATTACCGAACATCTCCGGAGTGTACTAACCCACGAGGCAGTCGAGTCCGACGACGTATCGCTTAACGTGATTGCCCGAGCAGCAGATGGCAGCCTGCGCGATGCGTTGTCGATCGCTGACCAGGCCGTGTCGTACTGCGGAGGATCGCTGGAAGGGGATCGAGTCGCCGAAATGTTGGGTACCGTGCGCGCGGACGAGGTGACCCGTTTACTCGACGCGCTCGCCGATCGGGATCGAACAGCGTTGTTCAAGTGTTCAAATGAACTCGCCTCGCGCTCGGCGGATCTGGCCGATGTGCTCGATAACCTGCAACGGGCGTTTCACGAGCTCGCGATGGCGTACGCGACCGATACGAAACCGGAAGGCGACCTGCAAAACTACTCAGATCGATTTTCAGCACAATGGATTCAATTGGCATATCAGACTTGTCTCATGGGCGGGCGAGATATGCAGTACGCACCGGATCCCAAAGTCGGTTTTGAAATGACCCTGATTCGACTACTCGATTTTGAGCCTGCTTATGAGGGCGTCGATACGACGCCATCGAAACCTGGTGGGAACGGCTCGGTCGCGGTAAAAGAAGACAGTGCGGTCCAACAGCAATCATCAAAAAAACAACGGAAGACGAAAGACACCGATACGAACGTGATGGACTCGGCACCAAAAGCGGGTGGTCAAGCGCCGCTGAATGGGGCGCCATGGCACGAGCGGATCGAGGAAATTCCCGCGTCGGGGGTGACGGCCATGATTCTAGAACACAGCAATCTCATTACGTTGACCGAGGACCGGATTGAGCTTCTGTTGGATGAAAGCCACGTCACGCTCTACAACGATACTCAGCAAGGTCATCTAGAAGAAATCTTTGCAGAACGGATCGGCAAACCCGTCGAAGTTGTCGTAACTACGGGTACGGTTGTTGAAGAAACCCCCGCGGCGCGTAAACAGCGTTTGGCGCAAGAACGGCTCGACCTAGCGGAATCCGCGTTGCGTCAAGACGAAAACGTACGCTCGATAATGAACGAATTTGATGGTCGATTAGACGCGGTGCAGCCGCGGTCTGACTGAAGGGCTATGAAGAACATGCAAGATCTCATGAAACAGGCGCAGGAAATGCAGTCGCGTATGCAAGAAGCCCAAGACAAGATGGGAGAACTGGAAATCACTGGTGAGAGCGGTGGCGGCATGGTGAAGGTGGTTCTATCGGGACGCTATCAGGCTCACTCCGTGGAAATCGACCCGAGTCTTCTAGCCGAAGATCGCGATATGTTAGAGGATTTGATCGCTGCTGCGATCAACGACGCGGTTCGGCGTGTTGAGGCTACCCAAAAACAAAAAATGTCGGAAATGGCGCAGGGTCTTGGACTCCCTCCGGGCGTAAAGCTACCGTTTTGAGTCGAATAAGCCCACTGATCGATCGACTGATCGACGCGTTGCAGGTACTTCCCGGAGTCGGCATCAAATCGGCGACACGCATGGCGTTTCATCTGTTGCAACGTAATCGCGAGGGTGCTGGGACCCTGGCCAGTACGATCGTCGACGCGGTTCGAAATGTCGGACAGTGTCGCGTATGTCGGAACTTGTCGGAAACCGAGTCCTGCAGCATATGCAGCAACGTGAAACGCGATGCCGCTCTGCTTTGTGTCGTTGAATCACCATCCGATGTGGTAGCGATTGAGTCGGCGGCCGGATACGACGGTAAGTACTTCGTTTTGCATGGACGTTTGTCGCCCATCGATGGGGTCGGCCCGGCTGACCTTGGGCTTGACCGGCTCCGAGAGCACGTCGTGCAAACCGAAATGCGAGAAGTGATCCTGGCGACGAACCCAACGGTCGAGGGAGAAGCCACCGCGCATTACATTAGCGAAGCCCTAGCTGGCACGGGTGTATCGGTTACCCGCATTGCGCACGGTGTGCCAGTTGGAGGAGAACTCGAATACGTCGACGGCGGAACGATCACGCATGCGTTGCGCGGGCGTACCAGCATTGACTGAACAACTGGTTAACAGCCAAGCAGCGTTTGATGATGCACTTTGCGCCGATTGTGATGTCCTTGGCATTGATACTGAATTCATACGCGTCAACACGTTCTACCCGATCCCGGCGTTGTATCAGCTGGCCCATGGAGCCCAAATAACGCTCGTCGATGCGCAGGCACAGCTCGACTATACGGGCCTACAAAACACGCTACTTGATCCTGAGATCACCAAGATCATGCACGCTTGTTCCGAAGACCTTGAAGTCCTTCAACATCACCTTGGCGTCCGTCCGCGGGGCCTCGTGGACACGCAACTTGCACACGCATTCTTGCAGCCCGAATTCAGCCTGAGTTACGCAGGTCTAGTGGAGCGTTATTTGGGCGTTGAGTTGGCAAAGCAATCGACCCGATCGAATTGGCTGAAGCGACCGCTGAGCGCGGCGCAACTTGAATACGCAGTTGACGACGTTTTGTACCTTCCAGAAATATGGAACATGATCCAGTCACGCCTTGAACAACAGGGTCGGCACGCTTGGTTTGCGCAAGAGATGTTGCGGATGTTGGAGCAACCGATCATTTCTCCAGAAGATTATTACCGTACGCTCAAAGGCGCTTGGCGCCTTTCCCCGAAGCAACTCAGCGTCTTGCGCAGTCTCGTTACCTGGCGGGAGCTTGAGGCGCGCGACCGCGATGTGCCGCGTTCAAAAACGGTCTGGGATACTCACTTGATGAACCTCGCGCAGAGTGAACGTATCAATCGGCGCATTGTTGAAGGAATCCTGCCGCCTGGAATCGTCCGAGAACACGGTGATGCAGTCCTCGAAGCGTTCGATGCTGGAAGATCGGCAACAGAATTAGCTGAACCGTTGCCCCGACCGTTTTCCTCGCACCAAGGGAAGATTGTCAAGATGTTGCGGGATATCGCTGCAGAAACGGCGAATCGATTGGGAATGGCTGTCGAGCTGCTAGCACGTAAACGCGATGTGGAAGCGTGCGTCCGCCATTACGAGGCGCAGCACGTGTTGCCCGTTTGGTTTAACGGGTGGCGCGATGAACTGGTCGGTGATTCTTTTCTTCAAGTCCTTTCAGGACAACTTGGTTGATGACAGCTCGTGACGTTGCGGTGTACCGCAGCAAGCGTGTAATTGACATGTATTTGTATGTCGATGAAACGCGTGACCCGATGGCGTTGCCAGAGGATCTGTTGAAAAGATTCGGGAGACCGGTTGAGGTCATGCGCTTTAAACTTGCTGCGAATCGATCGTTGGCGCGTGTCGATGCCAAACTAGTACTCGAGGCGATCGCGACCCAAGGCTTCTACCTGCAGCTTCCGCCAACGCTCGAGGAGCGCTCGCGTGGCGAATCGTAAGCCGTTCTGGGAAACCAAAAGACTTGGTGAGCTGAATCAAACGGAATGGGAATCGTTGTGTGACGGTTGCGGTCAGTGTTGTTTGATTCGCTTCGAAGATACGGAGACAGGCGCGGTTGGTACAACGTCTGTTGTTTGTCGCCTGTTTGAAATGGAGAGCTGCCGTTGCAGCCGTTATCCCGAGCGCCACAGCCTGGTTCAGGATTGCGTACGGCTCGACCCGGATTCGGTTAGTGATCTCTCGTGGTTGCCCAAAACCTGTGCGTACCGATTATTGGATGAGGGTCGTCCGCTTTATGAGTGGCATCCCCTCATTGCTGGGAATCGAGACGAAATTCGTCGGTCAGGGGTCAGCGTGTACGGCAATGTGGTGTCTGAGAAAAACGTTCATCTGGATGATCTTGCCTGGCAAATCGTGAAATGGGTTTGAATAGATGTCGTATGTTGTAGCGTGGTTTGTCTTGGCGTCGGCGGGCGGGGTTCTCGCGTGGCTCATGTGGAGGTCATTGCGTCGATATGGGTTGTTCGCCGGCTTAACGGCCAGTCTCGTACTTGTTTGGGCGTTAACCCCTCTTGCGTTGAATGAGAGTGAATATGCGCCGGCGTTCATTGCGCTCCTGTTCCGCCTATTCTTAGAACGAGGAGCGGACGCTTCGACCCCAGCGACGGTTCTATTCTTTCCCACGCTGGCCGTCCTTGTTGTTTTTGTCGGTCTATATATACGTAAGCAGATTGGTGGCGGATCAAGTCGCCTTGTTCGGTCAAAATCGATCAAGTGGAAGGAGTGAGGAGCGCTCGTCGGTTGCGTCGCCGTAGGCGCGTGGATAAAGTACGCGCTGCCTCAGCATTCAATCACCAACGTTAAGTCTCGGGACGCTGCATGATCTTTGATAGTACAGATACTTATATTTCAACCGATGAGCTCTCCATGGCGGTCGATGCTGCCGTAAAACTAGAACGGCCGTTACTGGTGAAGGGAGAACCGGGAACAGGCAAGACCTTGCTCGCTGAAGAGATTGCCAATACTCTCGGAGTGCCGTTGATTCAGTGGCATATCAAATCGCAGACCAAAGCTAGCCAGGGCCTGTACGAATACGATGCCGTGAGTCGGCTGCGAGATTCCCAGCTTGGCGACGACCGGGTTCAGGACATCCGTAACTACATCAAGCGCGGGAAAATGTGGGACGCCTTTGCCTCGGAGGAAAAGGTCGTACTGCTCATCGACGAGATCGATAAAGCAGACATCGAATTTCCAAACGATCTGCTGCAGGAACTGGATCGCATGGAGTTCTATGTATACGAGACGCAAGAAACTATCACTGCGATAACTCGGCCCGTCGTCGTCATCACGTCGAACAACGAGAAAGAGTTGCCGGACGCTTTTCTGAGGCGGTGTTTCTTCCACTACATTAATTTCCCGGATCGGGAGACGATGCAGCAGATCGTTGAGGTGCACTTTCCTGAGATCAAGCATGACCTGGTGAAAGAGGCGATGGACATCTTTTTTGATGTCCGGAAGGTTCCTGGCCTCAAGAAAAAACCGTCGACGTCTGAACTGATCGATTGGCTAAAACTGCTTATGGCCGATGATATTCCCGACGAGATTCTCACCAATAGAGATCCAAGCAAAGCCATTCCACCGCTATACGGAGCGTTGGTGAAAAATGAACAGGATGTGCATCTGTTAGAGCGATTGGCATTTATGAATCGACGTGATAGTCGCGGCTAACCAGAGGCTGAAGCTGAAAGGGGTTTGAAGAACCGATGCTGATTAACTTTTTTCTGACGCTTCGAAAATACAAACTTCCCGTGACCATTCGGGAACTCATGGATCTACTACGGGCCATGGAGTTTCGAGTGGTCTATGCAAATATTGATGATTTTTACCTTCTTTCTCGGACATGCCTCGTAAAAGACGAAAAGAACTACGACAAGTTCGATCGGGCATTTAGTGCGTATTTCAAGGGCCTTGAAGACCTACACGGAATGCTCGAGTCCTTGATACCCGACGAATGGCTCCGTCGTGAATTCGAAAAATCCCTCACGGCCGAAGAGTTGAAACAATTGGAATCGCTGGGTGGCCTCGAAAAGTTGATTGAGGCGTTTCAGAAGGCAAAGGAAGAAGAGGCCAAGAAAGCGGAGGAAGAAGCCCAAGAAGGAAAAGATGGTGATGAGGGTGATGCAGAACGCGACGGGCGGAAAGGCCCCGGGGGTCTTGGAAAAGGCAAGAAGAAGAAAGCGAAGAAGGTTTGGGACGAACGACAGTACAAGAACCTGGACGACTCGGTGGAACTGGGTACCCGAAATATCAAGATGGCGTTGCGTCGATTAAGAAAATTCGCTCGCACCGGTCGCGAGGATGAACTCGATATTGATACAACGATTCGTAAGACAGCCCACAACGGTGGCATGTTGGATATTCGACTACGTCCGGAACGTCGTAATACCATCAAAGTACTGACATTTTTTGACATCGGCGGTTCGATGGACGCCCATGTGAAAGTCTGTGAGGAGCTCTTTTCTGCGACACGGACGGAGTTTAAGCATCTCGAAAGTTATTACTTTCACAACTTTGTTTACGAGTCCATGTGGAAGGACAACCGTCGACGGATGAGTGAACGAATTCCCACCTGGGAAATTCTCAACAAATATGCTGGTGACTACAAAGTCGTGTTTGTTGGAGATGCAACGATGGCACCCTACGAAATTACCCATGCAGGGGGTAGCGTCGAGCACTGGAATGAAGAAGCGGGTGCCATTTGGATTTCACGCTTTATGGGTTGGTACGACAAGATCGTCTGGATTAATCCAACGCCCCAAGAGACTTGGGAGTATTCGACGTCCGTTGCGATGACCCAAGAATTGGTTGAAGGGCGCATGTTCCCCCTGACGATTCGTGGCCTTGAAGAAGGCATGAATCTTCTGTCCAAATAACAAAGCAGTATCGATCGTCTAACGAGAGGAATACTCGTGCGCCATGGTCAAAGCCCGCGCATTCGACCCCAATTCCGTGATGGCCCGAGATGCCCTGGATATTGCGCGGGCCGTCAACAATGGAAAGGTTAGTGGTCGTGTAAAGACTCGCTGGGCTGGATCCGTTGAGCGACTGGCCCGCCGCGGATCGGCGGTGCCGGCGGTTTCTTACCCTCCTGAACTGCCGATAAGCTTGCATTGCGATTCGATCGTTGAGCTGATCCGTGCGAATCCTGTGGTCATCGTTGCAGGAGAGACAGGGTCGGGTAAAACCACACAGCTCCCCAAAACTTGCCTAGCGGCAGGCCTAGGCAGACGCGGCATGATCGGTCATACGCAGCCGAGACGTCTCGCCGCGAGGACGGTGGCGCAACGCATTGCCGCTGAACTTTCCACTTCCTTAGGAAACGAAGTTGGTTATGCCGTTCGCTTCGACGATAAGTGGAACAAAAACACCTTAATTAAAGTCATGACCGACGGGCTGTTGTTGAACGAAATACGATCCGATCGTGACCTTAACGCGTACGACGCAATCATCGTCGATGAGGCTCATGAGCGCAGTCTAAATGTCGATTTTTTATTGGGGTACCTAAAGCGATTATTAGAGCGGCGTAGCGACCTGAAAGTGTTGATAACGAGTGCGACCATCGATGTTGACGCCTTCGCTCACCATTTTTCCGATGCGCCGATTGTGAGCGTAAGCGGCAGGGGCTATCCAGTGGAGACTAGATACCGGCCGGTCAGCGAAAGTCTTGAAGAGACATTGCAAACGTGTCTCGCGGAAATTCGGGTTGAAAAAACGACGGGACCTCGTGACGTCTTGATGTTCCTACCGGGTGAACGAGACATTCTCGATTGGTCGAGATGGATTAACCGGCAATTTCGTGACCAATACGAAGTGCTGCCGCTGTACGCTCGGTTGCCACCGCGCGAACAGAAACGAATATTCGAGCCGGGAAGACGACAACGGGTTGTTTTAGCGACGAACATCGCGGAAACCAGTCTTACGGTCCCCAACATCGGCTACGTTGTCGATTTGGGTGAGGCCCGGGTAAGTCGATACAGCTTCCGTTCCAAGCTTCAACGACTTCCTATCGAGCCGATTTCCCAGGCAAGCGCGGATCAACGACAGGGTCGCTGCGGCCGGATTGCACCCGGCGTCTGTTATCGACTGTATGAGGAAGCTGATTACAACAGTCGCCCGCTGTACACCGACCCGGAAATCGGGCGAACAAACCTAGCTGCCGTGGTCCTGCAGATGCGCGCGTTTCGCCTGGGCGATGTCGGGACGTTCCCGTTCATGGATCCGCCCGATCCTCGAGCGGTCAATGATGCGGTGCGTTTGTTGCATGAATTACAAGCGCTCGACGACGACAAGCTGACCGAGAAAGGCAACATGATGGCGCGGTTGCCCGTTGATCCTCGGCTTGCACGCATGGTGATCGAGGCACATCACTGCCGGAGTTTGGCGGAAGTGTTGATCATCGTCGCCGCGCTCGCCGTCCAAGACCCACGCTTGCGTCCCTTAGATAGGCAAGCGGCAGCCGACAAAGCGCACGAACGTTTTGTGGATGAAGCATCGGATTTTCTCGGATTTGTGAATCTATGGGCGTGGGCCAACGCGGTGCGGGAGGACGCGACCCGCAGTGGATACCGTCGAGCAATGGAACAAAATTTCTTGTCGCCTAATCGGATGGGTGAATGGCGAGCCTTACACCGTCAGTTGTTGTTGGCGTGTCGGGACCTCGGTTTGCGCACAAACAAAAAAGCGGCTGACTACGCGAGCGTCCACAGGGCCCTATTGGCTGGTTCGCTTAGTTTTATCGGTTTGAAGACCGAAAAAGGAAACTATGCAGGTCCGCGTAACCTGACGTTTCGTGTGTTCCCGGGTTCGGTCCTGGCCTCGAAGCGTCCGAAGTGGCTGGTGGCGGCGGAAATAACGGAGACACATCAAACCTACGCGCGCTGTAATGCCCAGGTCGAGGCCAGATGGATCGAACAAGCGGCACCGCACCTGATCCGCCGAACGTATGGCGAGCCGGGATGGGATGAAAAACGCGGCGAGGTGATTGCCCGTGAACGTGCCGTCGTCTATGGCGTGCCCGTAGTCGAAAATCGGCGGGTTCCATACAGTCGCATTGATCCTGCGATCTGCCGACAGCTATTTATCCGTCACGCACTAGTTGCGTCGAGTCCACAGATTGATGCGCCATTTCTTGATCGCAATCGTGAATTGGTGAGCGAAATTATGGAGGTACAGGCAAAGGGCCGGCGCACCGATCTACTCGCGAGTGATGAAGCGCAGTGCGCGTTCTACGAGGAACGATTGCCTTTGGAAGCCATTAGCACCCGGTCTTTCGAGGAGTGGTATCGAAATGTTGATTCGGTCCAACGCGATCGTTTAATCATGACCCGAGACGATCTGTTGCGGATCGCTGACTTTTTCCCGTCAGAAGGCGAATTTCCTGGGCAAATCGATATTGATGGCATTGCGGTGTCCGTTCGATATCGCTTTGCGCCGGGGACCGATGATGATGGTGTTTCGATCGAAGTACCGTTGGGACTACTCGCCAAAATACAACAAGACGCCCTTGACTGGCTGGTACCCGGATTTTTCGAAGAGAAGTGCGTTGAACTGATTAAGGCGTTGCCCAAACGTAGGCGGAAGCAACTTGCACCCGTTCCGGATCGTGTGGCGACCGTTTTTCCTTCCTTGATACGAGTGGATCGGTACCGTCGCGGACGCTTGCTTTTGGCGTTCGCTCAAATATTGCGAGAGCGTTTTGACATCGAAATTCCTGTGTCCGAATGGAATATTGATCGGTTGCCGCCATTTCTGCGCATGAACGTTCAAGTGCTTGATAACAAGCATGGACTGATTGACCAAGACCGAGACGTGGAAGCTTTAAAGTCTCGCCTCCTCGTCCGTCTCGAGCAACGCATGGACGATGGTTTGCGGGCAAAATTTGAGATGACGGGCCTTACGATGTTTCCAGATATGGGGCTCCCAGAGTCGATGGTTTTGGACGAATCTGGGGAGCAGTTGTCAGTGTATCCAGTACTGGTTGACCAGAAGGAGAGCGTCGATTTTCGTCTGGATTCTGACCAGAAACAGCAACAACGTTCCAATCGTCAGGGTCTTTGCCGACTGGCTCTGCTGGGTGAACGCCAGTCCGTCCGATACATCCGTAAGGAGATTGATAAAGAAACGCTGCTCCTCCTCCAGTACGCGACTCTTGGTACGCGAGATCAACTCGTCGATGAGGTTCTCCAAAACACTGCTTGGGTCGCTTACTTCCAAGGCAGCGATATTCCTCGATCGCGCGAGGCGTTTGAAGAACGTCTTAAAGACCGAAGAGGACAACTGGTTGAAACTTATTTCGAGTTAATTGCACGGGTTCGCGCCATTGTGGCCCGGCGCTTTGATACGGCACGCGAAGTTGACGACCTATCATCGAAGACCTTTGCCCGTGCACGCCGCGATATGCAAGAACAGTTGTTAGGGCTGGTCCCCCACAACTTTCTATCGACAACGCCGTACGACAGACTTCCCGATCTCATCCGCTACCTCGATGGTTTGCGTTACCGCATCGATCATCTTCAAGGGAAAGTAGGGAAGGACGAAAACAACTCCGAAATCATAGCGGGGTGGCAGGTTCGATACGAACGCTTAACGGACCTGGGTGGGAACGAAGATGCGCTTGTCCGACTCCGGTTTCTGATAGAGGAATATAGGATCGTGTTATTTAGTCAAATTGTTGGTGCTCGGGAAAAAGTTTCGGAGAAGCGGCTCGAACGAGAGTTTGAGCCGTTGGAGATGGAAGCTGGATTGCGTTAAAGCAATTTCCGCTCGAGGGAGTTGGATAAATCGCTAATCTCAGATTTTGTTTTGAACTTCGCGTTTGGCAGCAATGAAGTCGGAATGGTTTAGATAGAGCAAGTCCGTAATTTTACGGATGACGTGTTCTTCATAATGCTCTTTGTCGCCCTCGAAATTAGCCACCCTCCACAGATGGACTAGCAGTGCGTTACGTTCAGAACGATCGAGCCGTTCGTTTAGTAATCGGGTGAAAGGAAAAACGCCGGTACTGTTTTGGTGATCGGCGCGCGCACGGTCGATGATCGCCGCGACTTGATCTTGATCGATTTCGTACATTGACTCGAGCGCGACTTTGACTTGTTCCAGCTCCCTGTCTTCGAGTTCGTGATCGGCCCAGGCGACTTCAAGAAGTAGCATTGCAGCGGCGAGTGGTACGGTGGTGTTTTCCGTTTCGACGTCGGAAATTGGTTCCTGAGCAAACACGCCTTTGAGGCGTTCGAACATTACGCGGCCCTACGTTCGACTTCAGAGCAAGCGCGAACGAACGTTTCTACGCCTGCGTCCCTGAGGCGCGCGTGCTCCGATAAATAGCGCCGATATTGGCGTGCACCTGGCAATCCGCTGAAGAGACCGAATAAATGCCGGGTCATCTCATGGAGTCGGGTACCTTGGTGTAACTCGCGTTCCATGTAAGCCATGTACTGGTTGAGAAGGGATTGGAAATTGTCGCGATGTTTCCCGGGGTAGAGCCCGGCGTCGAGTTCACGGAGAAAAACCGGATTTCGATACGCGGCGCGGCCTATCATCACACCGTCGGCCCAACTAAGGACCTCCTTCACCGTTGCTGTGTCGTTCAGACCACCATTCAGAACGATCGAAAGGGAGGTAAAGTCGCTCTTCAGTTGTCTGACTTGACTGTAGTCAAGCGGAGGAATATCTCGGTTTTGTGCCGGAGTTAAACCCGTCAAAATCGCTTTGCGAGCATGCACGACAATTAGTCTGGCGCCGGCCTCACTCACGTATCCGACGAAGTCAGCCAACTTTCCGTAGCTCGCGTGATTGTCGACGCCGAGACGGCATTTCACGGTAACGGGAATCGAGACCGCATCGCACATGTGTTTGATGCACTCGGCGACCAGTTTGGGTTGCAGCATCAAGCAGGCACCAAAAGCGCCTTGGCGAACTCGGTCGGATGGGCAACCAACGTTTAGATTGATGGCATCAAATCCATTCGTTTCAGCTGCGAGGGCGGCTTGGGACAATATGAGCGGATCGTTCCCACCGAGCTGCAGTACCACCGGCTGCTCGTGATCGCCGTGCTCGAGTAATCGAGACGTCCGACCAAAACATATCGCGTCGGCAATGATCATCTCGGTGTAGAGCCACGCGTGCGGCGCGATGAGTCGATGAAATGTCCGACAGTGCCGATCAGTCCACGCCATCATGGGCGCGACACACAAAAGTTTGTCGCTAAATTCTTGCAGGTTTCCGATGTCTTTCACGCATACTGTTCGTCGCTTTTGCGATTCTCGGGCGCAGTATTTTGATCGAAATGTGCTTCGGTTACATCCGAATTTTGCTCAAGGAACGGTAGCAGCAGACGCTTAATTTGACCCAGTGGGTCTAACGAAAAGATTTCATCCTTTCTCCATTTTTCTTCCATTTTCTTTGATTTTCGTTGTATATTGGGTTGCGACTAGTTGATTGGGTAGCCCAATGCTGCGTCAGAAAACACTCAGGAAGTCGGCGCACGCCATCGGAATCGGCGTGCACTCTGGCAATAAAGTGCGTATGACGCTACGTCCTGCCGAGGCGAACACGGGCATTCGGTTCGTTCGAGCCGATTGCCCCGACGTCGCCGTCGCCGCGTTAGCCCAAAATGTCTCTAATACTCTGCTATCGACAAGTATCAGTGAGGCCGGAAGCAATATCTCGACCGTAGAACACTTGATGTCCGCGTTCTGTGGCCTTGCGATTGATAACGCGGTGATCGAGTTGTCGGGTAATGAAGTTCCGATCATGGACGGCAGCGCCGGCCCATTTGTCAAACTGATCGAGAGTGTTGGCGCGCGCGCCCAATCGGTTCCACGAAAGTTTATCCGAATAACCCAAGAACTCACCGTCGCGCAAGGCGACGCGATAGCAACGCTCTCTCCGTACGACGGATTCAAGGGTGCGTATACGTTCGTCGCAGATCATCCAGTTTACAACCGTTACCCGAAACGGGTTGAACTCGATTTTACTCGTGACTCGTACCGTGACGATTTGAGCCGAGCACGGTCATTTGGCCTCATCGATGATTTACCCCGAGCCCACGCGATCGATCGCTGCTTAGGATCGAGCCTAGAGAATGCCGTTGGCGTCAGTGATGACTGCGTCTTGAACGAAGAAGGCCTGCGATATGTCGATGAGTTTGCGAAACACAAGTTGCTGGATGCGGTTGGCGATCTGTATCTTCTGGGTTTGCCCCTGCTCGCAGCATTTGAAGGCTATATGTCGGGTCACACGTTAAATAATGAACTTGCACGTGCGGTGCTACTGCAACCGGATTCATGGGAATTGGTTAGCGCAGATAACAGTCACCTATCTGCCGTTCACAGCCGTCCCGGCCTGCGCACCGTGGGAATGTCCTAAGCCCGATTTTCTGAGCTCGACTCCGAGTTCGTACGTCCCAAATGATCGCTTTAGCGGTTGTATAATCCCCGTACCTAGAGTGAGTGCTCCATGACCGTTCGTACGCGCGTTGCTCCATCTCCAACAGGTGATCCGCACCTTGGCACAGCCTATATGGCGCTCTTCAATTGTGCCTTCGCGAAGAAGCATGGCGGACAGTTTGTTTTACGCATTGAGGATACGGATCAAGCGCGAAGTACGACTGAATCGGAGCAGGTGATTTTCGATGCACTCCGTTGGATGGGTCTTGAGTGGGACGAAGGTCCAGATATTGGCGGTCCTTATGGACCTTATCGCCAAAGCGACCGGTTGGATCACTACACCAAGCACGCAGCCGAGTTAGTCGAACGTGGACAGGCGTTTCACTGTTTTTGTAGTACGGCGCGCTTAGCTGAACTTCGCCGCGCACAGCAATCGGCTGGTGAGACCCCTCGTTATGACGGCCACTGCCTAGGTATGGATGAGTCAGACAAGGTGCGTCGCGTCGAAAGTGGCGAAGCGCATGTCATCCGGCTACGGGTACCGGATGACGGCGAGTGCACCTTCGAAGATGGGTTGCGCGGAGCTATCACGATTCCTTGGCAGCAAGTGGACATGCAGGTGCTCGTTAAATCGGATGGTTATCCGACGTACCACCTTGCTGTCGTCGTGGATGATCATCAGATGGACATCACGCACGTGTTACGCGGCGAAGAGTGGATTAGCTCGGTGCCTAAACACGTTCTCCTATACCAATACTTTGGTTGGGACATGCCGAGTCACTACCACCTGCCGCTATTGAGGAATTCGGATCAAACGAAGATGTCAAAACGTCGCAATCCGACGAGCATTAATTACTATCAGCGATGCGGTTACCTTCCTGAGGCGCTGCTGAACTACCTTGCCCTGATGGGTTGGTCGATGCCTGACGAACGAGAGATATTTGGGTTTGATGAAATGGTCGAGGCCCTTGACGTCGATCGAATGTCCACCGGCGCGCCTGTATTTGATACGGAAAAATTGAACTGGTTGAACGGTCAATACATAAGAGGTCTGTCGTCGTCGGCGTTCATGGATCGGGTCGCAGATTGGGCGATCAATCGCGCGCGGCTCGAGGAGCTTGTGCCGCTGATTCAGGAACGCACGGAACGGTTCATCGATCTATTACCGCAAGTGGACTACCTTCTCGGTGAGCGAGCCGAGATTACTCGAGCGAGTTTTGTGCACAAGGGCCTGGGTGAGTCCGACTGCCTAAGAATCCTTGATCACGTACTACGAACGCTGGAGCGGACGCGTGTTTGGCAACGGGACGACTTGTTTGAGGAGTTGAAGTCTTTAGCGGAAGCCATGGACGTGAAATTCCGAGATTTTTTGTTTCCGCTGTTTGTCGCCGTTTCGGGACGTGAAATTTCCCTGCCTCTGTTTGATTCCATGGCGTTTCTCGGATCGGATCTAACCCGGACGCGTATTCGAACAGCAATCGATGCGTTGGGTGGGCTTTCAAAAAAGGAAACGCGACGATTAGAACGCGCTTTTCAGGAACTGGATGGATGACGGTGTATCGCTATTGCACATGGGTACCCTGGGTGCTTATTACTACGCTCGGAACGTTCGCAGCTACCGAAGAAAATGAGTCGAGAACCACCCCCATAACCTCGGCAAAGGAAACCGCATCTGAACGACGAGAACGCATTGACATCGAGGTTCAGGAGATACTCAACACAGCTTTGGACGATGAAGATTACGGCGAATCTAGGCGCTGCATTTGGTCGAATCGCTACGACAAGATCGAGATGATCGATGAACGCCGGGTCATTTTCTATGGTGGTCGAAAACAAGCGTGGTTGAACCACTGGAAACATGGAGATCAATGTGCGGGGAAGCTATACAGTCAATATCGGATTGGCGTTGAGCAGCGCTCACGGCAGGTTTGTGAACACGACCGTATTTTCTTTATTGATATGAACATGGGCATGCGTCGTGTAGGACCCAAGTGCGTTCTCGGAAAGTTCGAACCCATCACACGAGAACAAGCCGATTACATCAAGGATATTGCCGGTGTGAAGTGAGGGTCGACGATCGCGTTGACACTTTATTCGGCACGCACGTAAGATCCGCGAGCCTTCTCTGGGGCCATAGCTCAGCTGGGAGAGCGCTACAATGGCATTGTAGAGGTCGGCGGTTCGATCCCGCCTGGCTCCACCAAATTAGAGTACGGTAACATCCCAGGAGATACGAGGTCATACTACTTTACTTTATAAAACAATAGGTTAAAGTACTTCTTCAGTCGATTAAGTCCGTTGCGTGCCGGACTATCCCCGGGGTAGACTAGGGGGTAAGTCAACGTTCCTGGGGGTAAGCGTGTCGCTTACGGACGTCGCCATCCGAACAGCCAAATCGCGCGAAAAACCGTACAAGTTGTATGACGGCAATGGCCTCCTGTTGCTGGTCAACCCCAACGGCTCCAAATGGTGGCGATTCAAGTACCGGGTCGCGGGTCGCGAAAAGGCTTTGAGCCTTGGGGTCTACCCCGACGTTGGTCTCAAAAAGGCACGTTCGCGACTTGCAGAAGTCCGCACTTTGGTAGCGGACGGCGTAGATCCCGCACAAGAAAGAAAGAAAACCAAACGGGAGCTCGGGACTTCGGTCGAAGGCGTTGCCCGCGAATGGTTTGCCACAAAAACTCAATGGGCCGAAAGTCACTCGAAAAAGGTTCTTAGTCGCTTGGAGACTTGGGTTTACCCAACGCTCGGGTCCATTCCCATCTCGTCAATCACGCCAACCGACGTACTTGAAGTTTTACGTCGAATTGAAAAAAGGGGAACCGTCGAGACCGCCCATCGAATTCTTGGCTATTGCTCAGCGATCTGCCGTTACGCGGTCGCCACTCAGCGGGCCGATCGCGATGTCACCGTGGACCTCAGAGGCGCATTGCGGGCGCCAACGACGAACCACTTTGCCGCCATC
>PBGU01000036.1 GCA_002719135.1 Gammaproteobacteria bacterium
CATAGATAGTCGCCAACACGGGGATGTTGTCCACAATACGGGAGATGCGCTGTCGTTCTACTTCCTTAATCAGCGTCTCCTCACGACAAAGCATGGACTTTGCTCTTTTCAACATTTGTCTCGTGGCTCGATCAGCCCGACGATACTCCTCCTCCACGAGGGGCCCCACCACCGCTTCCGCATAACGAGCCATAATCTCAAAACGATCGTTTAACACTGCCCAAGTGGTGTCCATATCAATCTGGTTCTTACCCTTTACTCTTTCAACCACTGGGCCCGTATAAAGCGGTTTAGCAAGACCCAACGTCTGAAAACAACGTATCCAAAACCAACCCAAATCAAATTCCCAAGGTCGAACGGATAGCTTGGCTGAATTCGGGTAGGTGTGATGATTATTGTGCAGTTCCTCGCCACCTATAAGGATCCCCCAGGGAACAATGTTCGTCGCTGCGTCCGGACACTCGAAGTTCCGATAACCCCAGACATGGCCAACGCCATTGATTACCCCGGCTGCGAAGAACGGTATCCACAACATTTGCACTCCGAAGACCACAATTCCAATGCTTCCAAAGAGAACGATATCGGCGACGGCAACAATGACAATGCCCGTGAACAAGAATCTCGAATAGACGTTTCTCTCTATCCAATCCTCCGGCGTTCCCTTGCCGTAGCGATCGATGGTGTCGGCCGTTGCTCCCGCTCGATAGAACTCTGTACCGCGGAACAAAATAGCTCGCAACCCATGTATTTGTGGACTATGAGGGTCCTCTTCTGTCTCCGTGGTAACGTGGTGTTTACGGTGAATCGCTGTCCACTCAACAGTCACCATCCCCGTCGTCAACCAGAGCCAGAACCGAAAGAAATGTTGCAAACCAGGATGCAACTCCAACGCTCGATGAGCCGAGAACCGATGCAGATACACGGTTACTGAAACGATGGTAACGTGGGTCACAACGAGGGTGTAAAGAATTGCCACCCAAGGATTCAATCCTACAATCCCATACCACCAATCGGGAAGACTCATTCAGGACTCCTGCGGAAACGATCCGGCAGGTGCATTTTGACAACTTGAACCGCCAATTACTACTGAGTGCAGAATGAGTCACTATCCGGTAACCCTAACAATGTCGCGGTTAGGAACAACGAACAGTCCGCTTTTCTTGCCAGGTATTGTCCATGCGTAAAGGCGAACTACTCATCGAAGTGAACGAACTAACGCGAATAATCGGAATCGAAAACTGTGTGCCCATCGACTGTCGCGCCAAGCTTGATGATCCTTACTGGGGCCAAAAGGAATATTCTCGCGGTCACTTACCTGGCGCCATTTTCGCGGATCTAAACACCGATCTCTCTGCTCCGCCCGGCACGCGCGGTCGGCATCCACTACCTACACGCCAATCATTCGTGGACCTTTTAAGTTGCTGGGGTATCACCCACGACACGTTGCTCGTTCCTTACGACTCAAACGACAACGTCTACGCCTGTCGATTCTGGTGGATGGCTCGTTGGGTGGGGATTAAGCGAATCAAAGTATTAAATGGCGGTTTGGGTAGTTGGCTTAGCTTTGGCAAGAGTTTGTCTACAGACGTTCCGAAGCAAAAGAGATCCCAATTCGTAGCCAAATCTTCGCTCACCCGTACCGTTTCAGCGGAGGACATACAAAATCAAAGCTACACACTGATCGATGCGCGGGCAGCCGAGAGATTTCGCGGTGAAGTCGAGCCTATCGACACCAAAGCCGGACACATTCCCTACGCTCTATGTCGACCCTACGAGGCCAATTTATCAACCGACGGGAAGTTCGACACGCAGAGCTCCCAATTCAACGCGCTTAGCGACGATCTGGATGTCGTTTGTTATTGCGGTTCGGGGGTTTCGGCAACCCAAAACATCATGGCTATCCTACTCGCTGGTTTGCCAGAGCCAGCCTTGTATCCCGGATCATGGAGCGAATGGATTCAAAATCCCGCGCGACCGATATCACCGTAATCGAACCAGCCTTAATTGAAATTCGCGATGGGCGAGTATTTTCGCCGCGCTATGAGGACATCTACTTCTCGACAGGTGGCTCCGTCGACAGCTGCCGCGTTTTCTTGGAACCAGCAAAACTAGTCGAACGGATGGGTCGGGACCCTATTTTTACGGTGGTTGAACTCGGTTTCGGAACGGGCTTGAACTTCGTGGTCACTGCAACGGAGTTCCTTAGACGATGCTGCAAGCCGACCCGACTTCGGTTCGTAAGCTTTGAAAAACACCCATTGACACTACGTGATCTTAAAAAGGTCGGACAAACCTGGAGAAAATCCTTACCGTTCGTCGACCAACTATGGAACCAATATCCTCCCGCTGTTACCGGTTGGCACCGTCGATTCTTCAAGGGCGGGGATATCGAACTCTCGCTATACGTGGGAGAGGTGGCTACTGGTCTTAGAGACTTTTTCGAGCGAGACCAACGAGGTGTAGACGCTTGGTTCTTGGATGGGTTCTCCCCGGACCGCAATCCGGACATGTGGCAAGAATCGCTGCTCTCGAGATTGCACACCCGCACAAATGCAGGCGGGACCGTTACTACTTTCTCTTCCGCAGGAAGCATCCGACGAGTCTTACAAAGGAGTGGTTTCCGTGTAGAGCGCATAAGCAGTTTGCCCGATAAACGCCATACTCTATGCGGCTGGTTAACAACACCCCGGTTCAAACCGCGCTTTCCTCCATCTGAGGCCGTGGTCGCGGGCGCCGGGCTCGCCGGATGCGCGGCAGCAAACGCGCTCGCGAAAAAAGGAATCAATGTCACCATGCTTGATCCTACTGGCAAGGTCGCCCAATCGACGTCGAGCGTTCCATCTGCCATCACTCACGTGCGTCTGTCCGACCCTCGATCTCCAGACGCGAACCGCCGCGTACAGGGATACACTTTCTCAGTACCTTTGATTGCCTCGATCCTAAGCTCCGAGTCCAACGGCTTACTTCAGCTTCAGGGCCCAAACACGACACACGCCCAACTGCTCTCGATGACAGAAACGCTTGGCGATTGGGTCCGATTTGTCCGGGCAGACGAGGCATCAGATATAGCAGGCACCATCTTGCCCGGGCCCGCGGTTTATTTCTTTAAATCAACCGTCGTTAGTGTTCCGGACCTTTGTAGAAAACTAATTAGCCACCCACGGATCGAACTGATCAAGGGCGTACTAAGCCAAGATTTATCTCTACCGACCGTAATTGCAACGGGGACAACAATTCCCCAGCGGTTACGACTACCTCCACTCGAGATCATGGCGGTGCCTGGACAAATCGATCTCTTTAGATCGCTATCTGGGTCCGATCCGTTAAGAACGACCGTTGTCGACGATGGATACGTGATCCCATCAACTCCTTCAATATTGACGTCAGGGTCTACCTACGAACACGGTATATGGGACCCAAGCGCCGCTACTCATATCAATCGCACACGATTAAGGAAGCTGTTCGGACACGCGCTATTTCGGTGGGTGCAACGTTACCGGGGATGGCGTTGCGTTACTTCTGACCGAGCCCCGATCATTGGTCAGGCAGCGGAGACATTGTGGCTCAGCCTCGGTTATGGGAGCTCCGCCACCACAAGTTCATTGCTGGCGGCCGAAACTATCGCCAGTAGTCTCGTTGGAGAACTCCCTCCCATAGATAAGCAGGCGCTAGAAGTAATGGAACCAGGGCGATTTGTGGACCGTCAAAAGAAGCGCTCAAATCCCTTCACTAGACAAGCTCATTTGGCATCGCGCGCACACCAATGACCGTCTCAATGGCTAAAAGGTCGGAAAGCATTGGCTCGCTTGGTGGATCCGCGATGTCGATCAAGTTGTAGGCAATCTCGCCGCGACTTTTATTGATCAAATCAATGACATTAATCTGACGATCAGCGAGCACGGATAACAACTCGCCAAGTGAACCGGCGACATTCTTATTCGAGATTCCGATTCGGTGTCCTTCACTGGGTTCCATAGAAATTGTGGGAAAATTGACCGAGTTCTCGATATTTCCATATCGTAAAAACGTATCGAGTTGACGCGCTGCCATCACCGCACAATTTTCTTCGGCTTCGGTTGTCGACGCGCCTAGGTGCGGCATTGCGTGCGCCCGTTCGTGTCCACTTAGAAGCGAACTTGGAAAATCAGTAAAGTAGTACGACAGAATTCCAGTATCGAGCGCATTGACAACGGCCGGAACGTCGACAATTTCTTCGCGAGCAAAGTTCAATAACGCGGTACCCGGCCGAAAGCTCGCCAACGTCTCGGCATTGATCATTGAGCTTGTCTCTGGATTTGCCGGCACATGCAAAGAAACTAGCTCCGAGCGAGAAAAAAGACTCGATAAATTCTCCATGCGTACCACCGCGCTTGGAAGACGCCAAGCCGCATCGATGGATAGAGCTGGGTCGTAACCGACAACATCCATACCAAGGTCCAGCGCAGCCTTAGCCACTAGAGAACCAACGGACCCAAGACCTACCACTCCTAACGTCCGACCAGTCAGTTCCCTACCTCTGAACCGTCTTTTTTCCAATTCCACTTTGGCGCCGACGTCAATTTCTTCTTTGACATCTTGGAGCGTTCGAACGAATCGCATACCTCCAACGATGTCCCGAACAGAAAGTAACAAAGCAGCAAGAACTATCTCTTTAACCGAATTGGCATTAGCCCCGGGCGTGTTGAAGACAACGATGCCGCGTTCGGTACAAACATCAACGGGGATGTTGTTTACTCCGGCGCCGGCTCTAGCGACTGCGGCGACGTACGTGTCCAATTCGTCAATTGTCAAATTGTGACTTCGCAATAAGATCGCATGAGGGCTCTTTAAATCCTCATCCACCTGAAACTTGTCCGCGGCGAACGCGGCTATGCCTCGCTCAGCGATATTATCGAAGGTGCGTATTCGATACATCGGAAGTTGGGTTTCCTCTCTACCGTGTGGCGCAAACGCGCGATTTGATCACCGTTCCCAACCGAATATCAATCGACATTAGCTATTGCCCTTTCGATTTCGGAAATAATCAACGCCAGCGAATCCTTCGATCTGAATTTCGAGAGACGTTTATGCCAAGAACTACGATCGGAGAAGACCTCGCGAATAGTCCGTGTCAGCATTTCGACATTGAGTTCATCTTCCTGGAGGACAGCACTGTAGCCTAAGGAGCGGGCAACCTCCGCGTTTTCGATTTGGTCTCCGCGACTGGCCGTCGCCGGGAGCGGCACAAGAATATTCGGTTTACTGAGGCTTACTAGTTCAACTACGCTATTAGCTCCTGCTCGAGAAACAACTACATCTGCGCACGCCAGGACGTCACCCCAACCATCATCAACGTATTCGAATTGGCGATAGCGGCTGTCGTTTACGCGCGTTGCGTCGACGTTTCCACGTCCACATACATGTACGACATTAAATTCAACCGTTAGCTGATCCAGCGCTTCACGGATCAACCGATTCAACCGCAACGCGCCAAGACTGCCACCAACCACCAGAATTATGGGTTGTTTCTCTCGGAAACTTAGGCGCTCACGACCACTTTCGGCGTTTCCCTGTAACAGCGCTTGACGGATTGGTGTACCGGTAACAACTAGCCGGCGAACAGATGCCTGAGTTGAATCAAAATTAACACACAAAGAATTGACGAACCAAAAACAAAGACGATTGGCTAATCCCGGTGATACATCGGATTCGTGTGCGACCACAGGAATCCTAAAAAGCCATGCCGCAACAACAATTGGAAATGCAACGTACCCTCCCTTCGAAAAAACGACATCCGGATCTTCTTTGCGCAAGATACGAATAGCTTGAACAACACCAACCGGAACGCGAAAACAATCAAACAGGTTGTCTATCGACCAATAGCGGCGAAGCTTTCCGGTCGTAATCGAGTGAAACGCAACACCAAGGGGTTCTACCAATCGCTCCTCTAAGCCACTCCTCGATCCGATGTACACGACTTGCCAACTCCGAGCAATCAAGTACTCCATGACAGGGAGCGCAGGAACAACGTGTCCCGCACTCCCGCCGCCCGTGCATACCACCTTGCTCAAAGTTTCAAAACCTCACGAACAAATGGAATGGTCAACTTTCGGGATTGAGCTAAAGATTCAAAATCCAACTTTTCGATAACGTCTACGAGATGTGCTTGAGAACGCCCTACCCGCGCAAATAGATATTCAAGAACATCGTCCGGCAACTTAAGTCCTCGTTCATTAACTTCATCGACCAGCCACTGCCTTTTTTCACTGTCCGGTAAAGCCTTGAGCTCCATGCAATGAAACGACCGTACCCTCGACCCCAAATCATCGATTGAGAAACTCAGCTGGTGCGGTGTACCCGAACCGGTCATTAAAAACCCAAGGCCAGCCGCAAACCGAGTTTCTGTTAGTGCTAAGAGCTGTTCCTCAACATCGCGACGTCCCAACCAACAGTCGATATCGTCGATAACCAGGTGTCGGTACGCACCATATTTGTCTAAATCAACATCATAAGGCGATATAGTTTTCCCAGGAAGAAATGCGGAGTGCTCGTTCTGCCCACAGATCGCCTGGGCTAAATGCGTCTTCCCGACACGCGCTTCTCCATAAATCCAAACACGTTCATTTGAAGCGGCGGTTTCGATCAATTCTCGATTGAGCCCCACACGAAATCGATCCAAAGTAAATTCTTCGCGAAGAGGAAATTTCAGAGGAAGCTGGTCCGACACTCCACGCTCCTTCCTGTCTTAACTGCCATCGGGGCTTCGCCATTCGCGGATCGCGCGATGACTCCAAGTACTAACGTAGTCAAACCCCGAAACTAGAGAAAAGCCGGCCACCAACCACATGCCCGCTGGCTCAACCAATAGTCCCGCAAGGTTGGCCAGATACTCCATGTCCGAAAGATCGATCAACGTTAGGACCAAGAAAATGACCTGAAGTCCCGTATTGATTTTGCTTACAAGCGTCGGGTCAATTTCTAAAGCGCCAAACAGTTGCCGGAACGTCATTGCGCCGCACACGATCACCAGGTCACGTCCGATCACTATCACGGCAACCCAGAATGGGATATGCCCCTGAATTGCGAGCAAAACAAACACCACCCCCACTAGCAATTTATCCGCTAACGGATCGGCCAGCTCGCCAAACTTACTGGTCCACCGGTACCCCCGAGCCAGCGCACCATCCAGTCCATCCGATAAGCCTGCTATCAACATAAGGATCAAGGCTTCAGCATAGTTCCCGTTCCATATAAACCATGCAGTCGGGAAAATAAGTGCGAACCGTATCAACGTGATGACATTTGGTAAGTGATGGATCACTGTTCACCTCGCCATACGTATTGGTTCAAGCCGAAATCAGAATTCTTGCTGGCGTCTCTGGTAATTACGCCATCAGAGTAGAGCAGTTCAGACAGTCGACGTAATGTAGACCGTGTATGTACAACGATTCGAATTTGATCGATTGAAACCTCAGCTACGTCAACCCGGTCAATGAACTCAAGCGATTGCAAATATCTCAACAACGAGCCGTACTCACTGACCGAAGTTATCCCGGAAACCCAAATACTTATGCCTTCCGTATGCAAGCCAAAAACGACGAAACGTTGCACTAGTTCGTCGGCCACGGCGTCTAGTACCTTTTCGCATACCTCATCCCTTGTTTCGCCCTCATGCGCGAAGTTCGTTTGCCTTCCCTCAAACATCAACCCACCGACACCACGCCAAAGCCCTCCACCATCCATCCATATTCTCGCAGTCAGAACGTATTGAGCACCATATCGTTCGCTCGCTCCTAGTATCTGCTCCGAAAAACCCCCTGAAACAGTCGAACCCGAAATGCGCTCGCGATCTACAAGATCCATGAGGGGCAATTGTACGAGCAGTCCCCGATCACGGCTCCGAGCTTTAATTGTTCGCACCCATGGAGTGGTATCGTCGCTGGCCGCAAGGCTAGGAACGTCTTCCTCTAAAACGATCCAAGCTAAAACGCTGGGTCTATTTGCACTCCAAATAGGCAGCGCCGCACTCCGAACAAGATCCTGAATAGTGCGAGGGTCGAAGCCGACTTCGAGTACGGTTTGCTGATCCATAGCATCCTTTGCTCCGCCCGCTTTCCGCACAAATCGGTACCTTGCGTAAAAGCGCCCTGGATTTCTTAGTGCAGTTGTAACCATTGGGTTGCGCGGTATCACTTTTAGGCCCGTTACCCGGGTCAACACGGTAGCAAGTGCCCTCGCGGCTGCAGCTCGCGTATCCGAAGAGGATTGTGTTGCAACCGGAACTTCGACATCGTAAAGCCAATCGATTACATCAGCTCGTGTCTCAAAACACGAACACATCAAGACCAATAAAGAAGCAAGCCTCTTCACAAATAACTGCTCCATCGGGAGCCAAACGGAAGCAGTGTAGCGAAAATGTTTGGTAAACTCGCCAATCTTTCCGCGCTTGAGCGAGGGGTGACGCGGTGGGTCTCACATACCGAGAAGCTGGCGTTGATATCGACGCTGGAAACGAGCTGGTGCGACGCATTAAGGATGCTGCCAAGCGGACTCATCGACCCGAACTATTAGGCGGCATCGGCGGTTTCGCAGCCCTCGCAAGCCTCCCGGAGAAATATCAGGAACCCCTGCTCGTAACCGGAACAGACGGTGTCGGGACAAAACTTGCTCTCGCAGTAACCCACAATATGCATGACGGTGTAGGTCAGGACTTGGTAGCTATGTGCGTTAACGATGTTCTCGCTGTCGGCGCAGAAGCATTTCTATTTCTTGACTATTTTGCCAGCAGCAAACTAGACGTTGACGTCGCTGAGCGAGTCATCAATGGCATCGCGGCTGGCTGTGAGATCGCAGGATGCGCGTTGGTTGGGGGTGAAACCGCAGAAATGCCAGGTTTCTACCAAGGTCACGATTACGACTTAGCCGGGTTTTGCGTGGGCGTCGTCGAACGAAGCGAAGTCGTTACCGGTGATTCTGTTGCGGCTGAAGACGTTCTCATCGGCGTTGTTTCTTCGGGCCCACACGCTAACGGGTTCTCTCTCATTCGACGCGTTATGGCCGATTTTGGTCCGTTAAACGACGACTTGCTCAATCAATTGATGGCTCCGACTTGTATATACGTACCTTCTGTATTGCCCATCGTGCCCTTAGTTACGGGCCTCTCCCATATAACTGGTGGCGGACTGATCGAGAACATCCCAAGAATGTTTTCGAGCAACCTGGTGGTCGACATCGACCTCGGTGCTTGGGAACGGCCAGGTGTCTTCGACTGGCTACAACAGCAAGGGGGAATTGACGAGCTGGAGATGCTTCGAACTTTTAATTGTGGCATCGGCTTCGTCATCGCTTGCCGCCCTGGGAACGTCGATAAAATACTCGAACAATTAAACGATGACGCTGTTGTTATAGGACGAATCGAATCGTTAGGTGCCCGTGTACAGAAAGGCCATTTAGTCATCGGAGTTGCAAACGTAGAACTTGGATAGCCGGTCAGAGGCTAGTCGCTGAAAGGCATAAATCAAGTTTTCGGCATCGTAACGCCGGTTTGGCCCTGGTATTTACCCGCACGATCTTTGTATGTAGTTTCGCACTGTTCGTCCGACTGGATAAAGAGCATCTGGGCGACCCCTTCGTTGGCGTATATTCTTGCCGGCAACGTCGTCGTATTCGAAAACTCAAGCGTCACGTTCCCTTCCCACTCCGGTTCAAGCGGAGTCACATTGACGATAATTCCGCACCTAGCGTATGTCGATTTTCCGAGGCAAATTGTCAAAACGTCCGACGGTATCCGGAAATATTCCACCGTACTCGCTAACGCAAACGAGTTCGGTGGAATAATGCAGGAATCTTCCCGTACATCAACGAAACTGCGATCGTCAAAAGCCTTGGGATCAACCGTCGCGGAGAAAATGTTCGTAAAAACCTTAAACTCAGGCGCGCACCTAACGTCGTATCCGTAACTCGAAGTACCGAAGGAAATCACCGGTCGGCCGTCGACTCGGCGTACTTGAGTCGCTTCAAACGGCTCGATCATTCCCCGAGACTCTGCCATTTCCCGTATCCATCGATCAGATTTGATTGTCATTGATCGTCCATAGATAGAGTTGGCGTTGGCGCTTTATCTCGACTAATCAGCCATAGTGCGGCGGCGGTTCGCCGCGCGCAGTCCATATAGAGAATCGACATTGGCGAAGCATCGTCAATTGCGACTATCGGCACGCCCGCATCGGTCTGTTCTCGAATCGCCGGATCTAACGGGAATTCTCCGAGTAACGACGTTCCGTACTCCGCCGCTACCCGCTCGCCTCCTCCGTCGCCGAACAATGTGTGTTTACGATCGCAGCCGTCGCACACAAAGTAGCTCAAATTTTCGACCACGCCGATTATCGGTACCGATACTTTACGGAACATCTCGATACCCTTGCGTGCGTCCGCCAACGCGATCTCTTGAGGCGTTGTTACGATAACCGCACCGCCAACCGAAACTTGTTGTGAAAGGGTCAGCTGAATGTCTCCGGTTCCTGGTGGCATGTCGACGATGAGATAGTCCAGATCACTCCACGCAGTTTGTTGCAACAATTGCTGCAGCGCGCCCGATGCCATTGGCCCACGCCAAACCATCGGTGTTTTGTCCGTTACGAGCATGCTCATGGATATCGCTTCAATACCGTGGCATCGAATCGGCACAAACTCGTTCTCATTTCTTATTTCTGGTCGCTGACCTTCTCGAATTCCCAACATGATTCCCTGACTAGGCCCATAAATATCCGCATCCAAAATACCCACCTTTGCGCCGGCTCGATCTAAAGCCACAGCCAAGTTAACGGCCGTAGTTGATTTGCCAACACCACCTTTTCCCGAAGCGACGGCAATTACGTTGCTCGCCCCAGGCAAAGCATGAGAAGGAGGCGCCCTGAATTTTAATTCCAGAACGATTTCGTCTTCCATCCAATTTTCGAGCGTAGCAGCGTACGCCTTCGTCAATCCTTCCACCGGGTATCCAAGCTCAATCAGGACATGCCATTTCCCATCCAATTTCGCGGCACGCTGGATCGCCCCAAGCTCGCGCCAACTGACATTCACGATGGGATCTAGAAAGGTCTCTAGTGGTTTCCCCATACAAGTTACTCGCCCCAATCGACTCAGCATTATATAGTGCGCCACCAACAACCGTGCCTTTGTTCGCACGGAAACGCACACCATAAGAGTCGGATCTTTGAATCATGCGGCGAATTCTTGTAACGAGCGCGCTGCCTAACGCCAACGGCGCAATACATCTCGGTCATTTGCTCGAACACATCCAAACGGACATTTGGGTCCGTTATCAGCGGTTACTAGGCAACGAGTGCCTCTACGTATGTGCCGACGACACCCACGGTACGGGGACGATGCTGAAAGCCGAGGAACTCGGGATCTCTGCTGAGCAACTCATTGACCAAGTTCGGATAGATCACATAGAAGACTTTAAAGATTTTCTCGTACAGCACGACAACTATCATTCCACGCATTCTCCAGAAAACGAACGCTACTCGGGATTGATCTACGAACGGTTAAAGGACGCAGGGTACATCTTTACCAAGGAAGTAGAACAACTCTACGACCCAGAAAAGCAGCTGTTTCTAGCGGACCGGTACGTTAAAGGGACTTGCCCTCACTGCGGCGTTGACGATCAGTACGGTGACAACTGCGAAGCCTGTGGAGCGACTTACGATGCCACGGAACTTGGCGAACCAAGGTCTCTTCTTTCGGGTTCTCAACCGACGTTGGAGTCTTCGACCCACCATTTCTTTGACCTCGCTCAATTTAAGGAATTCCTCAACGGTTGGATCTCAACGGAAACCGTCCAATCGGAAGTGGCTAACAAACTCAAAGAATGGCTGGACGCTGGCTTAAAAGCTTGGGATATAAGCCGCGACGCCCCCTATTTCGGATTTCTTATTCCGGGCACCGATAAATACTTCTATGTCTGGATGGATGCGCCTATCGGGTATATGGCCAGTTTCAGCAACTACTGTGACAAAAACGATCTCAACTTCGAAGAATTCTGGGCCAGCGACAGCGTCACTGAAGTCCACCACTTTATTGGTAAGGATATCGTCAATTTTCATGCTCTCTTTTGGCCGGCGGTATTAAAAGCTTCGGGCTTTCGCTTACCCACACGTATTCATTCGCACGGATTTATAACGGTCGAAGGTAGGAAAATGTCGAAGTCACGCGGAACGTTCATTAACGCACGAACGTATCTCGCTCACCTCGAACCCGAGTATCTACGCTACTACTACGCGGCAAAACTATCCCCCAACAACGATGATATCGATGTCAATTGGGACGATTTCGTGCAGCGTGTGAATTCAGACCTAGTCGGCAAAATCGTAAACATTGCCTCCCGCTGCGCGGGCTTTATCAATCAATCCTCCGAATCCACGCTTGCGCCAACTATTCACGACACCCAACTGCTGCAAGTATTCGTTGACGCACAGGAGTCCATCGGGCAGTTATACGAGGCGGGTGATACCAATCGAGCAGTACGAGAAGTCGCCGCTCTGGCAGACCGAGCGAATCAATACATTGCAAACCACGCCCCGTGGGAGCTCGCTAAAACCGAGGGACAAGAGTCCCAAATTCAGGCCATTTGTTCTCTCGGCATCAACATGTACCGCATCCTGGTGATCTATTTGAAGCCGATTTTGCCTCGCCTGGCCGAACAGTCGGAAAAGTTTCTAGCATGCGGCGAGCTGGATTGGACCGATATTGGCACGCCTCTAGTCAATCATCGGATTAATGTTTTTGAACCTCTTTTCAAACGTATCGACAAACGAGCCGTCGATGCAATGGTCGACGCATCGCGCGAAGATCACGTTGAAACTGTGGATAACCCTATGATTAAGATCGACGACTTCGAGCAAATCGATTTACGAGTAGCAAGAATCGTATCGGCTGAATCCGTCGATGGGGCCGATAAGTTACTTCGCCTAACGCTCGACGTGGGCGACCACCACCGAACCGTGTTTTCCGGCATCAAGTTAGCTTACGCCCCAGAGGACCTAGTGGGGAGGTTAACGGTCGTCGTTGCCAACCTCGAGTCACGTGAGATGCGCTTTGGGACATCAGAAGGCATGGTGCTCGCTGCTGCGAACGGAGACAGCGAAGTCTTTTTGATTTCTGTTGACACAGGGGCCGAACCAGGTACCCGAATAACCTGAGAAATCGTGCCGACTGTTCATTTTATGCGCGATCATGTCGCCGTAGCGTCTTATGATCGAATTTTTCAGCCTGATAAACCACATGGATGGCGCGATATGAACAAGTCGAAGCGCATCGCTATTTTCGAACGGCTTAAAGAAGCGAACCCGAAACCAGAAACTGAGCTGCAATATCAAACGCCCTTCGAACTACTGATTGCGGTGATTCTTTCGGCACAAGCCACGGACGTTAGTGTCAATTTAGCGACTAAAAAACTGTTCGCTTCAGCAAATAATCCCGAAGCGGTAGGTCGTCTCGGGATCCGTCGATTAAAGAGCTTTATCAAGTCGATCGGGTTGTTCAACACGAAGGCCGAGAACATTCTAAAGACTTGTCAAATCCTGATCGACGAACATAGTGGTCTGGTTCCGAAGGATCGCGCGTCACTTGAAGCGCTACCCGGGGTCGGTCGAAAAACGGCCAACGTCATTCTCAATACCGCGTTCGGCGAACCTACGATCGCGGTCGACACCCACATTTTCCGGATTTCCAACCGCATCAATCTCGCGCCGGGAAAAAATGTTCGCGAAGTCGAAGATCGCCTCATGCGCGTCGTGCCGAACGACTACAAACAGAGCGCCCACCACTGGCTAATCTTGCACGGTCGTTACGTTTGTGTCGCTCGCAAACCACGATGTGGTGCGTGCGTTATCGAAGATCTGTGCGAATTCAAAGACAAAACCGAGTACGAGTGACCGCGTACGGTCGTCGGGTCGTCCAACCGACGCCTCATTGAATTCACCCGCCCTATTCCGGGCTGCTATATTCCTTATGCCTTTCTTTACTTCTATCGGTTTCGTCCGCGTCGCGCGGCAAGGCGAAGTCGAAGCGCGTTCAAACGAATAAATCCCGTGGCATCGGATTGCTCGTAAGCGCCCGCATCCTCGTCAAACGTAACGATATCGACGTCATAAAGGCTGTCCGTCGTCGATGAGCGCCCAATGACGTAGACACCGCCCTTGTATAACTTCAGTTTGACAGAACCACTAACAGCATTTTGCGACGCATCAATCAGGGCCTGCATGACGCGGCGCTCAGGCGACCACCAAAAACCGTTGTAGATCATTCGCGCATAACGTGGCATCAATTCATCGCGTAGATGCGTGACCTCGCGATCCATCGTGATCGACTCCATGGCCCGGTGCGCTTTCAACAGGATCGTACCGCCCGGCGTCTCATAACATCCCCTGGATTTCATGCCGACATAACGATTTTCGACAATGTCGCTGCGTCCCACACCATGGCGCCCGCCGATATCATTGAGCAGCCGAATCACGCCTGCAGGTGTCAGCGTCTCTCCGTTGACTGCAACCGCGTCTCCATTGTGATACTCGATTTCGATAGACTGGGGTTCATCGGGAGCATCCTCTGGCGAAACGGTCCATCGCCACATGTCTTCATTGGGTGCGGTGCCCGGGTCTTCTAAAATCCCTCCTTCGTATGAAATGTGCAAGAGATTCGCGTCCATCGAGTATGGCGATTCACCTGACTGCTCGTAATCGACTGGAATCGCGTGTTTTCTACAATATTCCATCAGTGCTTCACGGGAATTGATTTCCCACTCTCGATGCGGCGCGATGACGCGAATGTCAGGATCTAGTGCATACGCGCCAAACTCGAACCGCACTTGATCGTTCCCTTTACCTGTTGCTCCGTGCGCTATAGCCTCCGCACCCGTTTCGCGCGCGATCTCGACTAATCTTTTTGCAATCAATGGACGGGCAATACTGGTTCCGAGCAAGTATTCCCCCTCATAAATTGCATTTGCTCGGAACATAGGAAAAACGTAATCCCGAGCAAAGGTTTCGGTAAGGTCTTCAACGAAGATCTTGTCTACACCCATAGCCTCCGCCTTGGCGCGCGCGGCTTCTATCTCTTCGCCCTGGCCTATGTCGGCGGTGAACGTGATCACTTCGGCATCGTATGTCTCCTGTAGCCATCGGCAAATGACAGATGTGTCGAGCCCACCGGAATACGAGAGAACTATTTTCGCTTTCATCGTCTCGTCCGCGAAAAAGGACGCGGAGTTTACCTCTCTACGCCCCCATATGTGCAATCAATCAGCAAACACTCGTGTTCACCACTTCTAAAAGATCGCGCGTCAAACGAGCGATGGATGGGATACGCGCCTCGTCAAACTGGTAGTCTTGGCCGATGGAGCTGAATGCGCGTTTTCGCGGCTACCTACCCGTTGTCATTGATATCGAAACCGGTGGATTCGATCGGTCGCGCCATGCTTTGCTCCAAATCGCCATCGTTTTACTTGACTGGGAGGATGATCAACTTCATCCCGCGAGTACTCACGTCTGGGATCTAATCCCTCATGCCGACATGGAAGTGGAAGAAGCTTCTTTGCAGGTCACGGGAATCGACTTGAACGACCCAGATCGCGACGCGATAAGCGAGGGCGAGGCGCTACAAGAATGTTTTCGCGTCGTACGGCGTGCCGTTCGCAACGCCCATTGCCAGCGGGCCATTGTGACCGCTCACAATGGACACTTCGACCANGGCTTCCTTGCGACAGGCAGCGAACGCAACAACATCAAACGTAATCCGTTCCATCCGTTCAGCGTCATCGACACGGCCTCTCTTGCCGCGGTCGCCTTCGGTCACACCGTCCTCAGTGAAGCATGTGCCCGTGCGGGCATCGACTTTGACGAAGAAAATGCCCACGACGCCGTATACGACGCCGAAGTCACGGCGGCTCTATTTTGCCGTATTGTCAATGCGTCCGGATTTGAACTCCCAATTTAATGGGGTGAGGATTAGGCGTTGGTTGAATCAGATTCCAAGGCAGCAGCCTCTNGAACCAGCGGNTCGAGTTCTCCGGCTTCGTGCATTTCGGTCACAATATCGCAACCGCCGATCAGCTCCCCATTTACGTATAGCTGAGGGAACGTCGGCCAATCCGCGTACTGGGGCAACGTTGCTCTGATCTCCGGATTACTGAGTATGTCGACGTACGCAAAGCGCTCCCCGCACGACATCAAACACTGCACCGTCTGCGCAGAAAAACCACACTGNGGCGCTTGCGGCGAGCCCTTCATATAAAGAAGGATTCGATTGCTATCAATTTGTTCGCGGATCGTTGTTAATACGTCTTCGCTCATTGGACACCCAACTCTGCGCACTCGTGGCTTCGAACGACATTGTAGGGTTAACTCAATTGAACCGCCATGCCCGACTTCAGCATAAGGATTGATCGCGCTAGCAGCGACAGCACAAAATGGAACAAGTACCAAGACCATGACGTGATCCCGTTTTGGGTCGCAGACATGGATTTCGCGGCACCTGATTTCGTATTGGAGGCACTTCACGAACGGATTGATCACGGCATCCTCGGCTACGCGGAGCCCCAGTCGGAACTTGTCGATGCCGCGTGTAAATGGTTTTGGCACCGTTTCAACTGGAAGGTCGATCCNGATTGGTTAATCTGGATTCCTGGCGTAGTGCCTGGTTTGAACATCGCAAGTCGGGCGATCGGCTCCGACGGCGATGCTCTCATCATAATGACGCCCGTCTATCCGCCATTCTTGTCAGTGCCTGAGAACTCGGACAAACAGATNCTTCGTTCCCCNNTNCTTTACGACGGCGCAANGTGGATCATGGATTTCNCCGACATCGGGNACAAAGCCCGTTTGGCNAGCGGNCTGCTTCTCTCAAACCCCCAAAACCCAACCGGTCGTGTCTATTCTGAAAACGAGCTCTCGAAGCTCGCGAATATCTGCCTNGCCAACGACGTAGTCNTTGTGAGCGATGAAATTCACTGGGGTATCGTGCTTGATGAACATCGCAGCCACATCCCTATAGCAAGTATCAGCGAAGAATTCGCNCACACGACAATAACGCTCATCGCNTCAACTAAAACGTACAACATAGCCGGCGTTAACTGTGCTCTCGGNGTAATTCCCGATCCCACGTTGCGCGAACGCTTNGTNGACGCNACGACCGGCCTGGTGTCCCACATATCGCCGCTTGCATACACTGCNACNTTCGCGACGTTTCNCGACCAATCNTCNTGGNTTAACGATCTCCTCGCATACCTTCGAGTCAACCGCGACNTACTCGAACGTTGTGTGAAGGAAATACCGGGCCTGNCAATGGCTCACGTGGAAGGCACCTACCTCGGTTGGATCGATGCTAGNTCACTGCAGATAGACGATCCNGCCACGTTCTTCGAAAACCACGGGCTCGGCTTTTCGAANGGTGTCGATTTCAATGGTGAGGGGTTCGTGCGATTTAATTTTGCCTGTCCCCGCGACNTNCTNTTGGAAGGCATCGANCGACTAAAAANAGCNGCNTCGTCCTGCAATANGAGGCCTTGACAGGAAAGCCTCCTCGACTAATATCGTTCGNTTCCCGGGCAGCAAACGCTGCCCGCGTTTNNTTTGGAGGNAAGATNATGTCGAGNGTACCCACAATAATGCCNACCTATGGGCGCTTACCGGTATCTTTCGAACGTGGTGAGGGCGCATGCCTGTTCGATGCCGANGGGAACCGTTANCTCGATGCNCTCGCCGGTATCGCGGTTTGTGGACTGGGCCACGCTCATCCNGCGGTCACNGANGCGATCCANCGGCAAGCTGAAACCNTATTACATACGTCGAATCTNTANGAGATCCCTCTACAAACACAACTTGCNGCNCGCCTCTGCGAAATTTCTGGCATGGACAACGTTTTCTTCGCCAANTCGGGNGCGGAGGCGAACGAAGCAGCGTTNAAAATTGCTCGTCGCTACGGCAATGAACGCGGGATCGAAAANCCCCAGGTGATCGCGATGGANGGCAGTTTTCATGGNCGCACCATGGCAACGCTCACNGCAACGGGTAATCGNAAGGTCCAAGCGAGTTTCGAACCGNTGCTTGGAGGCTTTCTNCGGGCNCCCTACAACGACATACCAGCGATCACCAATATCGCANCAAACAATAGTGGCGTTGTCGCCATTTTTGTGGAACCCGTATTGGGNGAGGGNGGAGTACANATTCCTGCNGACGATTACCTTCNGAAGTTGCGCGAAATCTGTGACGACCAGGACTGGCTGCTAATCCTNGATGAAGTCCAAACNGGAAACGGAAGGACAGGTCGCTACTTNGCGTATCAACATACGAATATATTGCCCGACGTCGTAACGACGGCNAAAGGGNTNGGGAACGGTGTTCCTATNGGGGCTTGTTTNGCNCGCGNTACCGCGGCTGAAACACTCGTTGCNGGAACGCATGGNTCNACATTTGGTGGTAACCCACTCTCGTGCGCGGCNGCTCTAGCCGTNATCACNGAACTCACGGACGGCGGCGTNATAGAACGTGCNGCCGAACTCGGTGAACGCATTAAAAACGCGCTCGTCAAACAACTNGAAGGACTCAACCACGTTCGCGATATCCGAGGAAAGGGCATGATGATCGCCGTCGAGCTCGANAACCCCTGCACCGATCTAATCCAACAGGCGTTATCAAAAAGACTGCTGTTGAACGTTACCACCGATACNGTTCTGCGNTTNCTNCCNCCCTTNAATCTAACGGATGACGAAGCNGANGAAATCGTCGAAATAGTGACGTCGCTCGTTCANGCNGCCGGTTCNTAAAGAGCCCNTCGAACCACGGCTGCANGCAGATGTCGGTNANGAATTTCNTATCCCTAANGGACTTNTCTCGTGGGGACCTCGAACAAATCNTTGAACGCGCCTCCGAACTNAANCGTTTGCACGAGTCAGGGATTCAACACNGNCCCCTNGANGGAAAAACCNTGGCCATGATCTTCGAACTCAAATCNACTCGGACNCGGGTGGCTTTTGAANCCGGCATGCATCAACTTGGNGGCCACGCCATTTTNTTGCGNCCCGATGAAACTCAATTGGGTCGTGGGGAGCCGATNGNGGANACNGCGCNCGTACTCTCGTCGTTGGTCGATATCGTNATGCTGCGAGTCCNGGATCACNCCGANATCAGCCGTTTTGCAGCGGCGTCTTCAGTNCCNGTAATCAATGGNATGAGCGATCGTTTCCATCCGTGTCAACTCCTCGCNGACATGCAAACGTTCGCCGAAAAACGGGGGTCTATTCGGGATCAATCGGTTGCGTTTGTCGGCGACGGTTACAACATGTGCAACTCTTACATTCTTGCGTCAAATCAGTTCGAGTTCGACNTGGCGATTTCGACNCCTACGGAATTTCGGCCNGACGAAGANATTATCGACGGCAATAATCGTGCNCGCTGGGTCGCTACNCCCGAAGAAGCAGTATCTGGCGCNAACCTAGTAGTNACGGACGTATGGTCNTCGATGGGTCNAGAAAACGANCGNTCNGAGCGCCNTGAGGCCTTTCGAGGTTTCCAGGTCAACTCNGATTTACTCGACNACGCGGATGCCAACGCGCTTTTTATGCACTGCCTNCCCGCGCATCGGGGCGAAGAAATCAGTGACGACTTACTCGACGATCCACGTTCNGTTGTTTGGGAGGAGGCGGGNAATAGACTGCACTCTCAAAAAGCCCTNCTCGAGTTCATGCTGGGCTAACTTCAACGATTCANGCATAGATTATNCAANGGCTAGAAAGATCCTCAGGGATCAATAGCAAGCGCTTGCGANACTGCGCGTCGCCATCCGTCTACGCGTGCGGAACGATCNTCGTCTTCCATAGCGGGCGAAAATCGTCGGTCAANGGNCCAGTGGCGGCTCGCGTCCTCTAGATNATTAANGAGCCCCGCNCCTATNGCAGCCAGGAAACCGNCNCCCAAGGCCGTNGTCTCCGTGAGCNTAGGTCGTTCCAAGACCNATTCGGTTACGTCGGATAGNAACTGACAAAACCAATCGTTTTGNACCATNCCACCNTCAATCCTCACCCGTTGTGGCTCNACCCCGTCGGATCGAAAAGCGTTAAATAAGTCCATCGTCTGAAATGCTANGCNCGACANCGTCGCCGTCACAATCTCATNCACACCAGANTCNAGAGTNAATCCCGATATGACTCCCCGTNCATCCGNTCGCCAATGNGGGGCGCCAAGGCCNGTAAAGGCTGGCACNACGTANACACCGTTGGTATTGCCNCCCNTTTTACTTGCGATTTCCGNCGTTTCAGCTGCGTTTTCAATAAANCCTAACTTGTCGCGNAACCATTTGACGGCGACCCCGGCCGAAAAAATGCTGCCTTCCNTCGCAAACGTAGTCCGNCCATNAACCCTATANCCAATGGTGGTCANCAATCCCGTTGTCGANTCCACCCGCTTTGTTCCNGTNTTNACCATGACAAAACAACCCGTGCCNTACGTACTTTTCACCATACCCGGCGAAATACAACCCTGGCCGATNAGCGCCGCTTGTTGATCTCCGGCGATNCCAANAATGGGTATTTCNGCNCCAAACCANTGCGCTTCCNCCCTCCCGTAGTCTGCGACACTGTCCTTGACCTCCGGGAGCAAACTGGCNGGAATNCCGAAATAGTCCAACAAGATATCGCTCCAAACGTGACGTGTAATNTCGAATAGCTGGGTACGAGCGGCATTGGTGGCGTCCGTGGCATGGCTTCGCCCTCCCGTAANTCGCCACACTAGAAACGTGTCGACNGTACCGAATCGCAACCGANCTGACCTNGCNAAGCGCTGCGCTTCNGGGTCNCGNAGCAACCATTCNACTTTTGTACTNGAAAAATATGGNTCGATGACGAGACCCGTCACNTCGTTGACNGTAGTCGCCATCCCATCTGNTTGCATTTGAACGCACCGTTCTGCNGTGCGGCGATCTTGCCAAACGATCGCGTTGTGGACCGCTTNTCCCGACTCNGCGTCCCAAAGCAANGTTGTNTCCCTTTGGTTCGNAATGCCGATCGCNGCNATTCCNGCNGCCTCCACCGGTGAGGACGCGATNGCNTNGCGTGCAGCTTNCAATGTTGTGTTCCAAATAACCTCNGGATCTTGTTCGACCCAGCCATCGCGCGGAAAAATTTGATCAAAGGNGCAACTGCCTTCNCCAACTGGATTGCCAACGTCGTCGAAAACAATTGCTCGNGAACTCGACGTGCCCTGATCTATAGCCAATATGTAGTTCATAGCTGGTTTTTCGCTCCTCTATTCTTCGTTACGCAACTACTACATGTAGTGGTAGTCGCTTTACCTTGCAACTCACAGGCAATCCACAGGTTTTCCCCAAGGAGTTTCTTGCATTCCCGTTATTATCCCTTTATGTTGTGCCGCTCGTATCAAAAAAAACTACATATNGTGTNGTTGTGAAGTTGTCGTCTNGGAACAANCAACGTTTGAANCCCCCNGATCGNCNACATAAGCTAAANACGGGCACCACCACATATAGTATATGTCCAAGNAGCCCGATCTTGTCTGGTTAGTGGCGCTCGAAAACGTAGCCGAGAAGTCGAAAAGGGGACCAATCTTTAATGCAAGCAGANTCGGTCANCCCAAATGACCAANCCCAAGAATCGNCCGAAAACAGTCCNACCAANGTGACTGCTCCAACCCCAGGTCCAATTAGCCCATCGATCGCAGCGACCGCNCCCGGTCAGATTCGAGTCATTAAACGTAANGGCNCCGTTGTGCCGTACGCCGAGGACAAAATCGCGGTNGCAATCACCAAAGCGTTCCTAGCGGTCGAGGGAGGNACNGCGGCNGCATCGCCGCGTATTCGCGAACTCGTCGCTNGTCTAGCTGNNCAGGTNTCGTCGATATTTANGCGCCGATTGCCGTCNGGNGGAACGATTCACATCGAGGATGTNCAGGATCAGGTAGAGCTGGCGCTGATGCGTTCTGGAGAACATAAAGTTGCGAGAACTTACGTTCTGTACCGTGAAGAACGGGCTCGCGCNCGGGANGNCGAAGNCGTCAACCCAACAACAGAAAAACCGATAGCGATTANNGTCGTGCGACGGGACGGCGATCGCGNCGCCCTCGATNTGGNCCGGATCCNAACGCTAGTTANCGAGGCGTGNGAAGGACTCGANGACGTCGATGCANATCGCATCCTGACNGAATCGTTATCCAATATGTATGACGGAATATCCGAAGTGGACGTCGCCACGTCNTTGCTAATTACGGCACGAACATTGGTCGAGGAGGAGCCCAACTACACATTTGTNACCGCCCGACTTTTGCTAGATCAACTCCGTACCGAGACACTCGAATTTCTCGANGTNCGCANTCAAGGACAAGAAGATTATCAAGCCACNCACTCGCAGATGNTGGANACTTATGGCAAAGCGTTTCAGGCNTTTATCCATCGAGGCATTGAATTAGAGTTACTCGCACCCGAGCTCGAACGGTATGATCTCGTNCGGTTGGGCTCATCNCTAATCCCGGAACGCGACCTTCAATTCAATTATCTCGGTTTACAGACCTTATACGACCGATATTTTTTGCANTCGAACGAGGTTCGNTTCGAGCTGCCGCANATCTTCTTCATGCGGGTCGCNATGGGTTTAGCCNTGCAGGAAGAGGAACCCGAAGAACGAGCCGTTGAATTTTANGAGCTCCTNTCATCGTTCGATTTTATGAGTTCAACACCNACNTTGTTTAATTCGGGAACANTACGGTCNCAATTNTCGTCTTGTTTTCTGACGACCGTCTCCGACGATTTGGACGGNATCTATAGCGCTATTCGTGACAACGCTATGTTATCCAAGTGGGCGGGGGGGCTTGGTAATGACTGGACGCCGGTACGAGCACTCGGTGCGTACATCAAGGGAACGAATGGTAAATCGCAGGGAGTCGTACCCTTCCTCAAAGTTGTAAACGATACCGCTGTCGCAGTGAACCAAGGGGGCAAACGTAAAGGCGCCGTNTGTTCGTATCTGGAAACCTGGCACCTGGACATNGAAGAATTTTTAGAGCTCCGNAAAAACACTGGCGATGATCGTCGTCGAACGCATGACATGAACACGGCCAATTGGATACCGGATCTGTTCATGAAACGCGTNTTCGAAGACGGTGATTGGACCCTNTTNTCTCCNAACGACGTANCCGATTTACACGATTTACACGGCAGCGCCTTCGAAANTCGTTATCTNAACTATGAAGCGTTGACGCNGACGGGCGAGTTAGAACTCTACAAGCGANTTAAGGCACAGGATTTGTGGCGAAAGATGCTGTCGATGCTNTACGAGACNGGGCACCCGTGGNTCACCTTTAAAGACTCCTGCAACACGCGATCCCCTCAACAGCATATCGGCGTTGTGCACTCGTCGAACTTATGNACCGAAATCACCTTAAATACGTCNGCGGANGAAATNGCGGTNTGTAATCTCGGCTCCATTAATCTCGCGCAACATGTCACCGAATCGGGCCATTTTGATACCGAAAAACTCAAGAAAACGGTGCGTACAGCCATCCGAATGCTCGATAACGTCATCGACATAAACTACTACGCGGTACCAGCAGCNCGAACTTCAAACATGCGCCACCGGCCAGTGGGGTTGGGAATCATGGGATTTCAAGACGCGCTGTACCGAAAACGAATCGGTTATGCATCCGACGCGGCGGTTGAATTCGCCGACGAATCTATGGAAGCGATTTCTTATTACGCTATCGAATCATCCAGCGAACTNGCCGAGGAACGNGGGAGTTACACNAGCTTTGAAGGGTCTCTGTGGAGCCAAGGAATATTGCCNATCGACTCGTTNGAGCGGCTCCAAAACGAAAGAGGCAAGGANTATCTGGANGTTAATTTNGACACGCGATTNGACTGGGACGACTTNCGNACAAGGGTCAAGACCCACGGAATGCGCAATTCGAATGTGATGGCGATTGCACCCACGGCAACCATCGCCAACATTACNGGCGTCACTCAATCGATCGAACCGACCTATCAAAACCTGTTCGTTAAATCGAATCTTTCNGGNGANTTTACAGTCGTTAATCCCCACATGGTTCACGANCTAAAACGTCAGGGNCTTTGGGATAGTGTGATGGTCAACGACCTCAAGTATTACGACGGCAGCCTCCAANCCATTGATCGAATNCCNGCCGATCTTAAGCAACTTTACNCAACNGCTTTTGAAGTCGAACCAAGNTGGCTCGTGGATGCCGCGAGCCGACGTCAAAAATGGATTGATCAAGCTCAGTCCCTCAATCTTTACATTGCTAATGCGTCNGGTAAAAAACTCGACATCATGTACCGCATGGCTTGGATGCGCGGTTTNAAAACCACGTATTACTTGCGCGCACTCAGTGCCACCAGTACTGAGAAATCAACGGTNATCGGTGATGGCGCGCTTAACGCGGTTGCTTCAGACATCTCTTCTGCTGCCGGAATAAACCAAGGTGNGCNCATGGGCGAACCNGCCGAAGTACCGCAAGCGTGCACAATCGATGACCCGGATTGCGAAGCCTGCCAATAGGAGGTCCTTACATGCTCAGTTGGGANGAATATAGNGAAGAAGGTGTTGCCNACCACAATGTTGGACNATCNGCTGTTCCGCTCGTCGAACAANTCGACAACCCTGAAATATTACGACCAGACCATAACGCNAGCCANTCTGCCGNGGCACTCACCACCGANATCGATGCGACAAAAACAATGCCCGCACCANACGNNTCCCGGTCAAGTGACCNGGCTCGTCCTGACGCATTGAACNACGACATNNCGCCNACGATTCATCAAGAAAATACCGAGCGAGTCACTGTCGATCAGAAGCGGATGATCAACTGCCGCGCCGATCTTAATCAACTCGTACCTTTCAAATANGACTGGGCATGGCAAAANTATCTCGATGGATGNGCGAATCACTGGATGCCCCAAGAAGTTAATATGACGGCGGATGTCGCACTATGGAAATCTGAAGATGGCCTGAGTGAAGACGAACGAATTGTCGTTAAAAGAAGCNTAGGATTCTTTTCCACNGCAGATTCGCTGGTAGCNAATAANTTAGTACTTGCCATTTATCGNCTAATCACCAACCCNGAGTGTCGACAATATCTGCTCCGACAGGCCTTCGAAGAGGCAATACACACCCACGCGTACCAGTACTGCATCGAATCGTTAGGAATGGANGAAGGNGAGATATTCAACATGTACCACGAGGTGCCGTCGGTCGCACGCAAAGCNTCTTGGGCNCTTAAATACACCCAAGAGCTNTCCGACCCTCAATTCACNACCGGCACGCAAGAAGACNATCAANCCTTGCTAAAAAACCTCATTGCTTATTACTGCGTNCTCGAAGGNATTTTCTTTTACTGCGGATTCTCACAGATCCTTTCGATGGGGCGACGCAACAAAATGACCGGCACCTCCGAANAGTTNCAATACATTCTTCGTGATGAGTCGATGCACGTNAANTTTGGGATCGACGTGATNAATCAGATCAAACTTGAAAACCCACAATTGTGGGATTCGTCNATGCAAGAGTTAGCGGCTCANATGATATTGGANGGGACCGANCTAGAAACTCAATACGCNCTCGATACGATGCCCCGCGGNATTCTCGGGATGAATGGCAACATGATGGCGGAATACTTACAGTTCATTGCCAACCGTCGGCTCGCTCAAATTGGATTGCCCGAACGCTTTCAGGCTGTNAAAAATCCATTCCCTTGGATGTCCGAAATCATGGACCTGAAAAAGGAAAAAAACTTTTTTGAAACGAGAGTCACCGAATATCAGACTGGNGGGGCTTTGTCATGGGANTNACGAGAAATACCCNCATCAACAAAGAGCTCAACGCATAAGATCNACCANCTCAATGGGCCCGCAGTCGNATGATCATGTCGCCCAATTCATGGGCGAACTCTAGCGGNTGATCCAAAAACACATGGTGCTGTGCGNCTTCGATTGCACACACTTCCACATCAACTNNNATGAGTGAAAGCATGTAATCAAGTGTTTCCTTGGAAAAAAGTTCGCTGTCAGATCCATAAATGATTCCAANGGGGAGCGATAAACCNGCGTANTCCTCTGGATATCGCTCTCCACCTTTCAAAGTGCCGGGTAGATCTTCATCAAATTTCCACGCCCAGCCACCGCCATCAATNCGCATGACCGACTGTTTCGCNATGTACTTCAACACAAACTCATTCGCGCANGNCTGCGGTGGGTAAAGACGAAANCGTGCTTCCGCAGTNTCTCTATCGGGATAGGCTTTNGCCCGNTCACCGCCCATCTGTGGNCGATCGGGGATAGGTTCGTCCGGATGGCGAATTCCCGAATCAACCANGACCAANGCNCCAAATCGATCTTGGTAAAGNNCCATNGCCTTGGTCGCCATGACACCNCCGAAGCTNTGGCCAACTACAGTCACGTCCGAGTCAAAACCGATGGCATCACAAACCCCAACAATTTCTTGTGCGTATGTTTCCGCGTCATAACTGTAGCGGTAATCGGAGTCTCCCATTCCGGTCAAATCCATCGCNCCAACGTGAAAACGGTCAAGCAACAGAGGNGCAATAAAATCCCACCATCGTGAATGTGCATTCATCCCGTGAATNAGCAACACGCCCGGCTTGGAACTATCTCCCCATTCTTGATAGAACACGTCGCAATCATCGATTTCCACCNTGNCTTGCCGNGATTCAACGTCAATTGNGTCCCAAAACCACTGCGGAATNGTTNCNGTANNTTCCCGATCCCAGCGNGCCACTCTTNCCTCTAGCCTTGTTGNGTTAGACCNCGATAGCCGTCGATGGTAGTCGGGCGCGTTGGAAAACGCGAGACNGTCAGGCACCATGAACACACTCATTTNTNGCGCGACTACGTATTGGAGAAAACGATGGCGCGCAACCTATCGCAACAAGNCTAGGAATAAGCCATGGCCGAACCGAATATTGCACAAAAAGCNCCGTTCCCTGTCGACGTNACAGCCGGNAAAAAGTACTTTTGGTGCGCGTGTGGAAAGAGCGAAAATCAACCTTTCTGCGACGGCTCCCATAGCGACACNGAGTTCACGCCCGTCGCATACGAAGCAGATAAAGACCGAACGCTGTACTTTTGTGGCTGCAAACGNACCGCGGGCGCGCCACTTTGTGACGGTACGCATAACTCTTTGTGAGGTATGGNTTGTCAGACGTCCACNGCNATCATCGAAATNNCGAAAACTGTTGGATATTGAGNAANGCGTGTTACGGCGACCGTTTGGANAATGTTGGCCTAGNGACTTTCTGATCGGATCTACTACCNGTGCAGTCGAATCAATTCACGAATTGTTGTTAAACNCCTTTTGACNACNTNGGGNCNTCACTCGAGTCGTTTTCGATCAACTGTGGNTCTCGGCAGCGAGANTCTCAACCTAGNAAAACACCACGGAAGTGACTTCATGGTTTTCACCTAGATGCACGACNAGGTCCGCTCTCGCCGGTAGGTCTTCCATCATCCACAACGTCAATCGNTCNTANTGCGCGACGAATCGATTGATCTCGGCAACGCCNTTTCNCANGTTAGCNGGCAGCGATTGTTCTTGCGCCAANCGCCACCTTCGAACGGCGANCATATGAGGTACTTTAATGTACAAGAGCTGATCGAAACGATTCACGAGATCACGATACGTTGTCTCAAGCCCATCGTTGATGCTCCGNCGCCAGTCNCCNTTGGGATCGTGGTCTCGTTCAAGTTCATTGATAGGCNCGNCCTCGGGGGCACCAANCATCGGACTGGCNCCNACGCACCAGCCTTCAACAACCACCCGNTTAACGGNCCCATCGATNCGGCGGCTACCCACACGTTCGTCNCTAGCCTTATCAAANACGGGAANCTCGGCNGAACCGCCATCTGTCAGCACGTCTATTGTCTTGAGTAATGCCTCAATCTCGTGGGTACCCGGGGGCCCTCGGGTCGCCATCAACGGGTGAACTTCGTTCGCCAACCGGACACGCTCGTTCGCGGGTAAATAAAAGTCGTCAATACCCAGTATGGCAACCTTCTCGCCGGCATACGCGAAAGCGGACGCGATTAGTCGGCATAACGTGCTCTTGCCCGCGCCCTGGCCTCCACCGATTCCGATTCGCCGAAAATCCATGTCGATCCAATAGTCGACCAACAAAGCAGCAAGTTGACGAAAGTCTTGTGGGGCCCCGGGGTCCAAGTGTCGATAACAGTCGAGACCCCATTGCGTGATCTGGTAACCATCAACTTCTTCCAGCACGTTCAAAGCACCACGCCCCAAATGCAATGAGACTTGAGCCCTCCACCCGAACCGGCCGTAACCTTTGAATGCCGATTATCCATTGAAGACTTTAGGCTACGCATCGACTCGACGATAGGGAGGCAGGGATTCAATGATCGAGCGGCCATAGGCACGGGTTAAGAGTCTCCGGTCCAATATTGTAATCCGCCCACCGTCTTCTTCATGCCTTATGAGCCGGCCACAGGCCTGTATCAACTTAAGAGTCGCATCGGGCACAGACACTTCGACAAAGGGGTTACGCCCTTCGGACACTAGCCATTCGGCAAACGCCTGGTCGATGGGATCGTCAGGCACAGAAAAGGGGAGCTTTGCAATAATCACGTGCCGACAATAGTCGTCGGGAAGATCGACGCCTTCGGCAAAACTCGCGAGGCCGAATAGATAACTGGGGCCACCTTCATCGATCTTCTCTTTGTGCTCGGTCAAGAGTTTCTGCTTGGATCCTTGTCCCTGAATATGACAATTGTTAAGGACAGACGTCCCCAGCCCATCGATAACCGCTTGCATCTGACGCCAAGAGGTAAACAGGACGAGGGCGCTGATTTCTGATTCCAGCAACTGCGGCATCAGTTGCCCCAGCTCTTCCGTATGAAGCACGACATCGCGTGGATCGGAGTCCATGTGGGGAATCGCAAGCGTCGCGATTCGGCCAAATTCGAATGGACTTTCGATACGCCGATTTCGAACGTCGGTACCTAGACCAACTTGCTCAAGAAAACGCTCGAAGCTACCCATCGTACATAAAGTCGCCGAAGTTAAGACGGCAGCGTGGCACTTTTGCCAGAGAATCTCTCTTAATATTCCGCCCGGATCCAATGGCGCCGATAAGCACTCCAAATCTAGCCCTGCATCAGTCTCCTGACGAAACACCCAACGCGCGTGCAACGGATTGCCTAACTCAGCTCCAGCGTAGTCTGAAAACAGGCTGTGTGTTTGCAACGCACGGTTGACATGAAACCCGATGATGGGAAGCCATTCCTCTGCTTGCTCTGTGTTTTTCCAGTTCCGACTCCCGTCCACAACTTCCTGCAAATGCGTATGGCCAGCATCAAGTAGGTCGCCAAGATCAAGAAAGTATCGAGACAGCGGTTCGCTCAATTCAACAATTGATTCGGGTATGCGGCCTAGAGGAAACCGGAACAGCGCTTTCCCATCGTTTTGTGTGGAAAACGAAAGACTCGCAATCAACTGCTCCAATTCAGTCAGCAGGCCCGCTACCACTGGCATATCCACCGCAAGTTTTTGGGCAATCGCGAGCATTTCAGGCGGTCGACCGAAATGCTGTGTCATCGTTCCCAGCGTCGTATTTAACTGTTCGAGCCAACGGCCCGTTGCGCCCACCCGGGCCGACAATGTGAAATGTTGTTGCGTTTTTTGCGGGAGATGATGTGCTTCGTCGAGCACTAGGATGGTCTCGTCGGGCTGCGGAAGAATCACGCCGCCCCCGAGGTTCAAATCGGCCAGCACCAAATCATGGTTGGCAACGATTATGTCCGCGTCGTCAATTTCGCCCCTCGCTCGGAAAAACGGACAACTCTGAAAGTAGTCGCAACGATTGTTCGCACACCCACGGTGATCCGTCGTCAAACGGCCCCAACTCTCCGGATCAATCGGACCCACCCACGACTCCAACTCACCATCCCAGTTTCCCCGTTCAAACTTTGTTGCCATTGCCTCATAGATCTTTACGTCACTCGATCGAGGTTCCTCGAACAATGGAATTACCATACTCACATCCATATCCAACGCTTCGTTAAGCCTTTTCAAGCAAACGTATCGACTTCTCCCCTTAGCGAGGACATAACTGAAATCTAACGTCGTGTGAGCGGCAAGATCCGGTAAATCCTTTAGTAGTACTTGTTCCTGCAACGCAATGGTCGCCGTTGAGATAACAATTTTCTTACCTTCCGCTTGCGCCACCGGGATTACGGCTAGGCAGTACGCTGCGGTTTTACCCGTTCCTGTGCCCGCCTCGATCACGCAAATTCGACCACCGTCGTCGGTGATTCCTGTGGCAACATCGGCAATCATTTGCCGTTGGCCCCGACGCGGATTGAATCCGCGAGCGTCCAGCCAGGATCGATAAGCATCCTGAATCTCATCTTTTAGTGCGTGCACCAACATGCGGCCGTACACTGTTTACATGAAAGTGGTTTTGTACCTTTTCTGGCTCGTGCTCGCGACAGAAATCGCTGCGAATAGCGCCGACTTTACAGTTTCCGTCCTAACGAACGACGTGCCCAATGCTCGCCAAATGGCTGAGACCGCCAGCGGTCTCTTACTTGTTGGAACACGTCGTGCCGGCAAACTTTACGCCGTCGTTCCACCGCCAACGGTCGACGCAGACCCAGAAGTTGTTACGTTTGCAACCGGTCTGACGATGCCCAGCGGAATCGCCCTTCTCGACGGCGATCTCTACGTGGGCGCTCTCAACCGAATCTTACGTTTCCCAAGCATCGAAACGACTTTTCGTGAGAAACCTCAACCCCAGATCATCTCGGACGAATTACCCAAAAAACGCCATCACGGCTGGAAGTACCTCAGCGTAGGTCCAGACCGCCACTTGTATGTTCCCGTTGGCGCACCTTGCAATATTTGCCTGTCTGAGGATGAAAGGCACGCAAGTATTTTACGAGTCGATCCGAGAACGGGCGCGTCGGAACTCTATGCCCGCGGCGTCCGCAATAGTGTCGGCATGGCCTGGCATCCAAAAACGCACCAGTTATGGTTTTCTGATAACGGTCGCGACATGCTGGGAGATGATGTCCCTGATGAAGAAATCAACGTGGTTGAGAAACCGGGTGCGCACTATGGTTATCCTTTCCTACACGCTGGAGTCGTTCTAGACCCCAAATTTGGTAAGGAAATCGGGGGCCGTGTCTTCACCCCGCCTAAGGTTCGAATCCAGGCGCACAGCGCGGTTCTCGGTATGGACTTCTACACCAAGGAAATCTTCCCTCCCAGCTACCGGAACGCACTTTTCATCGCCGAACACGGTTCCTGGAACCGAACCAAAAAGGTCGGCTACCGCGTCAGTGTTATTCGGATCGAAGCGGATCAAACGCTCACGTACGAGCCTTTTCTCGATATCTGGCTCAATGGACAAAAAGCCTCAGGGCGTCCTAACGACGTGCTCGTTTCCAAAGACGGAAGCCTCCTCATATCAGACGACCAGGAAGGTGTTATTTACCGCGTCGTGTATGCAGGAAAATCTAACGACGCCACCAACGCCGCTTCGGCAAACGCGACCGACACGTTTTGAGCTGCGTCTCGTAAATAGCTGCTTTTGCGCTCACCCTCGCCGCTGCGTTTCGGAGCCACTGATTACCTTTCCACCCACCTTGCCGGTACCCCGCCATGCCTTCGTGGTACGCGAGGTACAAGTGCTGGACATTTGTTCGAGGAATCGACAACTCACGAGATGCCCTATTCAGATACCAACCTACGAAATCCACGGCATCGTCAAAATCGTCTCGGTCCGCAAATCGTCGGCCTCGATCCCGAAGATAATCGCTCCAAGTTTCATCCGTCGCTTGCGCATACCCATACGCACTAGAAGGCCGTCTTCCAGGGAAGATCATAAGAAATTTTCGACGTGGCGGCCGCGCGTCGGGCACATACGAAGATTCCTTATGCGTCACAGCCATCAACGTTGACGGTTGGATCCCCCACCATCGATAGGACGCATCAACGGCACGGTACCACTTCGGTTTTTCGACAAAAATTTTGCAGACATCGTCAGGATCTTCCGGCGGGGTCGAAGCACAGCCCCCGATCACAAGGATCAAAAGGATGTGCCTAAGCGCTTTCATGGCTGCCAAGAAAAGTAAGGAAATCTGTCTCGCTCAGGACCGGAATTTCGAGAACCGCGGCACGCGCGAGTTTCGCCCCCGCATCGTCCCCCGCTACCACGCGCGTGGTGTTGGGAGAAACAGACCCCGTGACTTTTGCGCCCAAATTCCGCAGTCGCGTTCGCGCTTCGTCGCGGGACATGGATTGAAGCGTACCTGTGAGCACCCACGTTTCACCAAAACACGGGCGGCTCACTCGCCCCTCAACGATAGGCCAATGTACCCCTGCGGNCACCAGCNNCGAAACGATTTCTCNGTTCTCCCGATCCTCAAAAAAACTCAGTACATTGCCGGCTACGGTGGGTCCAACATCCTCAACCTCGTACAAGAGATCNAGCGTCGCTTCCATCAGTGGTTCAAGGTCNCCAAAACGCTCTGCTAAGGCAATGGCTGTNGCTTCACCCACTTCCCGAATCCCTAGNGCATAGATGAAATGAGCCAACGTCGTATCGCAACTTTCGCNAAGCGATCTGAGGAGATTCTCTGCNGACTTTGCNCCCATGCGGTCCAACGCCACCAAATCTTCTCCTCGCAACCGGTACAAGTCAGCGGNNTTCTTAACGAGATTTTGATCAACTAACTGGTCGATCAATTTTTNCCCCAGTCCNTCGATATCCATTGCCGATCGCGAAGCAAAGTGTTGTATCGCCTCCTTCCNCTGCGCGACACAGGTCATACCCGCAGGACAACGAACGACGACTTCGTCGGCGATCTTTTCAAGAGCTGTGCCGCATTCAGGACATTTCCTTGGTATGGGAACTCGACGCGCACCTGGCGGACGTCGAGATTCCACTACACTAACAACTTGAGGGATTACGTCGCCGGCCCTGTGAACGATCACGGTATCGCCCANACGAATATCCAGCCGTGATACCTCGTCCATGTTGTGTAATGTNGCATTGGAAACCGTGACACCTCCCACAAAGACGGGTTCGAGTTTTGCAACTGGTGTAATTGCGCCAGTCCGACCGACCTGGAATTCGACAGCCGTGATTACCGTCGAGACTTCCTCCGCAGGATACTTGAACGCTATCGCCCATCGTGGTTTACGCGTCACCGATCCTAGCCGCTCCTGCACAGCAAAATCGTTGGCCTTAAGCACGACCCCGTCGATCTCGTAACCCAAAGACACACGATCTTGGACCACTCGTTCGATGTACGTGATGCATGCCTTAAAACCCTCGNCGACTTCCACGTGTTCGTTGACGCAACACCCCCANTTTCTTATCGCTGCCAACACCTCGGCGTGCGTACGCGGCCGAAAATCGNCGCTGCAGCGTCCCATTGCATAACAAAATATTGACAGAGGCCGATGCGCNGTTACCCGAGGATCAAGCTGGCGGAGGCTGCCCGCTGCTCCATTTCGGGGATTGACGAAAGGCTTTTCTCCATTCTTCANCGCACGAGCGTTGTACGCNTGAAATCCGGCNAGAGGCATGTATATCTCGCCACGGATTTCGATAGATCGAGGGACGTCATCGCCCAATAGACGCAGTGGGATCTGGTCGATGGTACGNACGTTGTTNGTAATATCTTCACCAATTTCGCCGTTACCCCGTGTGGCGCCACGTACCAGCACACCATCTTCGTAAAGTAAGCTAACGGCAACGCCATCGATCTTCGGTTCACAAACGTAGCTGGAGACATCTTCTCCTAGAATCCGGGCACATCGATCCTGCCACGCTTGAATTTCATCACCCGATACGCATTTGTCCAATGAGAGCATTGGAGCGCTGTGGACTACCTCGTCGAATTCGGTTGATGGTTCNGCACCAACNCGNTGAGTCGGCGAATCAGAAACTACCAGATCCGGATTCGCGTGTTCGAGCTGCACGAGTCGATCAAACAATGCGTCAAATTCGATATCCGGGATTTCGGGATCGTCGAGCACATGATATCGGTGCAGGTGGAAACGTACTTNTTCCCGAAGTTGCTCGATCTCTTTTNTTGGTTCCATCATCTCGCGTAGCCTGCACCGAGTCGGCGGACCACTACAACCACCCCTGNCTCTTCTCGATGACCTANCGCTTGCTANGCACGCNCGAACATCTNTTTCCGNGCGAATTCGATGATCTGTTGGCGATAGTGTTCGACAACCTGACTGGTTATCANATTCATGTGCTCGTCCCTTAGNTCCCCGCCNAGCGTCTCCGCCNNGTCTNGCGCNACGGCCAACATGTCGTCATANGCACNGAGCGGTTCGTTGGGCCCGNGTATNCTCANAAACATCGTAACGCCGGGCGTTGCCATTTCNTTAATATCGGCGAGATCGAAAGATCCAGGTTCAACGGCNTTCGCNACGCTGAATTGCGTAACGCCNGTCGCGTCAACGCGATGGAAAATATTCATNTCNCCATATTTGAGTCCATGCCGAAGAAGTACTTCGATGACTTTCGANCCATTCCAACGNTCACCCTTTGAATCCATCACAGACACAACAACNANATCCGTCNGATCNTCTAATTCTANGGTCGCATTTCCCNCCGANGNTCTCGGAGTNTTTTCGGNCGTCTGCCCNGCCTCTTTTCGAGTTCTACGAAGNCTAGAAGGNGTTGCTTCCGCAACAATGGGGCTCTCGTTCGAAACCACAGCATCATCGCGAACTTCGTCGACGAGCANGGTCTCGTCTTNNGCCACTATTTCGGANGCATCGATCAANACTNTGTCTTCCTGCAANGGNNTNGTCGTCAACGCTGGCGTAGGTCTCTTCCTCGCTGCAANCCGTGCTCCNCCNTTGGGCAGCTCGCCCCGCAACAACTCCATCTCATCGANCCCTATNGACGTACCATTTTCGGCCAGTTCCATTTTCAACGGATTCTTCCGGGATNGTCGGGCNACCCAGAGCCCATGCANGATNACCGCTGCAANGAGCAAGGNTCCACACACCAGGATAAAGATCTTCATGTCCACTAGAGCACCTCGGGCCCGATTTATTGCCGGGCTAACCTNCGGCCATTTCCGCCGCTTGTTCTACATCCACCGAGACCAGCCGGGACACTCCCGGTTCATTCATGGTCACGCCCAGAAGGTGATCNGCCATTTCCATNGTTAGCTTATTATGAGTGATCACCACGAACTGCACTTCGCTCGACATCTCTTCGATAAGATCNGCAAATCGAACGACATTGGCGTCGTCCAACGGNGCATCGACCTCATCGAGAAGACACACCGGACTNGGATTCAGCTGAAATATTGCNAATACCAGCGCTANCGCCGTCATNGCTTTTTCGCCTCCCGATAACAAGTGAACGTTNGCATTACGTTTACCTGGTGGTCNTGCCATGAGTGTGATGCCGGTATCNAGCAGGTCCTCCCCNGTCAGCTCCAACTGAGCNTGTCCTCCACCGAACACTTTAGGAAATATAGTTTTTAGGTGACCNTTAACTTCGTCATAGGTCGCCTTGAATCGTGATCTTGTTTCCCGATCNATGCGTTTGATNNCNGCGTTCAAAGTATCAAGCGCTTCCTCAAGATCTNCATGTTGTTTATCTAGGTACTGTTTCCTTTCCGATTNTTCCTCAAACTCTTCGATCGCNGCCAGATTGATCGCNCCCAGTCGATCTANCCGACGTCCAATNAGTTCCAACGCCGCNACAAGCTCGTCCTCCGTAACCTCTGGGGCTACNGCNACCAAGGCGTCCTCAGCAGTTATCCCTGTCTGGTCTAGTTGTTGGCGNANGTTNGCGAGTTTCACCACCACGCCTTCACGATCGATGCGACGTTCCTCNAATCGCCTCCGGGTCTCTTCAATCCGNGTATCCGCGTCCTGACGCTTTGCCTGTTGCATGGNAATTTCGCCATCAATGACTTCCATTCGATCNCGAACCGAACTGAGCTCCCCATCNNTATTCTTGCGTTCCGATAAAACCGACTCNAATTGCTTTTTNAGGGTAGGCAACGGCCGTTCGTTATCCNACAGACTGTTATCNATGTCTTGAAGCCGTTGATCGAGTTCCCCGCGTTGCGTCAACAATCGACGACGCGCGTTCTCGCATGCCTGCAANGAAGATTCGAGCGACTGATATTCNAGTTTAAGCGTGTGGTAGTANTCTCTAACNGAATTTGACGCACCACGGGCCGATTCGAGTTGTTCGANCCCCCGATCACGCGATCTNGTTAATTCGTCACGTTCATCCCGCAGTTGATCCGCTTCNNCAACTAGGCTGATCAAATTAANNCGCGACTCCTCAAGCTTCGTAGATTCCTGCNTAATCTGGCTTTCTAGTTCGCGNTGTTCTTTTTTGTTGAGCGTCCTNCGCGCCACTGCTTCCTCCTCACGCACNCGGTTGACGCNATGATCCGTCTTGACACTTGACAGCTTNTTCGNNAATTCGGCCTGCCGGGTCTGCAAGCCATCNCGCTCCGTTTCCAATGCTTGAACTTGGTTCTTCATTAACNTGAGATCTTCTTGNAGCTCGGCAAGGCGGGCTTCAGCATCTTCGACTTCNTGTTCCAGCNCCTCAAGTGCATGACCGCGTTCGATAACTCCTTGTCCAGATTTGTCGACTTGTCGGAACCGCAGCCAGTCTCGGCCAAACCAAACGCCGTTCGCNAAGATCACGCTTTCACCNGGCCGCAACTTGGTTCGAGCCAGTACCGCCTCTTCCATGGACTCGGCGGNAAAAATTCCATCGAGAAGACCACCCAGAGAGNCGTCCANATCTTCAACATATGTCGNCAGCGGTNGCAGTTCNCNGACCGAGTGATCGTCGGCNGACGACGNTTGNTACAACGTAANCTCGCCNCCCGCGAGATCGGTAACCNNGTCCGCAAACGTTGTAATGTCATCCACACTGACNGCCATCAAATCCGTGCCAAGAGCGACCTCCACGGCCCGTTCCCAACCAGCCGTCACCTTCAGACCATCACGNATCCGCAACGCCTCAGACAAACCATGTCCGACTAACCACGCNTCCGTTTCGGTTCCCTCANCGCCAAGTGTGGCTTGCTGGAGCGCAGACAGCGAGGCAAGTTCGTGGCGCATAGCCTGNACNGAAATACGAGCTTCCTCCAGCGAACGTTCTCGTTCNACAACGTTGTCTCGAGCTAACCGTAACGCCTCAANGCACGNCTCAAAATCNNCCGCCAAGGCGTTGACCGTTCCNTGCACATGTTCCACTTGNTCCGCTAGGTCGCGGAGACTGGAAGCCTCGGAACCCGAGCCCGGATGCGGATGGTCCGTGTCAAGNTGATCGCGCCGAGCACGCAGCCGCAGGAGCACTTGATCCAAATGTTCGACGCGGCTCTCCTGGACGTGGATTTCAGCGTCATTTGCACTCGCACGTGCGCTAAATTCATCCCACNAGCNCTGCAACTCAATNACNGAAGATTCNTTNNCNGNNAGTTCCNAACTCACGCGTTCAAAATCGACTTCGACCGCTTCTANTTCAGGTTTCTTGGCTANGACACCTTCCTGCAAAGACAGGATCTCGGCATCATCCATNTCGAGTTGNGTCGNGGTTTCGGCCTGNCGAACAACAACCCCTTTGCGATCCTGGCNNAGCTGGGNAATTCTTTCTTGATTAAACTGNATGCCTTCCTCGAGACGTGCAATATCGGTACCCAACTTNTAGTACTTGCCCTGCGTGTCGTTGAACTTGTCAGTGGTCTCGGANTGCTCTGCTCTNGCTTTTTCAAGCGACGTGTCGAGGCTCTGCAGCTCGGTCCTATTGCGTTCNTTCTCAAGCTCCAGNTCNGACAATTTTNCCTCNTGNACGGCTAAACCGGCNTCNAGAGCTCTNAGCTTGATCGTATACAAAGCCGCGGTGGTACCNCGNTCTTCTTCTNTAAATTGCCTGTACTTCTCGGCGTTTCGNGATTGTCGTTTTAAGTGNGCTAGTTGCCGGTCAAGTTCGTCNCGAATGTCGTTTAAACGATCAAGATTTTCGACNGTGCGCTTGATCCGATTTTCTGTNTCTCGGCGACGTTCNCTGTATTTCGAAATNCCAGCCGCNTCTTCTAANTAATTTCTTANNTCTTCCGGCTTGGCTTCCACCAACTGGCTAATCATGCCCTGTTCGATGATCGAGTAGCTCCGNGNGCCAAATCCNGTACCTAAAAANATATCCATNACGTCGCGGCGNCGGCACCGGTNACCATTTAAGTAATAAGTGGANTGCGCGTCNCTCGCCACTTCGCGNCGAATCGCTATCTCNCCGTACGACGCGTAAGCACCNCCAATCCGNGCGTCGCTGTTGTCGAATAACAATTCGATACTAGCCATCGCAGTCGGTTGCCNAGNACTAGAGCCATTGAAAATAACGTCCGTAAGTGCCTCGCCCCGNAGTTGTCGNGCGGAACTTTCTCCCATCACCCACCGTACTGCGTCGATGATATTTGACTTACCACAACCGTTCGGACCGACGACGGCNCATGTTTTTCCGGGGAGGCTGACCGTTGTCGGATCGACAAAGGATTTGAAACCAGCAAGCTTTATCGCTTTAAGTCGCATTCAGTGATGAACACTGTGCCTGTTAGTCAGCAGAGCGTAGTTTAGCCGAAGTACATATATTTCAACAACTTAAAAACGTAACTAATTGTTAATAATATATAACAGCCAGCTTACNTGACGAAAACCCTTTCAAGAGATATNGGCATACGACCCGTTAGTGATGATTCGATAGGCGTTGGCGGAGCTACAAATCACTCGACAATTCGCCCGCTTGTTAGTCGATGCGCACACTGCGACACTCATTTCGATTCAGCGACATCCGGGTCATCTGCAAACGACAGCCGGACGGTTGCCCCATTTGGTATCAAGATTTCGCTTAGCCTCTCCATATCCCCGGGATGCGCGTTAGCGCCACCCGTGACCGATACCCGAGCAACGACGTATACGTTGTTTACAGAAGAAATAGGCCGCGATGGGTCCATGCTGACTGCATCGTCAAGCGTGACGTTAAACGAATCCCGACCATCTAATGGTCTCCTGACCACTGCCAGTGGCGGACCCGNATTCTCCAAACGCGCAAACACCAGGAGCCAAGAAAGCTCTTTTGGAACCGTGCGAACATCGACGAAAACGTTCACGTGTGGGCGTGCGGGACTCAGTTGTGACCTCGCAGTAATAAGCGCCCGTTCGAAAAAATCTCGCTGTGCTCCAACTATTTCTTGTCGGAGCGCCCGATCACTGTAATTAACCACTCGCTCATGCTGACGTCGTTGAACTGCATCTAACGTCAATAATTCGAGCACGGACGGATGATCGGTTCGATACGTTTGAATCCTGTCAACGATCCTCTGTGCATCCGTATCGAGAATGCCACCGGCAGCTAAAAATGCTGCCTGAGCCCAATGCACTTCGACATCGATTAGCGGTGTCTCTCCCGGCGCTTGGACCATAGCAAATGCCTCGGCCGCATCCGAGAACCGCTCGGTTTTAAAATACGCAAGTGCCAGGTAGTACCAGCTCGTACGGTCTTGAGGACGGTTATTTACCCGGGCATTTAATCGTTTTACGGCCTCGTCTAGTTCGCCACGCGTCGAGTTAGTGGTCGTTACCACCGACCCGACATTTCGTATGGATACGGCGCTCGGATCTCCCCAATGTAGGTATAAGGCGACGGATGCAGCTACAACTACAAACGCGAGACTCAACCCAATCAACCGGGAACTCCTCTCATCACCATCGTCATCCCGGCCTTCGAGATCCGCTAGCAAGGCGACACCCAATTCTTCCCTGAGTTCCGCCGAATCAACGGTTTCAATTACCTGGGATTTCATTTCTGTCTCGATCTCGTTCAAGCGATCCCGATAAAGCGCTTTGCGCGCATCATCGTCCGACCAACGCTCTTTTGGTCGAAAGTACGCGACGCCAAAAAATACCCAAGCGGATGCCGCGAGCAAGGCCACACCCATGCCGAGATAGGTTGCGATCATTGTTTCCGGATAGCCTCCAACCGCTCTCGCTCCTCATCGGATAACGAAACTCTTGTCATGCGACTACCTATTCTCCGGAGCACCAAAATGCCTGCCAACAGCAGGAGAGGTGGTCCAAACCACAGGATCCACGTATTTGCTCTAACTGGCGGGTCATACAACACGAAATCTCCGTATCGAGCCTGTAAATAGCGACGCACTTGATCGTCAGTCATTCCCTCGTCGACCAATCGGTAGACCGTGCGCCTCAAATCTCGCGCAACCGGCGCGTCGGAGCCCGAAAGATTGGTGTTAAGGCATTTAGGACAACGGAATTCCGCGATAAGGGCGCTATAACGAAGCCGCGCAGCTTCATCCTCGAACTCAAAGGCATCAATAGTAGATACCCCTGCAACCCACACTCCAAGTAACCCCGAGAGAAGCGAGCTAACCATCGGTCAACGAATCCAAGATCGGTAAAAACTGTCGATTCCAGTTTCTGTCGTTCACGTCACCGACATGCCTAAAACGTATGATGCCGTCGGCGTCCACGATAAATGTCTCGGGCGCACCATACACACCGAGTTCGACACCCAAATCACCATTCGCGTCCACAATCGTGAAATCGTAGGGATCTCCGTAAAGACTCAGCCAACGGCGAGCTTTCTCGCCGTCGTCGCGATAGTTAATCCCTACAATCGACATTCCCGTCGCCTTCCTTATGTCCATCAGCGTGGTGTGTTCGTGCAAACAGGTTGGACACCAAGTCGCCCAAACGTTCACCAGTCGGATTTCGCCTAGCAAGGTTTGGTGCCCCAAAACCTTCCCCGACGTCAGTTCAGGCAACTGAAATCCCGGGAAACGCTGCCCGACCAGAGCCGAGGGTAGGCGGGAAGGATCATTTAGATGAAACCCCGCATAAAGGATCGCGACCAATCCGATAAAGCCGATAAACGGCGCAAAAAAAACTACCCGTTTCACGCCACCTTGACCGCCGTGGCAAGTCCGTCCCGTCGCAACGCCAGACGTCGATATCGACCGTCCATGACGGCAAGTAATCCTCCGAAGCAAACCAACAATCCGCCGCACCACACCCACCGAACCAACACTTTCTCTTGAATCCGCACCCCCCACGAACCGTCCGGTAGGGGCTCTCCTAAAGCAATGTATAGGTCCTGGAAGAATCCTGCTTCGATACCCGCCTCTGTCATCACGCTGTTGCGAGCCAAGTAATTTCGTTTTTCGGGATAAAGACTTATGCCTCCCACATCAAATTTCGCTCGTTGGGCGATGTAATTAGGACCGTTAACCGTGGTTACGGAAACGAAATGGTATTGCCGTGCATTCAGTTCAACCGTATCGCCTGGCGACAACCGAACCTCGGTTTCGTGCGAGAACACGCTAGTAACCGCCACGCCCACAGCACCAATCGCAAAACCGATATGAGCCAATAACATGCCCAGGTATCCAAGCGGACGCGCGCCTTTCCGCTGAATGAAGTCAACGCTGTGACTCAAAAGTAACCAGAGAGCGAGTGTAACGGCGATTACGACACCCACTATGCTTCCAGTATTCAACACGCGATCCGACATGATCGCGATAACGAAAAATACCGCGCCAACCAACATCGAGGCCAGCAAGAGCCAACAAACTCGTCGGAATAACCGAATCGGCGTTCGCTTCCAACGCGCCACNGGTACCAGCGCTAAAAACACAGCAAGGAGNCCCATCAANGGGACAAACAAGCGGTTAAAGTATGGTGGTCCAACTGAAATCTTGTCCCCNCCAGTGACCGCTTCGTATGCAAGCGGATAGAGCGTACCAACAAGNACAACAGCAACGGCAACCACNAATAGCGCGTTGTTGATTAGTAAAAACAGCTCGCGTGAAAGACCCATGTATGCGATACGACTACGAATCGCGGGTACTCTGATCGCATAAAGCGCCAACGAACCTCCGACCGTCACTCCCAGCAACACGAGCAAAAAGACACCGCGCTCCGGATCCACAGCAAACGCATGCACGCTCGTTAGCACGCCGGACCGCACGATAAATGCACCCAACAAGCAAAGAGAGAAGGTCAATATAGTAAGAAGCACCGTCCAACTCCGGAACGCGCTTCGTTTTTCGGTAACGGCAAGAGAGTGAATGAGGGCCGTCCCCGCGAGCCACGGCATGAAGGAGGCGTTTTCAACAGGATCCCAAAACCACCATCCGCCCCAACCGAGCTCATAGTATGCCCACCAACTACCCAAGGTTATCCCCACCGTAAGAAAAGCCCACGCAACATTAGTCCAGGGCCTTGTCCACCGGGCCCAAGTCGCGTCCAGCCGTCCTGAAATTAATCCCGCTACGCCGAAAGCAAAAGCAACCGAAAAGCCGACGTAGCCCGTGTACAAAAGTGGCGGATGCACGATTAAACCAAAGTCCTGCAGCAGCGGATTCAAATCTGCGCCCACCGTCGGGACATTCGGAACGAGCCGCAGAAATGGATTACTCGTCTGGAGCAGGAAAAGCAGGAAGCCGGTATTCAATAACCCAAGCGTCCCGAGTACTCGTCCGTACACCTGATAGGGCAAACGGCGACCGACCATGGCCACTGCAAAAGTCCATATGGCCATGATCAGAGTCCATAAAAGAAAAGACCCCTCGTGCGCGCCCCAAACGGCACTAACCTTGTAATACCAGGGCAGCAGCGTATTCGAATTCGTGGCGACGTAAACAACTGAGTAATCGTCTTTGAGAAAAGCGTGGACCAACAAGACGAATGCAACCCCGAGTGTTACAAGTTGCAGAACTGCAAAGGAGCCACTGTTTTCCACCCAACTTCGCCGTCTCGTCGCCGCACCCACATGGCCAAGAACACTCAAAACGATCGCCGCAACAAGGCCGATGATGGCCGCAAGATGCCCTATCTCAGGTCCGGCACCCCAAAGGGTCCCCAACGTGGCATCGAAACTCTCGTGCTTTGCCGTCAGAATGTCCGACGTCGAGGCCGTCAAGTTTCTGCCCCCATATCCACCAATTCTGGTGGCATGTAATTTTCATCATGCTTGGCGAGTACTTCCTTTGCGTAGAAGACGCGGCTCGCATCGAGTTGCCCGACCACGAGAACGCCTTGCCCTTCTCGAAAGAGACCAGGCAGCAACCCTTCGTATCTCACTTCGAACCTCGATCCTCGAAGATCGGATAACACGAAAGAGACACCGAGGCCTTCGGGCTCGTAGACAAGACTACCCTTTTCCACCATGCCGCCGGCGCGAATGCGTTTAGCGATTGGGGCTTCTCCACCCACAACCTTTTGCGGCTCGTAAAAGAGATCTATGTTCTCTTGCAACGCGAACAACCCCACACCTATCGTCAGCGCACTACCGAAAAGTAAGAACAGACCGACGGCCAAACGCTGTCTACGACCGGGGCGCATTACGAACCACCCTCCTCATCGGCGCGTTCCGTTGCTCGTACTAACAACTTTTTTTCCGCACGTAACGGCCACGCGCCAAGCACAACAAGCGCCACTATGCTTATACCGTACACACTCCAAACGTACAGACCGTGACCGCTCATGGCGGCCCAGGTATAGAAATCGATCAACGTTGCATGCCCCTCGTGATGGCACGGACCCATTCCGTCGCCTGTTCGCGTTTAAGGACTTCCACTCGCATCGCCGCCAAAATCACGCCTGCAATGAAGATATACAAACCGATCGTGTTGACAAGGAGAGGCCACAACATGCTGGTCTCAATCGTCGGTTCATTAGCAAACGTGATGCTCGCTGGTTGGTGCAATGTCGTAAACCAATCAACCGAATACTTGATGATAGGGATGTTAACGACCCCGACAAGGGCAAGTATCGCTACGGAATACGCAGCCCGATCCCGCCGTGGAATCGCTTGGCGTAATGCTATAAGCCCAAAAAACAGGAACAGGAGGACCAGTACTGACGTCGTTCGCATATCCCACACCCAGCCAGTGCCCCACGTCGGCATGCCCCATAAAATACCGCTCGCGAGGGATAGCAACGTCAAGACTGCTCCAACAGGCGCCGCCGCTGTGATGAAAACATCCGCCATCTTCATACGCCAAACCACATAGACAAAGCCCGCCACGGCGCAAGCGAAATAAACCATCTCGGCCAAGTGCGCGCTTGGAACGTGCATGTACATGATCCTAAAACTATCGCCCTGGTACTTATCCGGAGGCGCTAACGCCAAACCCCAAAAACTTCCCACGATTAGGCCTAAAACTCCGACGATGTATAAACCACGGACCCACACGGAAGAACCATGATAAAAAAAACGGGGGGAGCCCATGCGGTGAAATACATCCTTTATCGAGCCCATATCAGTACTCCTGACTACCCCTCAGCGCCGCGCCAATCGCGAAGGGCGCCAGTGTAATCGATCCCGCTAACAAGGCGGTTAGCCAAAGGACTGGCCCAGTGACCGTGGCTCCATCTAATACCCGGTAACAAGCGCCCGAACCAAAAATCAGAACGGGAATGTAAAGGGGCATCACCACTACGGCTAAAAGTAATCCCCCACGACCAAGCCCGGCCGTCAATGCCGCTCCAATCCCTCCGATTAACGTTAGCACCGGCGTACCAAGCAAAAGCGTTCCGACGAGGATCGCTATTATTTCAAATGGCGCGTTGATAAATACCGCAGCAAGCGGTGAGAGGATCGCGATGGGTAGTCCGCTTACACACCAATGCGCTAAAAGCTTACCCAGGATTCCTAGAAATAAAGGCCGACTATCCAGCAACATTAGCTCTAAGCTGCCATCGTCATGGTCACGATGAAAAAGATTTTCCGTCGACAGCATTGCGGCAAAAAGCGCGACAACCCAAACAACTCCGGGGGCGACTCGAGGCAACGTTTCGCTGTCAGTTCCTACCGCGAAAACGAATAGAGACAAAGCAAGTACAAAGAATGCAATCGGATTGGCGGTCTCGGTCCGCCCACGAATTGCGACCAGAAGGTCGCGACGAAATTGCACACCAAAATTCCCCATCAGGCGCCGAGCTCAAGCACCCTGGTCTGAGGGAATTCGAGGGTGACGTGCGTCGCGCAAATACACCCACCACCCGCGCTCCGATGCTTGGCAATGAGGTTTCGCACCAGCGCGACCGCATCGTCGTCAAGCGAGGTCATCGGCTCATCCAACAACCAGAGACGCGACTCCGAAATACATAATCTTGCGAGCGCGGCTCGACGCATTTGACCGGCCGACAGCGTGCGGCACGGCGCGTTTTTGTACCTGTCCAAACCCACATAGTGAATGGCGGATAACAGCATTTCTGGACTCACGTCTCGCTCTTGCAAACCGGCGCACCAGCGCAAATTTTCAAGCGGGCTGAGCAATTCGTTCAATCCCGGTCGATGGCCCATATAGAGCAAGCCAACTGCGCGCTTTATGAAGCCACCATCCGCTTCAAACAGTCCCGCTAAACATCGGAGCAACGTCGATTTACCACTGCCGTTGGGACCCCAGAGTTCTAGGACGTCTCCAGAGACAACCGTAAGACCGAGTCGGTCGAACAGTCGCTGACCCGCAACCGTACAGGTCAGATCGTTTACTTCGATCAATGATTGATTCAAAAGAAGGGCGGTTCGATACAGATACGTTAAGCGCGATTATAGTGGGCAGACGCACGTTCGACATCCGCTCTGAGGATTTTGGGATATGTCGGATGCATCTCGCTATCTTTTCCCATCCCGTGGTTCGCTAACAACGTCTATAGCTCTCCGTGCGGTCAACGGGAAAATGCGATATACAAGGCGTGCCATAAAGAAATGCCCTAAACCAGCTTCGAACCATGACTCCAAGTCGACGGAACCCACGATGCCTTTGACCAGTACACGGTCATTTAGACGATCGATCTTCTCAATGTCTGTTATTCGTCTGATGACCACAATCTTGACCCTCATCGCGGCGGTACTGCTTAGCAGCTGCGGAGGGTCCAGCGGGAGTGGAATGAAGGCCAATCTTGATAGCCTCGCAGATGATCAAAATGCAACCGAATCGAGCACCTCGTCCCAAGAAGGATGGGTTGAAGGCGTGTTTGAAGCGCCGACAACTTTTCGCTATCTCTGTGCGAATCCCCGAATCGGTGATGATCCAGCGACTGGAAGCGCGTACCTCGACGCAGTGGGCACAACGACGGATGAAAACAACTGGTTGCGTTCGTGGAGCAATAATCTCTATCTCTGGTACAGCGAGATCGAGGATCTCGATCCCGCCGACTATGCAACGTCAGAATACTTTGACCTGATGAAAAGTTTCGAGACCACCGCGTCAGGAAATCCCAAAGACAAGTACCACTTCACCTACGACACGGAAGAGTGGCGCCAGCTATCTCAATCCGGAATCACGGCGGGTTACGGTGCAGAGCTGGCCATTTTATCTTCTTCCCCTCCCCGAGAAGTTGTGGTCGCATTTACCGAACCAAACACTCCTGCGACGGCCAGCGACGTGAATCTTGCTCGCGGAACAATCATCGTTGAGGTTGATGGGGTCGACGTCGAGAATGGATCGGACACGGATACACTCAACGCCGGTTTGTTTCCGGCAACGACGGGGGAAAGCCACGAGTTCTTGGTTAGAGACCTCGGCACGACCGAACCGCGCACAGTCACCATAGAATCCGCTTTGATTACCCAAGATCCCGTACAAAACGTCAAAGTGATTACTACAGATTCTGGCGACGTTGGTTATATGCTGTTCAATGCACATCTGGCACCTTCCGAACTTGAACTCATCGATGCGGTCGAGTCTCTTAGCGCGGCAGGCGTCGTCGATCTCGTCCTCGACCTTCGCTACAACGGTGGGGGCTATCTCGACATCGCGAACGAACTTGCTTTTATGATTGCCGGATCGGAACGCGCGACAGGGAAGGTATTTGGCGAGATCCAGTTCAACGATAAATACCCTTCCACCAATCCCGTCACGGGAGCGGCTCTAGAACCAGAACTTTTCCATACGTCTGCGCAGGGGTTTTCGGCTTCGTCGGGAACCGCTCTACCCGCACTTAACCTTGAACGAGTTTTCGTGTTGACTGGGCCGGGTACCTGTTCGGCCAGTGAGTCCATCATTAACGGTCTGCGTGGAATCGACGTCGAGGTAATCCAAATCGGAACATCCACATGTGGCAAACCGTATGGTTTTTACGCTTTCGACAATTGTGGTACCACCTATTTTTCGATTCAGTTTCGTGGCACCAACGCCAAGGGGTTTGGCGATTACACCGACGGGTTTTCGCCAACCAACGAACCGTCGCCCGGAACAGCACTGCCAGGTTGTTTTGTTCCTGACGATTTTGGCCACGCTCTCGGAGATCCTTTCGAAGACCGACTCAACACCGCCCTCGCCTACCGCAGCAATCCGGATTGCCCGGCCTTAGCCAAAGCGGCCGTCGCACATAAGTCGGCTTCGACTTCGGACGTTCTTGCCAACGGAAAGATCCGACAACCTTTCTTCGGATCGCTAGGCTTGTTGCGCGATTAAGGATACCCGCGTGCTCGCAGCACGCCAGAGCCTCTGGGTCTACATAAAACGAACACTGTCATGAATTAAAGGGCTGCGTCGGTCCGAGAGACTCGATAAACCGCATTGGCGAAATCGTCTGAGACATAGATGTTGCCCTGGTGGTCCTCCGCAACCTCAGCTGGTCGACCGATCACATCATCGTCCAGCAGGAAGCCAGTAAGGAAATCTTGGGCAATAATCCCGTTAGCATCCCAATGCAAAGAGACGACTTTATACCCGTCCTTACGGCTCCGATTCCACGAACCATGCAACGCAACTACGGCTGAGCCCGCCATATAAGAGCGATGGATGGGTGAGCGCAAAAATACGATTCCAAGCGGCGCGTTATGCGCAGGAAAATCGAAAACTGGCGGTATCGAGTCAGCAATTACCGTGTCTTTGCCGCTCCCAAGATCCGGATCCCGGACGCGATCTCCATTCGCATAGGGCCAACCATAAAAACCCCCGGCTCGAATGCGATTAAGTTCGCACGGAGGGAAGTCGTCGCCAAGCAGATCCCGTCCGTTGTCTGTGGCGTAAAGTTGCCCATCCTCGGGCGACCAATCGAAACCCGCTGAATTCCTAAGCCCCGTTGCAAAGAGCGTCTCACCCGAACCGTCCAGTTGATACTGCAATATTGCCCCGCGGCGTACATCGTTCTCTTCGCAAACATTGCAGCTTGATCCGACCGCAACGTACATTAAGCCATCGGGCCCGATCCGTAGTGTTTTTTTCCAATGATTCCCGCCAGCAGGAAGACCCTCGACTAATACCTCGTATTCTCCCGATGTCTGCCGACCATCAAAGGGGACGCGACCAATCCCGTCCTCCTCTGCGACATAGAGGAACCCCTCGTAAAGATCCAACCCGTTAGGGCCATTCAAACCTTCCAAAACGACATCGTAACCGTCCGATCGCCCATCGCCGTTGCCATCCGAGTAAAGAATCAGAACCCGACCGGTCCCAGGCGATGCAACAAGCACGTGATTCGTATCCGTTACTCGGAGAACGCGCGCATCTTTAACGCCCACCGCAAACAAAGTTACTTGATAGCCATTGGGGACTTTCAGCCGCGCGGATACGATGGCGTCATCCACCCTCGGTGGGTCGAAGAAACCTGGGAAGAAATTACTCAACATAGAGAGGGGAACGTTCACGGGCGGCAGAACGATCCAGATTGCCAGCAGGAACAACGCCAGGACGACCCCAAGACCAATGAATAATCGACGCAGAATCTTCATCACCTGTAGCCCCACCTCATTTTTCGACGAACAACGACTCGGCAGCATGACCGACGGCCCGCGTCGATCCGAAACCAACGTAAAATCAAAGTTGAGATCAACGCTCGGACCCGTTTCGCGCAATTAGTTGCGTACTTCCAAGCTTGGAATCGTACGTGATAGTGGCCGTACCCTCTTCGAGTTGCCGCAGAATCTCTGTACGTTTTGATTCAAGCGTCCCATCCGTCACTCCACTTTCGCGGGTGATGTACTCATCGATGACTCCCCATAGCGCGTCGTCAGAGAGCGCTTGATGGGGTATTTCGATCATCTAGTACCGCTCGCCGTCCACTCGGCTAAAGGCAATAATCGCAATTGCTGCTTGAGATCGGCAAAGTCGAATAGATTGGGATCGGCCAGATGAGAAGGCACCAGGTTTTGCATGGCGCGGGCAATATTTTCGACGCGGCCTGGCTGAATCTCATCCCACCGACCGCACATCTCTTTGATAATTTGTCGCTGCATGTTTTCCTGCGAACCACAAAGATTGCACGGAATAATAGGGTGTTGCTGGAAACCGCTGAAGCGGGCAATGTCTCGTTCACGGACGTAGTACAAGGGGCGAATCACGACATGTGCACCATCATCAGAGAGGAGTTTGGGAGGCATTGATTTCATTTTGCCGCCGAAAAACATATTGAGGAAAAGGGTTTCGACCGCGTCATCAAGGTGGTGTCCTAAGGCGATTTTTGTCGCACCTAAAACGTTCGCTCGGTTGTAGAGAATGCCCCGCCGAAGTCGTGAACAAATCGGACAATAGGTTTTACCGTCAGGCGTCAGATCCTTGACGATGGAAAAGGTATCCTCCTCGACAATATGGTATTCGACGTCCAGCTCATCGAGGTAACCGGGCAGTACATTGGAGGGGAACCCGGGCTGTTTCTGATCGAGGTTCAACGCAAATAATGTGAACCGAACAGGCGCGTTGCGCTGTAAGGATCGCAACACATCCAGCAGCGTGTACGAATCCTTTCCGCCAGAGAGACAGACCATCACACGATCGCCTTCCTCAATCATGGAGTGGTCAACCACGGCTCGCCCGACCAAACGCCTCAACTTCTTGCTCAGCTTGTTATGTTCAACGTTTGCCTTCGCCATAGCCGCGCCAGTGTGCGATCGAAGATATGGAATAGCAACGCCTTGCACTTCAACTCAACGAATCCGAATTCCTTGCATTCGGACTCCCGGTCTCTATGATTACGCCGCGACCAATTACTGTGGCGTACGATTGACCGACATGCCGCGTCGACGAGCCGCTTAGTGGCCAAAACGGCGTATTTCACCGGAACTCTCATACAGACATGCGGAGACTAGCGAGCCGGCGTCTTGCATCAGGAGATACCTATGGGACTCGAGCACCAAGGCGAGCCGACAGAAGTCGACGAAACGGATGATGATTTATACCGCATTCGACACAGTCTCGCGCACGTGCTGGCGCAAGCCGTACTCGAAATTCGTCCCGGTTCGACGCTCGGATTCGGCCCCCCCATCAAGGATGGGTTTTACTACGATTTCATCCTCTCGGAACCCATTACAGACGAGGATTTTCCCAAACTCGAACAGGCTATGCGTCGCATCATCAAAAAGGGCCAGCGGTTCTATCGCGAAGAGTTGTCCCGCGATGACGCCCTCAATCAGCTCAGCGAAATGAACGAGCCTTACAAGCGTGAATACGCGCTCGAACTCTTGGATCGCAACGATGTTTCAGAACTTTTGTTCTACCGCAACGGACCATTCCTCGACATGTGCGAAGGGCCCCATGTCGACACAACGCGCGATATTCCACGCGACGGCTTTAAGCTCCGCAGTGTCGCCGGCGCGTACTGGCGTGGTGACTCGGATAACGTGATGATGACTCGCATTTACGCGTGGGCGTTCAGTGATAAAGCGACCCTCGACCTCCGCGTCGACGAGTACGAGCAAGCTTTACTACGGGACCACAAAAAACTTGGCCGGGAACTCAGCATTTACGCCATTGATAATGATATTGGGCGCGGACTGCCGCTATGGCTACCCAATGGCACGGTCATTCGCGACGAACTAGAAAAGCTAGCCAAGGAACTCGAATTCAAAGCAAATTATCAGCGCGTCGCCACGCCGCATATCGCACGTCGCGACCTTTTCTATCAGACCGGTCATTTACCTTACTACGCTGACAGCATGTATCCGCCAATGGAACTGACGGAAGAAGGCGACGATGGGGAACGGATCAAAGAAGCTTATGTCTTGAAACCCATGAATTGTCCACATCACCACAAGATTTTTTCGTCGGAACCACGTAGCTACCGGGACCTCCCCCTGCGCTTCGCGGAATACGGCCAGGTGTATCGATTCGAGGAATCGGGTGCGGTTGGTGGACTCATGCGTGTACGTGGGATGAGTATGAACGACGCCCACATCTACTGTACCGAGGATCAAATCAAGTCCGAGTTCAGAAACGTGATGGCGTTGCACGACGAAGCCTACGCCATTCTTGGCCTCGACAATTATTACCTTCGCTTTTCCCGCTGGGACCCACACGACCCCAAAGGCAAAGATAAGTACGTTGACGACCCCACGTCATGGGAAACCTGCGAACGGCTCATTGCCGAACTTCTGAACGAAATGGAAATGGAATATGTCGACGGGCCTGGAGAAGCAGCGTTCTACGGACCAAAGATCGATATGCAATTCCATACGGTTACCGGTCGCGATGAATCCGTCAGTACCGTTCAACTTGACTTTGCGGTACCGCGCCGATTAGGGCTTCACTACGTCGGATCCGACGGAGCAGATCATGTGCCGTACTGTATCCACCGAGCACCCTTTTCGACACACGAACGCTTTGTCGCGTTCCTGATCGAACACTTTGCGGGCGCGTTCCCAACATGGCTTGCGCCAGTGCAAGTCCGCGTATTGACTGTCTCGAATCAGTTCACCGAGTACGGACAAAAAATCGTCGACAGACTCCGAGCGCGTTTCATACGGGCCGAGCTTGGCTCCGACAGCGATACAGTTTCCAAAAAGATCCGCGACGGCACGACTCAAAAAATCCCCAATCTACTCGTCGTGGGCGAACGAGAAGCGCAAAACAGCACCGTGACGCTTCGGCGCTACGGTGTCGAAAAGCAAGAAACGCTGACGGTTGAGGCGCTTGAGCACACGCTTGTTGACGCGATCAAACAGCGATCGTTAGAACTTCAACTGAGCTAAACATTTGAATAGAAAGGATCTCGGCCGTCCTTGCGATCAGTTCGACGCTTGCGCTGTCTGGCTACTGACCCCCGACAAATTGATGTAATCCATCAGAATGTGACCCGTTTCCATGATCAGCGGGTCAGGGTCGTCGTCCGAGTCGGAAATCTTCTCTGATTCTCGTTGCGCTTGCCGCGCCGCAAGATCCTTGAGACTCGTTACTGGGTTCTCTCCTTTGGCAATCAGGAGCGCGTTTTCTAGATCAAGCCGCCACACATCGTCGGCTTCTTTTTCTATTACCCGGGTCGTTTGATTAAGGGATATGTGTGTTTCGGCACGCTTCTCTCTCCTCCAGTTAGACAAGGAACGGAGATATGCAAAATCAGGATCTTGCGCGACCCTTCGCTCGTGATTCACCCTGAGTCGCTCCAGATAGGGTTGGACGTTGTTCGTCTGGCGATAAACAGCCGGCTTGATCGTATCCCACGTCAGCGCATCGTCCAGCGTGCTCTCACCGATGTTGTCGATGCCGAATACGTCCGGGTACGCGATGTCAGGGACGATGCCCTGATGCTGTGTGCTGTCCCCCGACACCCGATAGAATTTTGCTTCGGTGATTTTCAGTTGGCCGCGGTTCAAAGGGACCAACGTCTGAACCGTGCCCTTGCCGAACGTCTGGGTGCCGATCACCAATCCCCGTTGGTAGTCCTGAATCGCTCCAGCAAAAATTTCAGAGGCAGAGGCAGAAAGTCGATTGACCAGTACCGCAAGTGGACCATCCCACGCCGTTCGACCGTCCTCGTCACGATAGACTCTTGCGTTAGGCCGGCGCGCTTTTCGCACTTGAACCGTGGGACCCGTTCGAATAAATAACCCCGTCAGCGACTGGGCTTCCTGTAGCGAACCTCCTCCGTTGCTTCGTAAATCAACCACTAGGCCATCGACGCCCTCGACCTTCAGCTCCTCAATGAGCCGGCTCACGTCACGCGTCGTGCTCCTGAAATTCTTTTCTCCGCGTCGCACCGCATTGAAGTCGACATAGAAAGTTGGGATGTCCAAGACACCGATCCGTACATCTCCCAACTCACTCTCAAGCGTAAATACTTTTTTTTGTGCGGCTTGCTCTTCTAGTTTCACGGTATCTCGCTTTATCCGAATCACCCGACTGGATTCTTCATCGCCGGAGTTATCGACAAGTTCGAGTCGGACAATCGTGCCTTTCGGACCTCGAATCAATTCAACGACATCATCAAGGCGCCAACCCACAACATCGATGAGTTTGCCGCGTTCGCCCTGTCCAACAGACACGATTCGGTCCGACGGCTTTAATTCGCCCGCTTTATCCGCTGGTCCTGCAGTCACGAGTCTTACCACTGAGGTGTAATCGTCTTCCGTTCGCAATACCGCGCCAATCCCCTGCAACGACAGCGACATACTCATATTGAAGTTCTCGGATGACCGAGGAGAAAGATATTGAGTATGGGGGTCGTACGTGGAAGCAAATGCGTTAATGTACAGCTGAAAGGCGTCTTCTGATCGAGTTTGCCGGGCCTGTTTCAGCCGGTTCCGGTAGCGCTTAAGTAACACGTCCTGAATGTCGCTTAGATCTCTCTCATTAAGTTTCATACTGAGGATCGACGCTTTAACACGACGTTCCCAAAGGGCATCATTCGCGGCCTCATTCTCAGACCATGGGGCAGTCTCGCGATCTATCTGAAGCGTCTCGTCGGCATCGAAGTTAATTTTTTCGACCCCGTCTTCAAGACCTGCTATGAGCGCATCGAGGCGGTTCAGAAGGCGCGCTTGAAAAGTATTGTAAATAGCAAAGGCGGGTTTCAAGTCACCGTGCTTCAACGCCTCGTCTAGCCGATATCTGTACTTGTTCAGTGCGTCGAGATCGGGTTGGAGCAAGTACGCGTGTCCCGGATCCAACGTGTTGACGTACTTATCAAATATTTCGCTCGACGCCGAGTCGTCTAGTGGCTTTTTAATAAAGTGGTTGTGTCGAATTTGATCCACGATGGTGAGGCTCGTACGTGGATGGATCGCGAGCGGCTCGAGATCTCGAGCATGACTTTCGTTGAACGCGACTTGTCCTTCTTGTGCGCAAACAACAACGGAAACGATGAGCGTTAGAACCGCAAATGGCCCGGCAGCTAGTTTTTTCCGATTGCCCATACTGCGTTCAGTCCCCTACAAACCAGCTCATAGTGATAACTCGTTTCGCACCTATCTGCCGGCCCAGACATTTTTCGCTCGGCCGGATGGCCTCCAATCAGTGTCGCACGGAGCGACCAGAATGTAACCCCACTGTGGATCTAGCGAATTGCACGAGGAATGGCACATTTTCCCGAGGCGCGGAATAATGCGGTTTCGTCGTAACAAGGACCCCTCATGCAAACAGAGAGTCACCACGGTCGAAAAGTACTGTCTACCGCTAGCTTGGTGTGGGCCATGTTTCTGTATGCCTGCGCACCCAGCGTTAGCTCCGAATCGACGTCTCCGAATGATAGCGACGAGAAAATTAAAGCAACTCAGCGATTGCCCGAGTCGATGAGCGGAGAAGCGTTTCTCGACAAAAACAAGACGCTCCCCGGCGTAATAACGACGAACTCCGGCCTCCAATACAAAGTTCTGGTGCAAGGCCGCGGTACCCGCCCGGGACCAAGAGACACGGTCAGTACGCACTACGTGGGGACTTTGATTGACGGTACCGTGTTTGACAGTTCTCGAGCACGACAGTCGCCGGCGCAATTTCGGGTTGATGGGGTTATTCGGGGCTGGACCGAAGCACTTCAATTGATGCCTGTTGGATCGAAATGGATGCTCTACGTGCCGCCTAACTTAGCCTACGGATCTCAGAGGATCGAACCGCACATCGGCCCCGACGAAACCTTGGTGTTTGAGGTTGAATTGCTTGACATCGTCCGACGTTAAAGCCGTTATCCGTGTCGCGACTCGTGTTCGAACCAGGCTACTTACCGATCACACGACGGCATCGCGCCAACCGGCTTGACCCTTGCACTTACGTGATCAGTATTGCCATCCGGGATATGTATGGACAGGGTCGCTGGACAACTGGGTTCAAGGGCGCATGCGGCCCTTTGTTGGTCGACCAAATTACGGATCGAAGCGTCGGTGACAGACATTGCGTCCGACTTAATCAGCGACCCTAAATGAAACGAAACCTGACACGGACCGCGCTGCTAGGCAGCATCACCACAATCATTGGTATCACGTGGCTAGCCAACGAATTTGAGCTCGATTTAGATCGACTGCTCGAATTCTTTTTATCCAGCGCCCTTATTGTGCTCGGATGCATGATGTTGGCTGCCCTCGTCGTGGTGTCTAGACGAATTCTTCGACGCAAATCTAGGAGCGCACAAAATGATCAAGGAAGATCCGTAAAGAATCGAGCCAACCTCGGTAAGTAGTACTTGTCGAGATCTACTGAAAATGCGACCGCGTGCGCCCGACCCATGATACGGTCGCGCGTAATCAGTCCGATCCTTCTGGAATCGCTGCTGTTGTCACGATTGTCACCGAGCATCAGGTAATACCCGGCTGGAATTTCTTGCGGCGGAAACGTCGAGTAGGTCCCCGTGGCTCGACGGTTCACCATAATCACGCGGGAGTCGCCCAAAACGGTCTCCCGAAAAAAGCGGTGGGCGCTTGCATCCGGAATCGGGAGCTTGGCAATTTCATCGGGCCCGAGCGGCTCATAGCTAGCCTTGTCACCATTGATGAAAAGCCGGTTCCGACGCAGTTCAACAACGTCGCCGGGGACTCCGATCACCCGTTTGACAAAGAGGCGCTCATCTTGTGGATTATCAAACGTGACGACGTCTCCACGGTTTGGCTCGCCCCACCGAAAAATTCGAACCCAGGTGAAAGGGACTGCAAGATCGTACGCCAGTTTGTCAACGACGATCCTATCTCCAGGCAGGATCGAGGGCTTCATACTGCCGGAAGGCACCTGATTCCAGTCGGCGATGGCCGAGCGGAAAACGAGCATGACGACCACGAAAACAACAAAGCTCCGCCACTCGCTCCAGAATTTATTGAAGCGTTCGGTCACCGAATAAACGCCGCCGTCGCGACACCCCATTTAATCACCAGCGGCGTTTCTGGTATTCGGACACATCGTTTCTCACGACGATTGATGGTTTTCTTCTTCGAATTGGGCCATTTGTTGCGGATTAGCCTCGGTTTGATATTTTTTCTTCCAGTCCGGGTACGACATACCGTAGACGATCTCACGAGCTGACTCGTAATCAACGTCGATCCCGCGTTCTTCAGCTGCGGCCACATACCACTTAGATAAACAATTGCGGCAAAAGCCCGCAAGATTCATGAGATCAATATTCTGCACGTCCGTCCGTTCATCCATGTGGGCGAGTAAGCGCCGGAAAACTGCGGCTTCTAGTGCTTCGTCCGATCTGCTTTGATCCAACTCCATCTCGTTACTCCTTTCGCTGAGCGGCATAGTAACTGAACTATGTTTCAATGCCGCTAGGCCGGAAACCGCTCAGAGGCACCTATGGAACTTTTACTGAGTCCTGAAATCTGGGGCGCGTTCATCATGCTGACGATGCTAGAGATCGTCCTCGGCATCGATAACATCATCTTCATCACGGTGTTAACGGATCGATTGCCCGATCATCAGCAAGCTCGAGGACGGTATCTAGGACTCGCACTGGCCATGGGGTTACGCATACTGCTGCTGCTTTCGATCGCATGGATTATGAGTTTGACGACCACTGTGTACGAAGCGCTGGGACAAGACTTTTCAATCCGTGACTTCATTCTGCTAGGCGGTGGTGTGTTTCTCATATTCAAAGCCACGCGGGAAATTCACAACGCGCTGGAAGTCGAGGATGAATACGAGGAAGGCGCGCGTACCGCAAGTTTTATAGCGGTGTTGATCCAAATCGCGTTGATCGATGTGGTGTTCTCATTGGATTCAGTGATCACGGCCATCGGTCTGGTGCAGGAGGTTCCCGTGATGATTGCTGCCATCGTTTGCGCGGTATTAGTTATGATGCTGGCTGCCAACGCCGTGGCCGAGTTCGTCGCCGCGCATCCAAGCATCAAGATGCTTGCCCTCGGATTCTTGGTGCTCATCGGTTTTACGCTAACCGTAGAAGGATGGGGACTTCATGTCCCGAAGGGGTATTTGTATTCCGCCATGACGTTTGCTTTCGTCGTCGAAATATTGAATATCCGGGCTAGCAAGAGAAAACCACTTCGGCTGCGAAAAGTGCAGCTAGGGGACCTTATGTTGGTACGAAACCCTGCATAGTTTGATTGGTTCCACCCGTCTCGGTACTACCCGATTACCGACCGAACCTCTGGGGTCAGGTGATTACTCCGCTGCTGGCGCGTCGCGAAGGAATACCGGGGTATTGTCCCGACTCTCGGTTTCGCTATACCGATAGCCGTCGACGGCGAACGCTTTAATCGCCTTGACCGTCTCGACTTTATGCTGAACCAGGTAGCGTGCCATGAGTCCACGCGCCCGTTTTCCATAAAAGCTAAGGAATTTGTACTTACCCTTATGCAGGTCTTTAAACACCGGCGTGATGATTCGCGCGTCAATGCGTTTGCTATCCAGCGAATCGAAATACTCGTTCGACGCCAAGTTAACGAGAATCCTATTGCGATGACTCTTGAGGTCGTCGTTGATCGAGTCCGTGATCGACGCGCCCCAGAAATCATAGAGGCTTCCAGCCCCGTTGATTTGAAGTCGGGTTCCCATTTCTAGGCGATATGGGTGGATCATATCGAGCGGTCGCAACATGCCATAAAGCCCAGAGAGGATCCTTAGCCGACGTTGCGCGGACGTGAGCTCCCTTGCGCCGAAGGTCCATGCCTCAAGACCCATATAGACGTCCCCCTTGAATGCCAAAATCGCCTGCTTTTGAGGTGCGGCATCGCTGTCCCAGTGACCAAAGCGATCTGCATTCAATACACCGAGCTTGGCACTTACGCCCATCAGGTCCGAAAGATCCGCCGGCGAAAATGATTGCAGGTGAGTGGCTAACTCATTCGCCTGCATCGCAAATCGCGGTTCCGAGCTCTTCTGCGATTGCGCAACTGCGTCAAAATCAAGTGTTTTTGCAGGAGATAGGACAGCCAGCACGATTTTTCCTCGGTCGTAACGGTGACTCAAACAACCCTATTTTAATGAGGGTGCTACCGAGATGCTATGCACGGTAAAATCGAGCTGCGCGCAGCTAAAAGCACCGCGATTCTGCCAATGGAGTCTTGGATGTGAACGTCCAGCAGCAAATCGAAAGTAAATTGAGCTCACTCGAGCCGTTGCATCTCGAGGTTGTCAACGAAAGCGACAATCACAATGTGCCAGACGGTTCTCAGTCTCACTTTAAAGTCGTCATTGTGACCGAACAATTTAACGACGCTGGGCGGGTGGCCCGGCATCGGATGGTCAACCGCATACTCGAAGACGAGTTGCGTGGACCGATCCACGCTCTTGCGATTCACGCCTACACCCGTACGGACTGGGAAGAACGATTCGGCAAGGCTCCGATGTCACCACCTTGCTTGGGTGGCGATAGCTGAAAAAATTGATCGCAAATGCCGAGTGTTGTCACTTTTTACCGTTTTGTCGTCGTCCCAGAGCCCGAGGCGCTGCGCCACACAATAAATTCCCTCTGTGAGCAGCATGGGCTCGTGGGCACAGTGTTGATCGCACCCGAGGGTCTCAACGCGACCCTCGCCGCAAACACACGTCACAGCCTCGAAGCCTTTATTGTCGATTTGGGCACCGATGTGCGTTTCAAGAACCTCAACTGCAAGTGGTCCTCGTCACGTGCCGACAACGTAGTTTTCGATCGCCTCAAAGTTCGGGTACGGCCCGAAGTCGTCAGTTTCGGCCGGGAATATCAACCGTCAAGCGCTTCAGGTCCTCGCATTGCTCCGGAG
>PBGU01000037.1 GCA_002719135.1 Gammaproteobacteria bacterium
CAATGGGTTGGCGGAAGAATGGCTGGATCTAACGATGCGGGAACTCGACGTCTAAACATCCAAATTTGCGACCGAAAGAGCGTTGGTCTCGATAAATTCACGGCGCGGTTCTACCTGACTGCCCATCAGCGTCGTGAAAATATGATCCGCGGCGATCGCATCCTGAATCCTTACCCGTAGCATACTCCGAGTTTCTGGATCCATCGTGGTGTCGGCGAGTTGATCCGGATTCATTTCGCCAAGACCTTTATAATGCTGTATGTCTGTACCTCGCCTCGCTTCGGAAAGAATCCACTCCATCCCTTCGCCGAAACTCGTTATCTCCTTGGTTCGTTCACCCCGTTCGATGTACGCCCCCTCTTCAACCAACCCCTCAAGCTCCGAGGCCATGGTTCGTATGCGCGCATAATCGGGGGAATTAAAAAAGCCAGCATCAAGTACCGTGGTTCGTTCTACCGTATGTTGGGTTTGCGTAATCTCCACGTTGTAGCTACCACGATTGTCGTCGTACATTGTCGCCACCTGAATTTCTATATCGGCCACTGCCATCGCGTCATTTAACGTTTTACACCACGCCCCCATCGCCTCCTCGTCGCGGAGCATGACACTATCCACTGTCGGCACCCGTGTAAGGGCTTCCGTGACCAACACGGGATACGACCGGCTGATGTCACGCAAACGGTTCAACAGCTCCACATAACGACCCGCCACGGATTCCAGCAATTCTGCCTCCATGGCGGGGGACTTGGCGTTCGTATGTAGTGCCGTTCCATCCAGCGCGACCCGCAGGAAATGCTCGTCCAGCTCTAATTCGTCTTTGATATATCGCTCCTGTCGACCCCTCTTCACTTTAAACAGAGGTGGCTGGGCAATCAAAACGTGGCCGTGTTCGATCAATTCCCGCATTTGGCGAAAGAAAAATGTAAGCAACAGCGTTCGAATATGTGACCCATCGATATCAGCNTCCGTCATNATGATCACGCGGTGATAACGCAACTTGGAGATATCGAACTCCCCNCGCCCGATTCCACAACCTANCGCAGTTACNAATGCGCCNATCTCTGCGTGAGAAAGCATTTTNTCCCAGCGCGACTTTTCCACGTTAAGNATCTTGCCTCGTAGAGGCANAATCGCNTGNGTCTGNCGNTCNCGACCGCTTTTCGCCGACCCTCCCGCNGAATCCCCCTCNACAANAAAAATTTCCGATANTGNNGGGTCCTTTTCATGACAATCCGCAAGCTTCCCCGGCAAACCCGCGATATCTAGGGCCCCTTTCCGGCGCGTTAATTCCCTCGCTTTCCTAGCGGCCTCGCGCGCTCTAGCGGCATCGATCATTTTCGACACTAATATTTTGGCGTCTTGGGGATGTTCGTTAAGGTACGCACCAAAGAACTTGCCGAGCTCTTGTTCNACCGCTGCTTTCACCTCGCTGGAGACCAATTTATCCTTGGTCTGTGACGAGAATTTGGGGTCAGGCAGTTTCACGGAAACAACCGCGGTGAGTCCCTCCCTGGCGTCATCCCCTGTGGTTTGAACATCCGCTTTTTTCGATAGCCCCTCGCGCTCAATATAGGAGTTTAAGGTCCGTGTCAGAGCAGCCCGAAATCCCGCCATGTGGGTTCCACCGTCCCCNTGCGGAATATTNTTTGTGTACGCGTAGACTTGCTCCTGGTATCCGTCATTCCATTGCATTGCAACCTCAACCGTAACATCGTCGGCGCGCGTCGAGGCACAATGAAAGACATCGTTCAGAGGCTGTTTGTTGAGATTCAGGAACGCCACGAACTCTTGTAGACCGCCCAGGTACCTGTATTCGTCGCTCCTGCCGCTGCGCTCATCTTTCACCCGAATTAGCACGCCCGAATTTAAGAAGGCCAGCTCGCGAAGGCGCCGCGACAACACATCGTAATTAAAGTCGATGTTGTTAAACGTATCTGGAGATGGCTCGAAGTAGCACTCCGTCCCTGTTTCTTCTGATTCTCCTATCGCGGCGACTGGTGCCTCCGGGACGCCGTTGTGATACACCTGTTCAAATACCTGCCCCTCCCTTCGTATCGTTAACCGAAAAACATCGGAAAGCGCGTTAACGACGGACACCCCAACTCCATGCANGCCGCCGGATACTTTGTAGCTGTTATCGTCAAATTTGCCGCCCGCATGTANCGTCGTCATGATCACTTCTGCCGCGGAAATTCCCTCTTCAGCATGAATATCGACCGGAATCCCGCGACCATTGTCCTTCACCGAAACAGCATTTCCGACGTGTATCGTTACGTCGACGGCATCGCAATGCCCCGCCAAGGCCTCATCGATCGAATTGTCCACGAGTTCCTGAACCATATGGTGTAAGCCGGTGCCATCTTCGGTGTCGCCGATGTACATCCCGGGCCGTTTTCTCACTGCATCTAGCCCCTTTAGTACCTTAATGCTTTCGGAATCGTAGGTATTTTCTGCCATATTTACGTTTTGCCCCTAGTTTTGATCTGTCGGTTCGATATGCCCGTGTTTCACGTGAAACATCGCTACACGAGTGATCGGATACGCACCCAAAAGCCAATCCGAGTCGGTGGTGGTTGCCAAAATCTGATAGTTCTGGTCCCTCAGCATCCCGAAAAAGCGATCTCTATGCTCTTCATCCAATTCCGCGCCTGCATCGTCGATGAGAAATAGCGATGGCTGCTCCATTGCTGAAGACAGGTGTTGTGCCTGAACCAATTTCATCGCACTGGCCACCACCTTCCCCTGTCCTCGGGAAAGCACCTGCGCTGCCGGCTGAGGCACCGTTTGCGTGGATTCCGGGGCGATTTCTATCCGGACATCCGCCCTATGNGGACCCGCCTGCGTNGACCTNAATTTTACATCTCGGGGCGCGTGTTGTCTCATTTCATTTGCTAACGAGTCGCCCCGCCAACCCGGCTCATGGCGCAACGTTATGTTTAATTCCGGGCTCAACTTCTCCAAAGTANTGCTGAGCTGNGTGTTGATTAGATCGACATAGTATTGACGCATCCCCGTGACACGCTCACCAAGCCCNCCCGCCTGCTCNCCCCATAACCCAATGGCCTCCCGATCACCGGNCCGAATCGCGCCATTACGTTGCCGAATCGCGCGTAAATAGTCGCGCAGCGTTGAGAGGTAGTCATGTTTCACGTGAAACGTCCCCCAATCAAGCCATTGCCTTCGGGACGACGGTGGCCCAAAAACAAGGTCTGCAAGGTCTGGGAGCAAAACTTGTACAGGGAGAAGGGCCGCTACCTCCGACGCATTTGTCACGGCGACCCCATCTCGACGCAAATGGGTGTTTTTTGCCCGGTCTTTGGTCAGTCCAATTTTGGACTCGCCCCGCATCGGATCTCGGATTTCAGCCCGAATTGTCAGCCCATTGCCACCATTTCTTATGATGGTCTCGACGGAACGCGTCCGAAACGACCGGCCTCGGAGTAGTANGTGTACTGCCTCTATAAACGCGGTCTTGCCAGCCCCGTTCGCTCCCGATAACACGTTGAGCCCTGGGCACAGGTCTATGCCCGCGGCCTCTATGTTTCGTACGTTTTCTACCTCGACTCGCTCGAGGATCATCTCGAAACGCTATAGCCGCATGGGCATAACGACATAAAGTGAATCATCCACNCCNGGGGCTTCAATAAGCGCGCTGCTGTTTGCATCTGCTACCGACAGNCGTACCGATTCAGTTTCAATCACGCCCAAAACATCCTGCAAGTAGGCAACATTGAACCCTATCTCGAGAGAGTCGCCGTCATATTCAATAGCAACAATCTCTTCTGCCTCTTCTTGCTCAGGATTATTGGCTTCGATTTTCATTTGATCCCCTTCCAGGGAGAGCCTNACGCAACGGTACTTTTCGTTCGACAAAATCGCCGCGCGCTGGAACGCATGTCGCAGCGTTTCGCGATCGCCCACCAGTGTTTTTCCGGCCTCCCGAGGTATTACGGTTTCGTAATCTGGAAACTTCCCATCGACTAACTTGGTCGTCAGCGTATACGCATCTTGTTTTACNGTGAGATGGTTANGTCCGAGGGATAGTTCGACATCNGCNCTCGAGTCATTAAGNAATCGACCNAGNTCGATAACACCCTTCCTTGGCACTATCACTTGAACGCGATCCACCCCGGCNACGTTTTGTTCTACGGTACACATCGCCATGCGGTGCCCATCCGTGGCAACCGCCCTCACGTGTGCGCTGGTAATTTCCAACAACATGCCGTTAAGGAAGTACCGCACATCCTGCTGAGCCATCGCGAAACTGGTTTTATCGAGGAGCCTCTGCAGGTCCGCTAACGNTAAAGAAACAGTAACGTCCGCATCCTGACTCGCCACATCGGGGAATTCNTCCACCGGCAGCGTTGCCAANGCNAANCGNCTTCTCCCNGANCGAACGATCGTTCTAGNGTTCCTTCTNCCGCGACCGAAACCTNAGNNCCCTCGACCAAAGATCGCCAAATATCCGCAAGTTTNCGCGCCGGNATNGTNGCAGACCCCTCNTGCTCCACNTCNATGCCGTCGANCGAGGCGACCAATTGAACCTCGAGATCCGTTCCGGTAAATGAAACAACGCCATCCGCGGCNCGGACCAGCAGATTCGAAAGCACCGGGAGTGTTTGACGGCGNTCAACGACGCCTGTTACGAGTTGCAACGGNCGTAGCAAACNTTCTCGATCAGTGGTGAATTTCATCGCAAATTCGNNCCCTATCTGTTNAGCAGCCTAGACAAGTTCCTGTAGTCCTCCGCGAGATCGGCATTGGTTTCTTTCAATTCTTCGATTTTTCGACAGGCGTGAATAACCGTCGTGTGATCTCGACCGCCGAAAAAATCCCCCAGTTCCGGCAACGAATGCTGTGTCAGCTCTTTGGCCAAACTCATCGCCATTTGCCGAGGTCGTGCCACCGTTCGGTTGCGACGCTTACTCAACATATCTGCGTGCTTGATGTTGTAATACTCGGCCACTATTCGCTGAATGTTGTCCACGCTAACTTGTCGATCTTGTATAGCAATAAGATCCCGTAGTGACCTGCGAACATGCTCGACCGTAATTCGATGGCCGCCGAAGTGCGCGCTCGCCAAAACGCGGCGTAATGCACCTTCGAGCTCACGTACGTTACTTCTTATCCTCTCGGCCATGTAAAACGCAACTTCGGAATCCAAAGTGATTCCCTCCGCCTCGGCTTTTTTCAGAAGGATGGCCACGCGCGTTTCTAGATCTGGGGCCTCGACTTCGACGGTAAGTCCATAAACGAACCTCGACTTAAGACGCTCTTCGAGCCCCTGAATTTCACTTGGATAACGATCACAAGTGAAAACCATTTGGTTCCCCCGCTCGTATAAAGCATTAAATACATGAAAGAACTCTTCTTGAGATCGCATCTTGTTAGCAAAAAATTGTATGTCGTCAATCAGGAGCGCATCGACGGACCGATAGTGGTGCATAAAATCCTGCATCGTCCCCGTCTGCAACGCTTTCACCATATCTTGAACAAACCGTTGTGAATGCAGGTAAACGACCCTGGATTGCGGTGTTTTCATCAGGATTTCGTTGCCTACCGCATGCATTAGATGTGTCTTGCCTAAACCAACGCCCCCGTAAAGTAGCAGTGGGTTGTATGACTGACCCGCGTTCTCGGATACCTGGAAGGCCGCTGCCCGCGCCAGCTCATTTGAATTTCCCTCAACGAATGTTTCGAAACGAAACGTTCCAATGAGGCCGCCCGACGCGCGGCTATCTCGGGCTTCGCCGCGCACGGGAATGCCCGCCAAGCGATCCCGACTCCCAACACCAAGATCAACGCTCAGGGGACTAGCGGGATCTCCCAGATCATTAATAAGCTCTTGAATTCTAACGAGAAACTTTTCTTCCACCTTGTCGCGAACGTATGGATTTGGCGCAAGCAGTCGTAAACACGACTCGTCCATACGCACTTGCAGCGGTCGTATCCAGGTATTGAATTGCTGGGAGGAAAATTCGTCCTGTAGCCTTTCTAAACACTTCTCCCAAACCAATAGACCCACTTTGTTTTCGCCCCCCCTGACGATCGAAATCATTGATTCTTAGACGTGGCCGCTCGTCACATTCTAATGACTATCTCAAGTTCATAGCTATTCATGTCGCAACGAAATCTGTCCCTATTTTATTTTTATTCGAAATATCAATGGGGTGGGTGTGTCCCGGTCAGATGTCTTTTTACCAATTCCTCGTTGTCGATGTGTGTAACTTGTGCACAGCCTTGCGAACAAGTTGTGGATAAGTTTGAGGGCTATTTTCGTCCCCCGCATGCACACGCCAAAACCAGCGTTTATCCACATCTTTGGCCGCTGCTCATCGGTTGATTCCATCTGCATCGCGACGCGTTATGCACAGGCGCATCGGGGACCAAACAACAACAACAACAATCTTTATATATATCTTATAAATTGACACTTTCAGGTCCCCCTCACTAGAATCGCCCCCTTCCGTGGTATCAGATCGCGACTCATGAAACGAACGTATCAGCCGAGTGTAATTAAGCGCAAGAGAACTCACGGATTTCGACATCGAATGTCCACCAAGGCAGGTCGTAAAGTAATAAACTCGCGGCGTGCAAAAGGACGTAAAAGACTGGCCGTTTAGATCTAAACCACTGCGTTTTGGATATGGGCGCGCTCTGCGGCTCACGCAAAGGCATCAATTCAATCGGGTTTTTCGACAGGCCAGTGTACGACGGACATACCCACCGTTGCGGTTGTTCGCATCGCCGAACAAGGGGACGACGCCGAGGCTTGGTCTCGTAGTGGGTAAGCGAGCAATACGTCGCGCGGTTGATCGCAATCGCTTAAAGCGAGCGATCCGGGAGTCATTTCGTAAGGAACAGTACCGATTGCCATCGATGGACATTGTCATCCAAGCGATGCAGGGAAGAGACGATAAAAAAAATGCCGCCGAGTTGGACGATGTCCTGGCGCAATTATGGAAAGGACTTGAGGGTGACGCGTGATCCGAAGCTAAAACGGTTACCAAGGCAGCTAGCTTTGGTGTTAATTCGGTTCTATCGGTTTTGGATCAGCCCGATGCTTGGCCCGCACTGCCGGTTCGAGCCGACTTGTTCTCAATACGCTGTGACGGCCATCGAGAACCACGGGGCCGTTCTTGGTTTTTGGTTGACGCTGAAACGTCTGGGGAAATGCCACCCGTTTCACCCAGGTGGCGTCGATCCCGCCCCCCCAAGCCCTGATCGCTCGGCCAGCGAGCCTGTAGATCAGCGCGGAGTCGTTCGTTGAACCCCTCTGAAATCATACGTTGGTCGTTACTGGCGGGATTGGCCGTTTTCGGGTACCTATTGATCCGGGCCTGGACGGCGGATCACGCCGAGGTTATGCCACTGAGCGAACAGCGGGCCCCGTTGCCAAACGCGGAAAGATTTGTGGCGCCCGAGATCGCTCCCGAGGACGTGGGCGACACGGATGTCCCAGATTCCAATCTGGTGAGTCGCGATCGATCCGCGCCAACGGCCGCCGCGGCATTGATTACCGAGCGACTCATACATGTCGAAACCCCCCTTCAACACGTTTGGATTGACCCGGTGGGCGGAGATATCGCGGGATTGCAACTTCCAAAATATGGCGTGAGCCTTGAACAGCCCGGGGTGCCGCTAACGCTTCTGGATCGCAGCATGGAAAGCACTTACGTGGCGCAGAGTGGCTTGTTGGGTCGTGACGGGCCCGATGGCCGCAATGAGGGGCGCCCGAAGTTTAGGACGGATCGATATTCGTACGTTTTGCGCGAAGGGCAGAGACCAATGGAGGTCGTGCTGCATTATGAGCAAGGTGAAACCACGATCCGCAAAATTTACCGATTCCGCCCCGACGAATATCTCATCGATCTCGTCTACGAGATAGACAATCGCAGCAACGACGACTTTGTCTCCGCGCTGTGGGTTCAACTGAAAAGGGATGGGAAAACAGCCAATACGCAAACTGCCAGCAATTGGGGGCCGAGGTCGTTTCTCGGCGTGGCGCTAACGACGGACGAAACGAATTACGAGAAGATGACATTTGAAGATCTCGACGACGATTCCCTGCGAGAAAGCAAAGAGGGTGGTTGGATAGCAATCATTCAGCGCTATTTTCTCGCCGCTTGGGTGTCTCAGACAGATCGACAGAATCGATATTTCGCGGAGCCTATGGGTTCGGGGCTGTATCGGGCGGGCTTTGTTGGCCCAGAAATCACAATACCGCGCAACGCAGTTCGCACCCTCGAGGCACAACTCTATGCGGGGCCAAAAAACCAGAAACAATTGGGCTCAATTGCGACGCACCTCGACAGGACGCTTGACTATGGGTGGTTTTGGTTTTTGTCGGAGCCGCTTTTTCTTTTTGTCGATTGGGTCTTCGGGTTGGTCGGAAACTGGGGCCTCGCGATCATTCTGCTAACGATCGTGGTCAAGCTCGCGCTGTTTCCGCTTATGGCCAGGAGCTACAAGTCCATGGCGAAGATGCGAATGGTCGCGCCACAACTCAAACGATTGCAGGAACGTTACGCCGACGACAAACAAAAGCTCTCGCAGGAAATGATGGGGCTCTACAAGAAGGAGGGCGCGAACCCCCTGGGGGGTTGTTTGCCGATGCTAATGCAAATGCCCGTTTTCTTTGCTCTCTACTGGGTGCTCTATGAAAGCGTTGAGCTGAGGCATGCACCATTTTTTCTATGGATCGTCGACCTTTCTGCGATGGACCCGTACTTTGTGTTACCCATTCTGATGGGCGCGTCCCAGTACGGGATGCAGATGATGAACCCCCCCATGCCGGACCCGATGCAACAACAAATGATGAAGATCATGCCGCTTTTCTTCTGTGTGATCATGGCCTTTTTCCCGGCGGGGCTTGTCCTTTATTGGGTCGTGAATAATCTCTTTTCGGTTGCACAGCAGTTTTACAACCACAGGAAATACGGGACTGCGGCGGGGTCCTTCGGTTCTTCAGGACGGGCTTGACCGAGACCATTGGTGCGATCGCCACACCGCCTGGTCGAGGTGGTATTGGGATCGTACGGGTATCCGGCCCCGATGCTCCGGCCGTTGCCGAGAGGATCTTGGGCCAATGCCCTCCACCGCGAATCGCAACCCACGCGGTGTTTCGAGATGCTAACGGCGACTCGGTCGACGAAGGCATAGCAATTTTTTACGCGGCCCCCCGCTCCTATACGGGAGAGGATGTCGTAGAACTCCAGTGCCATGGTGCGCCCGTTGTCTTAGATCTTCTTTTGAGCCATGCGTTAAGCATGGGCGTGCGCCTCGCGCGGCCGGGAGAATTTACCGAGCGCGCATTTTTGAATGATCGATTGGATCTGGCACAGGCAGAATCGGTCATCGACCTGATCAACAGTGCAAGTCAGCAGGCGGCGCGATCCGCCGCGCGTTCGCTCACGGGAGAATTTTCGAACGCGATCATGACGATTGATCAAGACGTTCTGAAGTTGCGAGTTTACGTTGAGGGGACAATCGACTTTCCGGACGACGAAATCGACTTCTTGGCGGATCGCGATGTCGAAACAGCCGCCGCAGACATCGACCAGGCACTAACGAACATTCTGGAAAGGTCGGCGCAGGGTACGTCCTTGCACGAAGGCCTCGACTTGGTCATTGGAGGTGACCCCAACGTGGGGAAGTCGAGCATATTAAACGCTCTGGTTGGGGACGAACGCGCGATCGTTACCAGTATTCCAGGAACAACGCGCGATCTGCTTGACGCAGATCTCGTGATCGATGGGTTGCCGATCCGAGTGCGGGATACCGCGGGCATTCGCGAGAGCGGGGATATTGTTGAACAAGAGGGGGTGGCTCGTGCCCGGGCCGCCCTCGGGGTGGCCGATGCGGTGATGTGGGTTGTGGATGATGGCGAAGCGACCCCCACCCTTCCGGCGTTCGACGCGCCCACGCTGCTCGTCCGAAACAAATGCGATCTTACCGGTCGGGTGGCGGGGTGTATCGACGAACGCGACCTGCGACTCTCTGCGTTGACTGGGGCTGGTATCGATGAGCTCAAGAGCGCAATCAAGAACCTTGTCGGATTTGAGGGCGGCGAGGGAGCATTTCTAGGACGTCGACGGCACCTCCTGGCGCTGGAAGCCGCGCGCGCGTCGAATCAGGAAGCCTTAACCGAAATTAAGGCCGGGCGTGCTGAGTTGGCCGCCGAGGCGTTGCGAGCCACACAGCACGCTTTGGGCGAAATTGTTGGTGCGACCACGACTGATGAGCTGCTCGGTGAAATTTTCGCGGCGTTTTGTATTGGCAAATAATGCGTTCGCCAAATCGCTCTGCAATGAAAAGAAAATCGGCTACGATACGCGTCCCCGTCGGTAGAACCCCATGCAACATCCGGAAATATTTGACGTCATAGTTATTGGCGGCGGTCATGCGGGTACGGAAGCAGCCCTCGCTTCCTCGCGCAGTGGCGCTTCGACGCTGCTGCTAACGCAGAGCATCGAAACGCTTGGTCAAATGTCATGCAATCCAGCGATCGGGGGTATTGGCAAGAGCCATCTAGTGAAAGAAATTGATGCGCTGGGTGGCGCGATGGCGGTTGCCACCGATCAAGCCGGCATCCAATTCAGGGTATTAAATGGACGCAAAGGGCCCGCGGTCAGAGCGACGCGTGCCCAGGCGGACCGTGTCCTTTATCGCAATGCTATTCGACGCATCGTTGAATCGGCGCCCAATTTACGGGTCTTCCAACAAACGGTGGTGGATCTTGTCATCAACGATGGGGTCATTGCCGGGGTGGTGACCCAGATGGGCCTGTCGTTTAAAGCCCCTGCAGTGGTCCTGACCACGGGAACCTTTTTGGGGGGTCGTTTGTTCGTTGGCCAGGAAAGTCAGCCCGGGGGACGAGCTGGAGACGCGGCGTCGGGCCCGCTCGCTGAGAAACTTCGGGCGCTACCGTTTCGAGTCGATCGCCTTAAAACGGGAACGCCGCCGAGGATCGACGGTGCGACCGTGGACTTTGGTCAAATGGAAGTACAGCGTGGCGACGAACCGCGCCCAACCATGTCGTTTTTGTCCAGGTCGGAGGACCATCCTCGTCAGATCTGTTGTCATATCACGCACACCAATTCGAAAACACATGAAATTATTCGGGCGGGGCTCGATCGTTCACCCATGTATTCGGGGGCCATTGAGGGGGTCGGGCCGCGGTACTGTCCATCGATCGAAGACAAGGTGGTGCGATTCGCGGAGCGTGACCAGCATCAAATTTTTGTTGAACCGGAAGGCCTTGATACGAATGAGTTGTACCCCAATGGCATTTCGACGAGCCTGCCGTTCGATGTGCAAATCGCTGCATTACACACAATTAAAGGGTTTGAACAAGCCCACATCACGCGACCGGGATATGCGGTTGAGTATGATTTTTTTGATCCGCGCGATCTCAACCACTCGCTCGAGACGAAAAGCGTCGAAGGCCTTTTTTTTGCGGGGCAAATTAATGGCACCACGGGTTACGAGGAAGCGGCAGCTCAGGGCCTTGTCGCCGGAGTCAATGCAGCGCGGAAGGTGGCGGGACTTTCGTCTTGGTCGCTCGCCAGGCACGACGCATACATAGGCGTTTTGATTAGTGACCTGGTGACCTTGGGGACCAACGAACCGTACCGGATGTTTACGAGTCGTGCGGAATATCGGCTGCGACTTCGTCAGGACAACGCGGACCAACGACTCACCGCCATGGGCCGTGAGCTTGGAATTGTTGATGACAATCGGTGGAATCGATTCGAACGCAAGCGCAATGAATTGAGCCGACTTACGTCGACCTTAGACGCTGTCGTGGTTAGTGTGGGTTCGGATTATGCTGGGCGGATTAAACGGGCGACGGGAGAAGAGATTAGCAAGGACGCGACGATGTTGAGTATGTTGCGAAGGCCCAACATCACGGCCGATGTGATAAGCGACGTTTTAGGTCCGGATGTCTCGATAGAGCTACTTCAACAGGTCGAAACCGAAGCGAAATACGATGGCTATATCCGGCGCCAAGACGAGTCAATCGAACGGGCAAAGCAGCAGCAGCGGTTAGCGCTTCCCGATGCCTTTGACTATGGTGCTGTTGAAGGTTTGTCGAATGAACTAAAACAAAAACTTTCAAACGCGAAACCGACAACTCTGGCTAATGCCTCCCATATTCCTGGAATGACCCCGGCAGCAATGTCGCTGTTGGCAGTTCATGCCAAGCGGCAACAACGGACGACCGCCGCGTAACGCTTGCGAACCGCCACGCTAGAGAAACTATTGTCATTGGGCTTAAGCCAGGTCCAGTGCGAAACTCTTGAGGGATATTTGTCTTTGGTTCGGCGTTGGAATGAGGCTTGTGGCTTGGTGTCCAGAGGTGACGTCGAGCGCTTGGAGGAAAGGCACCTTTTGGACAGTATGTCGCTGCTCTCCTTGCTGGAGGGTCGGCCGCGGTTGCTCGACATTGGACCGGGCGGCGGCTTTCCCGGGATGGTTCTTGCGATAGGGCGCCCTGAAATGGACGTGGTGTTGGTCGAACGTAGCCAAAAGAAGGCACGATTCCTCCAGCAAGTGGTTTACGAGCTTGGAATTACCGGCGTAGAGGTCGTTGCGCAGGATGTACGGAGTTATGAGCCAGAGAATTTGTTTGGTACGGTAACGGCTAGGGCGGTCGCGAATCCGATCAAGGCTTGGTCGCTGGCCCAGCCGTTCCTCAACAGAGGCGGACGCTTCCTGCTTCAGACGACGAACCCCATATCAAATCCCCTTGAGGGCAGCGAGCTTTGCGAAACACGGCGGGGAATCGTAGGCTGGATTTCTGTGTTGGAAGCGAAGAACCGAGCATGACGCGAACCATCGCGGTCGCCAATCAGAAAGGTGGGGTCGGCAAAACCACGACAAGCGTCAACTTATCGGCGTCTCTCCAAAAGACGGGCGCGCGAACGTTGCTCGTGGATATGGACCCCCAGGGGAATGCCACCACGGGTTGCGGGGTCGACAAACACCAACTCGAGTACAGCAATTATCACTGGTTGCTAGGCGAAGCGAGTCTTGAAGATACCTGGCGCCAATCATCTGCTGGATTTCGTCTAATTCCTGCAAACACGGATCTAACCGCTGCCGAGGTGGCCTTGCTTCAGGTTGATGATCGTAGCCACCGACTGTCACATCAACTTGCGGCCGTGGAAGCCAGCCTTGATTACATCATTATTGACTGCCCACCCACGTTGACGCTGTTGACCCTTAATGCCCTCTTTGCGGCCGACGGCGTGCTGATCCCAATGCAATGCGAATACTATGCTCTCGAAGGTCTGACAGATCTCCTTGAAACCGTCGAGGGGGTTCGGTCCAATGGCAACAGCAAGCTAGAAATAGAAGGTATCTTGAGGACTATGTATGATCCTCGAAATAGCCTAACGGGCGACGTCTCGAAACAACTGATAGAGCACTTTGGCGAACAGGTATTCAGAACCGTGATCCCGCGCAATGTCCGGCTGGCGGAAGCGCCGAGCCATGGCCTTCCGGCAATGCTTTATGACTCCTACTCACGCGGAGCGGTGGCGTACCACGCCTTAGCGGCAGAAGTGATTCGAAGACGTGCTCAGAAGGATGCGTCTCCGGATGGCTAAAAAGCGTGGGCTAGGGCGCGGGCTAGACGCTTTGCTCAATGCCAGCGTCGGTGACCCGACACAGACCGGCGACCCCTCAGCTTCAAAAGAAACGCTCAGCCACATCGGCGTTGAGCAGATTCATCGTGGTCGGTTTCAACCACGCAAACACATCGACGAAGCAAGCATCGAGGAGCTTTCACAATCGATTAAGGCGCAAGGCGTGATGCAACCGATCGTCTTGCGACGACGACGGGAAGGTGGCTACGAAATTATTGCGGGTGAACGACGGTGGCGAGCATCGGTCAAGGCCGGGCTTTCGGAAGTCCCGGCCGTTGTACGTGAAGTTACCGACGAACAGGCGCTAGCACTGGCGCTAATCGAAAATCTTCAGCGCGAAGACTTGAATCCGTTGGAGGAAGCTAGGGCTCTGGGTCGATTGCGCGATGAATTTGGATTGACCCAACAAGAGGTTGCGGATGCAGTAGGTAAATCGCGTACCGCGGTTACAAACTTACTGCGGCTTCAAAATTTAGGGACCAGAGCGGCCCAGTTATTAGAAGACGGGTCGATCGAGATGGGACACGCACGGGCATTGCTGCCGCTCGAACAACGCGATCAAGACGTGGCTGCTCGGCACATCGCGTTAAAGAGGCTATCCGTTCGACAAGCCGAAGCGTTGGTACGACGAATGCTTGCTGGACCACGTGAAAAGACACAGCGCGTAGACGCAGATACGCGACGCCTTGAAAAGGAGCTGTCCGAAAAGCTCGGCGCGCCGGTCGTGATTCGGCATCGTAGCGGCCGGAAGAGCGGAAGCCGAGGACAAATTACGATTCGATACGGCAGCATGGAAGAGTTGGACGGAATCCTTCGACACTTTCGTCGGTGATCGCTAAAAACAAAGCCATGTTGCTAGCCGATAACGCTACATGGGGTGGTGTGTAGTACAAGCCCTCCGTATAATACCGCCGCCTCGTGCACCCCAACTTTTTTCGGAGCATGCTCCATCGAGTTCGTCCGAAATAGGCCAGGCTGAGTAACGAATTTGTTCGCCGATGAGCGCGCGCCACGGAGGCTGGTGATCATTCAAGTGGCCAGCGTTTTCGTTATCGTGCTAGGGCTTTTGTTCGTTGGCACGGCCCAGAGTTTGGCCGCAATGTTAGGTGGAGGGTCGGTGGTGTTACCGAACGCGTGGTTCGCGTTCAGGATGCATCGGACGAGAAAGGCCGGGACCATTCTCGGGTTGGGGATATTGAAAATTTTATTGGTCATCGCCTGCCTTGCGTTGGCGCTGGCCTTGTTTGAACCAGAGCCAACTGGATTTTTTGCGGCTCTTGCTGTGGCATTGTTGGTTCAGATTTTCGGGCCGATGGTCGGTCCGCGTAGTTGGAAAACGGAATAGACGATGGCTTCGGACAATCCTCAGGAATACATCAAGCACCACCTGACCAATCTCACCTACGGCAGGCACCCGGAGCTTGAGACTCTAGAATCTATCGATCTAAACGCGCGCATCCACCAGGAATTTCTATACGGAACCTGGGGCTTTGCGCACGACGCCGAAGAAGCCTCGGCGATGGGATTTAATTCGATTAATGTCGACTCCATGGCCTGGTCGGTGGCCTTGGGTTTGGCCTTCTGCACGCTCTTTTACAGCGTGGCACGAAGAGCGACCGCTGGCGTACCGGGCGGATTGCAAAACGCCGTCGAGTACGTGGTTGAGTTCGTTGACGACATGGTGCGCGGGATTTTTACCCACAAGAACGATCTCATTGCGCCCATGGCGCTTACGGTGTTTGTGTGGGTCTTCTTAATGAACCTGATGGATCTTGTTCCAGTCGACTGGATCCCAGAACTAGCCGCACTTTTTGGTGTGCATTTTATGAAGGTTGTGCCATCGACCGATCCCAACATCACGATGTCGATGGCGCTCAGTATTTTTGTGCTCATGCTCTACTACAGCGTTAAATGCAAAGGCCTGGCGGGATTCGGAAGTGAACTGGCTTTCCAACCCTTCCCGAAGTTCATGGCGCCTCTTAATCTGGTGTTGGAGCTGCCAACGCTGTTTGCAAAACCGCTGTCGTTGGGGCTTCGTCTTTTTGGCAACATGTATGCGGGAGAAATGATTTTCATCCTGATTGCGCTTATGTACGCGGGCATTGCGACAGATATTGCTGGTGGTGCAATAGGTATTTTTGGTGGCGTACTGCATCTTGCCTGGGCAGCATTTCACGTACTTATTATTACTCTGCAGGCATATATTTTCGCCGTGCTCACCGTGGTCTATCTGTCCGCGGCGCACGACGAGGCACATTGAACCAAACAAACAGGAGTCAAAAATGGAACTTGGTATTGCCATCGCTGTTTCTCTCATGTTGGGGCTCGGCGCTGTTGGCGCCGCCATTGGCATGGGGATATTGGGGGGTAAGTTCTTGGAGGGCGTTGCTCGCCAACCAGAACTACTCGGAGACTTGAGAACCCAGTTTTTCATTGTGGTGGGATTGGTCGACGCCGTGCCGATTATTGGCGTGGGGATCGGTCTGTATGTGTTGTTTGTTCTCGGCTAAGGCATTCGTTAACGAGAAGCTAATATGAACCTCAACTGGACACTAATTGGCCAAAGCATCACGTTTTTAGTGTTTGCTTGGACCTGCTACAAGTTTATTTGGCCGCTCCTCATTGGGGCCATGGATGAGCGAACGACGCTCATAAGCGAAGGTATTGAGAACGCCGAGCAAGCTCGTCGGGACCTCGAAGATGCGTCGTCTAAAGTAGACGAGATCATGCATGACGCGCGGGCTGATGCGCAGGCGTTGATTGATCAGGCGCGCGCCCAAGCGGCCACCATGATTGACGATGCAAAGAAGGATGCAGAAAACGAGGGCGAGAGAATTCGAGAGACCGCCCGCGCCGACGTCGTCCAAGAGGCGAATCGCGCCAGGGAATCATTAAGAGCGGAAGTCGCAGAACTCGCGCTAAGTGGTGCTGAGCGCATTCTCGAATCAGGCATCGATCGGGCCCAACACGCCGAGTTATTAGACAAGCTGGCTTCGGAGTTGTAAGCGTGGCCGAATTTGCAACGTTGGCAAGGCCCTACGCAAACGCGGCGTTCGACGTGGCTAAATCTGCGGGGCGCCTGGACGAGTGGTCCAGGGGCCTCAATTTGCTGGCGCTTGCGAGCGAGGATTCAACCCTTCAAACCGTCATTGCGCTGCCAATGACGACTGCACCAGAAAAGGCACACAAGTTGATTGAGCTGTTCCGTGACGAACTGTCGGATCCCGTTCGGCAATTCGTGCACGTGTTGGCAGAAAACAAGCGCTTGTCGTTGTTGGCCGAGATCACGACTCAATTCGAAGTTCGGCGTGCGGAAGAGGCCCGGACGTTGGACGTCGAAGTGACTACCGCGGTTCCTCTCTCGGACGCGGAACAAAATCGATTTCAAGAAATTTTGGAACGTCGTTTCGAGCAACAAATTAATCTCACGACGGGGGTTGATGAAACCGTCATCGGAGGGGCACATATCCGCGCGGGCGATACGGTCATCGATGGATCTCTGCGGGGCAGGCTTGCGAAATTAGGCGAAGCGTTCGCGCGATCGTAAACACATAGGTAATTACATGCAGCAACTAAATCCATCTGAAATTAGCGACATCATCAAAGCGCGCATCGAAAACCTCGATATTTCATCGCAACCGCAAAACGAGGGCACCGTAGTTAGTGTGTCTGACGGGATCGTACGTGTTCATGGTCTGGCTGAAGCCCAATATGGGGAGATGATTGAGTTTGATGGCGGCCTGTACGGCATGGCGCTGAATCTTGAGCGAGACTCCGTAGGCGTGGTCGTTCTTGGCGATTACAAAGGCCTCTCCGAGGGTGCGACAGCTCGCTGCACCCAGCGAATTCTTGAGGTTCCGGTTGGAACCGAGCTGCTGGGACGAGTGGTTGACTCATTGGGTAACCCAATCGACGGCAAAGGCCCGCTCAATGCCTCAACCACGGCACCCATCGAGAAAGTCGCCCCGGGTGTGATCGCCCGGCAGTCAGTCGACCAACCGGTGCAGATGGGCATCAAGTGTATCGATGCCATGGTCCCGATAGGCCGGGGTCAGCGCGAGTTGATTATCGGCGATCGCCAAATAGGCAAAACAGCAATCGCCGTGGACGCAATCATTAATCAAAGGGGGAAGGGGATTAAATGTATCTACGTGGCCATAGGTCAAAAGATGTCGACCATTGCAAACGTGGTAAGAACGCTAGAAGAACATGGCGCCATGGACCACACCATTGTTGTTGGGGCGAGCGCTTCGGACCCTGCGCCAATGCAGTATATCGCGCCATATTCTGGTTGCAGTATGGGCGAGTTCTTCCGTGACCGCGGGGAAGATGCCCTGATTATTTATGACGATCTGACCAAGCAGGCTTGGGCGTATCGACAAATTTCTCTCCTCTTGCGTCGTCCGCCGGGGCGTGAAGCCTATCCCGGGGATATTTTTTATCTTCACTCGCGACTTCTTGAGCGCGCGGCTAGAGTTAATGCTGATTATGTGGAGCGAGAGACCGATGGCGAGGTCACCGGAAAGACCGGCTCTCTTACTGCGCTTCCAATCATTGAGACCCAAGCAGGGGACGTCTCCGCCTTCGTGCCGACTAACGTAATTTCGATTACCGACGGTCAAATTTTCCTCGAGCTAGACCGATTCAATGCCGGCACTCGGCCAGCGATGAGCCCAGGCATTTCGGTATCCAGAGTAGGTGGTAATGCCCAGGTGCCCTTCATCAAGAAGATCTCTGGAGGCATCAAGCTTGCCTTGGCTCAGTATCGAGAGCTGGCCGCCTTTTCGCAATTTGCTTCGGACCTTGATGAGGCGACTCGACGCCGCTTAGAACATGGCGAAAGGGTCGAAGAGCTGATGAAACAGCCACAGTTTTCGCCCATGACCGTATCGGAGATGGGACTTGTTCTTTATGCGGCGAGCGAGGGCTTCCTTGAAGACGTACCCGTCGATCGCGTGCTCGACTTTGAGCAAGACTTGCTTACCTATATGAACTCGGAACATGGGGAGTGGATGAACAGTATTACCGAGACAGGCGAGTATTCCGACGAAATTGTTGATTACATGAAGACGGCGATCGAGACATTTAAATCGACCCACAGCTACGGTGATTAACGATGGCGGTCGGTAGAGAGATCAAGAAGAAGATCGGAAGCGTCGAAAATACGCAAAAGGTCACGCGGGCGATGCAAATGGTCGCGGCGAGCAAGATGCGACGGACCCAGGATCGAATGAATGAAGCGCGGCCGTATGCTCATCGAATTCGCGATGTCATTGCGCATCTCGCTAATGCGAACCCTGAATACAAGCACGTCTTTATGCAGACTCGAGCAATCAAGCGTGTCGGCTACATCGTTGTCACGTCTGACAAGGGACAGTGTGGGGGCCTCAACGCGAATCTGCTTAGAACGTTGGTTCGGCAGATGCAAGAACAGCAAACTAATGGCATTGAGGTCGAGCTCTCATTGGTTGGGAAAAAGGCCGCCGCTTTTTTTCGGTCGGTCGGGGGCAACGTGGTGGCCGCGATCAATGAGGTAGGCGAAACACCCGAGTTAGAAACGCTACTTGGTGGTGTGAAAGTTATGTTGGATGCCTTTGAGGAAGGGCAGATTGATCGACTGGATATTCTTTCGAATGAATTTGTAAATACCATGACTCAAAGCCCCACGTTCAATCAGCTTCTGCCGTTGGAGCCNTCNGATGANGACTCGAAAGGNCGCACTTGGGACTATCTGTATGAGCCGGATGCGCGCGAATTNGTNGAAGGATTAGTGCGTCGNTATGTGGAGTCNCAGGTATACCAGGCGGTTGTAGAGAANGGCGCATGTGAACAAGCAGCGCGGATGATCGCGATGAAAAACGCGACGGAAAATGCGGCGACAGTCATCGATGAATTGAATCTGATTTACAACAACGCCCGCCAAGCTGCGATAACGCAGGAAATTGCGGAAATTGTCGGCGGTGCGGCGGCAGTTTGATGGGCCTTAACGAACAATCAATATTAGATGGACGGGTGCGAGCATCCGCGCGATCGATAAAAGAGGAAGGCTATGAGTAGCGGTCAAATCGTTCAGGTCATTGGCGCGGTCATTGACGTGGAGTTTAGTCGGGATGAAGTGCCAAGCGTGTACGACGCGTTGACCGTCGGTTCGACGGGGCTGACCCTAGAGGTGCAGCAGCAATTGGGCGATGGCGTTGTCCGCGCGATTGCCATGGGAACCTCGGAGGGGTTGTCGAGAGGCCTCGACGTCGCGAATACGGGCGAACCGATTTCTGTGCCGGTCGGAGAAGAAACGCTCGGACGGATCATGGACGTGCTCGGCAATGCGATTGATGAAAAAGGTGCGATCAACGCACGCGAATCCAAGCCCATTCATAGACCGGCACCCACGTATGAAGATCAGATGGGCGGAAACGAACTGCTGGAAACAGGCATCAAGGTGATCGATCTCATCTGCCCGTTTGCCCGCGGAGGCAAGGTAGGACTGTTCGGTGGAGCGGGTGTCGGTAAAACCATCACCATGCTCGAGCTCATCCGCAATATTGCGGTCGAACACGCGGGCTTGTCGGTGTTTGCGGGGGTTGGTGAGCGGACTCGCGAGGGCAATGATTTTTATTACGAAATGGAAGAGGCGGGTGTTCTCGATAAAATTTCGTTGGTGTTTGGACAGATGAATGAACCACCCGGCAACCGGCTAAGAGTCGGCCTTACAGGACTAACGTTGGCTGAACAGTTTCGGGATGAGGGCCGCGATGTGCTGCTCTTTATAGACAACATTTATCGATACACGCTGGCGGGTACCGAAGTATCGGCTCTATTGGGAAGAATGCCTTCCGCCGTTGGTTATCAACCAACGCTCGCCGAAGAAATGGGCGTGCTGCAAGAACGAATTACCACAACTCGGTCGGGGTCGATCACTTCGGTACAGGCGATTTACGTACCCGCCGACGATCTCACCGATCCATCACCGGCGACGACGTTTGCTCACCTCGACTCAACCGTCACGCTTTCACGCGCAATTACAGATCTCGGTATTTATCCGGCGGTAGACCCGCTGGATTCGAGCTCACGGCAACTTGATCCGAATGTGGTAGGTGTTGAGCACTATGAGACGGCACAACGTACGCAGCAGGTTTTGCAGCGGTACCAGGAACTGAAAGACATTATCGCTATTTTGGGGATGGATGAACTCTCCGAGGAAGACAAGGCGCTTGTNTACCGAGCGCGAAAGATGCAGCAGTTTTTTTCGCAAGCGTTTTTTGTTGCCGAGCAGTTCACGGGCAATCCGGGCGCCTATGTCTCGAGAGAGGACACNGTGCGAAGCTTTAAGGCCATTTTGGACGGCGACGCCGACGATCTGCCAGAGCAAGCATTCAATATGGTGGGTACCATCGAGGACGCAAGGGAGAAAGCCAAGACATTGGCGACATAACTGATGGCGANCACTATGCAATGCAACATCGTCAGCGCNGAACGCGAAATTTTCTCCGGNCGTGTGACGAGAATCTCCTTGAAGGGNACGNTGGGGGAGTTNGGNATTTTNCCNAACCATNCCCCGCTGTTGACTGGCATTGCGCCTGGGCCAGTANGACTGCAGTTCGAGGACGGCGANGACGACGTTTTTTTTGCCTCGGGTGGATTCTTAGAGATTCAACCAGGGGTTGTGACCGTGCTTGCCGATACGGCGCTGCACGCNGACGATATTGATGAGGCGGCGGCGCAGGAAGCGAAAGANCAAGCNCAGCGGGACATCGCCGAACACGCAGCTGATTTTGACTACTCACGTGCAATGTCTCAGCTTGCGGAGGCTACTGCTAGGGAACGCACGTTGGCGGAGCTACGNAAACGGCGCCGNTAGAAAATCNAGCCGATCNGCAGNAGNAGACAGATCTCANATTCCTCTTTTNCGCACGTATAATCGTGGNTTCATAAGACANNGAGTCCCGTGATGCGACTTGAAGTCATCATCCTGGCGGCCGGCGANGGTACTCGCATGCAGTCGTCGATTNCCAAAGTTCTCCACACAGTGGGAGGNCGNCCGCTTCTTGATCACGTGTTGNGNGTNGCGCGAGNCCTGAANCCGGAGGCNTTGCACGTNGTGGTNGGTCGTTCAGGCGNNGACGTTCNAGCGTATTTNGAAGGCNCGGATGTCGCTTGGGTCGAACAAATCGAGCAAAAAGGGACGGGTCACGCGGTAATGCAGGCGATCGATGATGTGGANTCGNCGGCAATGGTNTTGGTGTTGTTTGGTGANGTNCCGCTNATNGAGAAGGTGACTCTTGAGGCGTGTATTTCNGCGGCGGCGGATGGNATCGGCGTGGTGACCGTGGATATGCCTGNACCTGACGGGTTCGGGCGGATACAAAGACGGNCGGATGGACAAATCGAGGCGATCGTNGAGGACAGAGATGCNACNCCNGCCCAGCGCNCTATTACCGAGGTCAACACGGGCATACTGGCGGCNCCAGCGGCGATATTAGCCNGGCTGCTTGAATCNATCACGGNCCGTAACGCACAAGGAGAATATTATCTGACGGACATCGTCGGTNTCGCGNCTTCACAGGGTGTNCNNGTTACCGGGGTGGATGCCACTANNCCGGAAGAGGTACAAGGGATTAACGATCGAATTCAATTGGCGTCNGTGGAACGNTACATGCAACGTCGCGAAGCCGAACGCCTAATGGCCGNNGGTGTAACGATTGCNGATCCATCGNGGCTTGATCTNCGCGGNACNCTNGCGGCGGGNCANGATTGTTTTATNGACATCAACGTGATCATCGAAGGGGTGGTCGTTATCGGCGACAACGTGTCNATCGGGCCCGGATGNGTTGTGACGGATTCCGAATTGGCNGATGGCGTNGTNATTGAAGCTCACTCGGTNGTTGAAGGAGCGNTTGTTGGANCAAACTGTCGGCTGGGACCNTTCGCACGCGTACGTCCTGGCACNGAACTGGCGGAAGGGGCNCNNATCGGGAACTTTGTTGANACCAAGAAAGCGATNATNGGTGCTGGCACGAAAGCCAATCATCTCGCGTACCTTGGCGACAGNACTATCGGCGCCGAGTGCAATATCGGNGCCGGGACGATTACATGTAACTACGACGGCGTTGATAANAACGAGACNCACATCGGGGATGGTGTNTTCGTTGGGACNAACAGCACGCTTGTGGCGCCGCTGACGATCGATGAGGGTGCGTACGTAGCNGCCGGATCAACGATNACNTCAAAGGTGGACTCANAGGATCTTGCCGTCGGTCGGGCGCGACAACGCAATATTCATGGCTGGGTNCCGCCNACTAAGCGCAAATAACGGGGCGGCGACCNAGGTATGTGTGGAATTGTNGGCGCGGTGGCACATCGCGATGTTCCNGGGATCTTGCTTGCTGGACTGCAGCGCCTTGAATACCGCGGCTATGACTCAGCGGGCATCGCGGTNCAAATACGCGAGNNCGCGTCGATCGATCGTAGACGTACACTCGGTAAGGTCGCGGNTCTTCTAGANNATGTNNAACGCGAGCCGATGAGNGGNCACAGCGGGATTGCGCATACNCGATGGGCNACCCATGGNGCTCCCAGTGAACAGAATGCNCACCCGCACATTTCCNGCGACCGTATCTGCTTGGTACACAACGGGATCATCGAGAATTTCGAATCGCTTCGAGACGAGCTAAGAGGCTCGGGGCGTGAGTTCACATCCGAAACAGATTCGGAAGTGATCGTTCATCTTGTGGATTCTTACTACGAGCAGTCGAAAGACCTTCTAGGAGCTGTCAAGAAAGCTATACAACGCCTCAAGGGAGCGTACGCGATCGGCGTAATGTGCTGCGACGATCCTGGACGAATCGTGGCTGCCCGATTAGGGAGTCCGTTGGTCGTTGGAGTGGGGATCGGCGAGCACTACATTGCATCAGACGTGCTGGCATTACGGCCGGTAACGGATCGATTCATCTATCTCGAAGAGGGTGATTTGGTNGATATNACNGCCGACGCACTNTCGTTCTGGAACGTNGAAGATGAGTCGGTNATNCGNACCTCGNTTCGCNTNCAGGTGGGAACGGACGAAGCGGATAAGGGAAAGTATCGACATTACATGCACAAGGAAATTCATGAGCAAGCTTCTGTCGTTCGACGCACACTTGAAGGCCGAATAGGTGCTGAAAGGGTGCTAGAGGCNGCGTTAGGAGTCGAAGCCTCNGCNATTNTCGATGAGACNGAGTCAATAACGCTTGTCGGGTGCGGAACCAGTTACTACGCGGCGAGCGTTGCACGATATTGGATCGAGGAGATCGCAGGGATCAGCTGCAACGTCGAGATNGCNTCAGAGTTTCGTTANCGATCTNTNGTGGTTCCNCCAAAGGCCCTTTTNGTGTCGTTGTCCCAATCGGGTGAAACCGCAGACACNCTCGCTGCACATCGTATTGCNGNAGAGGCGGGNTTTGCTCANACGGTGGCGATATGTAACGTCCCCACGAGCAGNTTGGCGCGTGAGTCNGAACTGGCATTTCTNATGAATGCAGGGGTGGAAATTGGAGTCGCGTCNACGAAGGCCTTTACCGCTCANCTCGTTGATCTGCTNTTGTTAACNATTCTAATNGGAAGGCGGCACAAACTTAATCGAAGTGCTGAGATAGAGNTAGTNCGCTGGCTTTCGGTATTAGACAGAGCAGTAGAAGAGGTCCTCTCTNTGGAAGCTCANATCGCAAGTGTGGCCGAAGAAATTATGGATCGACCAAACGCCCTATTTTTNGGACGAGGNACGCTCTATCCGGTAGCGCTTGAAGGCGCTCTTAAGCTNAAAGAGGTTGCCTATATTCANGCAGAAGGCTATCCGGCGGGAGAGCTTAANCACGGNCCNCTNGCCCTCGTCGATGAAGATATGCCGGTGGTTGCGATTGCACCCGGAAATGACTTGCTTGANAAGGTCCGGTCGAATTTNCAGGAAGTTCGTGCGCGTGGNGGANGACTGTATGTATTCACTGATGCNGCGGCGGGGTTCGNCTCATCGGACGACGTTTCAGTNATTGAACTTCCAAGTATTCACCAAGTNCTCGCCCCCATTTCNTACGCGATNCCTCTCCAACTCTTGGCGTATCACGTCGCCGTNCTNCGAGGTACGGACGTTGATCAACCNCGAAACCTCGCGAAGTCCGTCACNGTAGAATAAATTGGAGTTGTGGGANNTTCGAGAACCCATNCTCCCCAAGNNGGTATCACCTCGGGANTAGNTAACGANTCGTTGGAAGACNTATCAACCATTNTAGATGGCTTAAATGAGCGNCAACGCGAAGCGGTAACAGCTCCCCTACGCAANCATTTAATCGTCGCCGGAGCTGGTTCTGGAAAGACCCGCGTNCTCGTTCACCGAATCGCCTGGCTCGTCGCGGCGGAAGGCGCAACGCCGCAGAGNGTGCTGGCCGTCACGTTCACGAACAAAGCNGCGGCCGAAATGCGCTCGCGAGCCGAAACGCTNCTCAATATTTCGGGTCGAGCCCTTTGGGTGGGAACATTCCACGGNATTGCCCATCGGCTGTTGCGAATGCATTGGCAGGAAGCCGGACTACCGCAAAANTTCCAGATACTTGANGCAGANGACCAATTGCGTCTTGTGAAGCGCGTGATGCGAACGTTCGACTTGGACGAACATAAGTGGCCACCGCGNCAGGCAGTNTGGTTCATCAATGGNCAGAAAGANGAGGGGCGACGGGCAAACCAGGTGCCGGCNTCGGANGACTTATTCGAACTNACACATCGCAAGGTGTATGANTCATACGAAGCTTTATGTCAGCAGGGNGGCCTNGTNGACTTTGCGGAACTTCTGCTAAGAAGCCACGAGCTGTGGCTAGAAAANCCNGAGTTGCTNGCGCATTACCAGCGTCGATTTAGTCATTTNTTGGTCGATGAGTTCCAGGATACCAATGCGATTCAATATGCNTGGCTACGAGTACTTGCTGGCACATCAGGCCGCATCATGGCGGTGGGCGACGATGATCAATCAATATATGGCTGGCGTGGNGCTCGAGTCGAAAATATTCACCAATTTTCGAAAGATTTTAGCCCGGTGGATGTCATACGNCTGGAACAAAATTATCGNTCGACGGGCACGATACTCTCGGCTGCTAATGCGCTGATTGGCAACAACGTTGATCGTCTCGGCAAAGANCTTTGGACGGATGCCGGCGACGGCGACTCAATACGTGTTTACTCGGGATACAACGAACAAGACGAAGCTCGATTTATTGCGGATCGCATTCAAGAGTGGATCGATCAAGGNGCGAGTGCGGACGAAGCGGCNATTCTNTACAGAAGNAATGCGCANTCNCGNGTCTTGGAAGAGGCGCTCTTGCGCAGTGATATACCGTACCGAATATACGGTGGNTTCCGTTTTTTCGAGAGGGCNGAGATTCGAAACGCGCTCGCNTATATGCGGCTCGTCAGCGANCGTCAATCCGATGTGGCGTTCGANCGGGTGATCAATACACCACCNCGCGGNATCGGNGACAAAACGTTGGANGGTCTNCGNGGNATTGCGAGAGNGCGTGGCATNTCACTATGGCAAGCCACAAAAGAAGGTNTGAACGAAAAGCTNTTTAAAAGTCGNCCGGCAACGCTCCTCTCGAAATTCTTGAGCCTTATTGATGAGCTCNCTGNTGAGTTGAAGGATGCNCCGCTTCANNTCATNGCTGAGCGNTGCGTGGAGGTCTCGGGCTTAATCGAATACCACCTAAAAGAACGCGGCGAACGCGGGCTTGCCCGCAAGGAGAACTTGGAAGAACTCTTCGTGGCCTGTCGCCAGTTTAGGGATGACATGGTCTTTCCACTGGCAGAAGACGGTAGTGACAACGAGCCCGTCACGGAACTAAATGAATTTCTTGACCAAGCCGCACTCGAAAGTGGCGAGCACCAGGCAGAAGTTGGCCCTTCGGTACAATTGATGACGTTGCATTCGGCGAAAGGGTTGGAATTTCCGCTGGTTTTTTTATCTGGGATGGAAGAAGGCCTGTTCCCGCATCGTAGATCCCTCGAGGAACCGGGGCGAATGGAAGAGGAGCGCCGTCTTGCGTACGTGGGAGTGACCCGCGCGATGCGCCAGCTCTATTTGACCTACGCAGAAACGCGTCGCCTTTACGGCACGGACTCCTACAATGGACCCTCACGGTTTCTTATCGAGATACCGAGCGAATATGTCGAGGAAGTGCGGCTCGGCGGCGCCATCAGCAAAGCATTTGGCAGGGGGAAAGTAGGCTCAGATGCGAATGCTTCAAAAGCCGAAGGAGAATTGCAAATTGGCCAGCGCGTCGCGCATAAGAAATTCGGTGAGGGCGTGGTATTGCGATACGAGGGTCAAGGGGGTCGGGCTCGCGTGCAGGTGAATTTCGCCCAGGTCGGGTCGAAGTGGCTTATGCCTGGCTACGCAAATCTCGAGCCGTTGGATTGAACATGAAAAAAGTCGTTTTGTTGACACTAGTGTTTATTGCAAGTTGCGACAATGGATCGTCGTACGAGGCTGTGACAGACGATGGATCGGGGGCACCTCAAGCAACCTTCCAATGGAAGCTCGTTACAACCTGGCCAAAAAATTTCCCAGCGCTTGGAACAGCGCCCGAAAAACTTGCCGAACTGGTTGACGAGATGTCGGCAGGCCGACTGCGGATAAAGGTCTATGGAGGCGGCGAGCTTGTACCCGCCATGGAGGTATTTGATGCGGTTTCTGCAGGTACTGCCGAGATGGGACATGGAGCCGCATATTATTGGCGTGGCAAGATCCCGATAGCTGCAGTGTTTGCAACCGTGCCTTTTGGTATGACCGCTCAGGAGATGAATGGTTGGTTGCACCATGGTGGCGGTATGGCGCTTTGGCGGGAACTATACGAACCGTTTGGACTGGTTCCTTTGGCTGCCGGGAACTCGGGTGTACAAATGGCCGGCTGGTTCAATCGCGAAATTCGGTCGCTCGATGATATTCGAGGACTAAAAATGCGAATCCCGGGGCTAGGAGGGGCCGTATTCCAACGGGCAGGGGGGATTGCTGTCGCTATGCCGGGAAGTGAGATGTATACATCGATGCAAACAGGGGTGATCGACGCAACAGAATGGGTAGGACCCTATAACGACCTTGCCTTTGGACTGCACGAAGTTGGGAAGTACTATTACTACCCGGGTTGGCACGAACCCGGCACGACGTTAGAAGCGATTGTTAACGTGGACGCCTGGCGTGGATTACCGAAGGATCTACAAGCCATATTAGAAGTCGCAACTCGTGCAATAAACCAGGATGTACTCGACGAATTCACTGCTCACAACAACGCAGCTCTCAAGGTCTTGGTAGAGGAGCATGGCGTGGAATTACGCCAGCTTCCGGATGATGTTATCAGGGAATTCGCAGAAATCTCTCGAGAACTTATTGCTGAGACGGCGGGCGATAATCCGTTGGCAAATCGAATTCTGGAATCCTATAGCGATTTTGCCGACAACGTACGCGAATACCATGCAATTTCCGAGCAGGCGTACATTAACGCACGGGATATCGAGTGAATGTTGCCCTTAGAGTTGATTCGGCAACCACGTCGCCAATTTAGGCATTGCAACCAGCAACGACAATAGAAGCAGCTGCAGTCCGATGAAAGGAACGACGCCTCGGTAGATATCGGAAGTTGCGATTGTTTCCGGCGCGACGCCTCGGAGGTAGAAGAGAGCAAACCCAAATGGCGGCGTTAGGAAAGAGGTTTGGAGATTCACTGCAATCATGACGCCAAGCCAGACCGGGTCGACGCCCATACTTAACAATACTGGTCCGACGATGGGCACGACTACGTAGGTAATTTCGATAAAGTCGAGAATGAAACCGAGCAGGAAAATAACCAACATGACGATACCAATCGCTGTCCATTGGCCGCCGGGCATGTCGGCGAACAAGGTGGCGACGAGATCGTCCCCACCGTAACCGCGGAACACGAGAGAGAATATGGACGCGCCGATAAGAATGAAAAACACCATCGAGGTCGTCAGAAGGGTTGCACGCATAATTTCTTGAAGAATTTTTCGCTTCAGGGCGCGATACAAGATGGCGAGTATCAGAGCCCCCATCGCTCCTACAGCCGCGGCCTCTGTTGGCGTTGCGTACCCGAGCAGGATGGAGCCGAGGACCGCCGTGATCAGAAACAGAGGAGGTGCTAGACCCTTGCTGAGCGCGACGAATAGGGGACCGGAGTCTATTTCTCCACTAGACGCAGGCGCCGATTTAGGTTGGTACAGGGCTCGGGAAAGAAGATAAGTTGCATACAGTAGCACTAAGATAAGACCGGGAATGAGCGCGCCCGCAAACAGATCGCCGACAGACACCGTTTTCGGAGCAAACAGGCCTTGACTCATTTGCGCCTGCTGGTAGGCGTTTGAAAGTACATCGCCTAGCAAAACCAACGCGATCGAAGGCGGAATGATTTGTCCTAACGTCCCGGTAGCTGCAATCGTCCCGCTGGCGAAGCTCGGCTCATAACCATGTTTCAAGAGGGAAGGTAGTGCGAGCAACCCCATCGTGACGACCGTCGCACCAACGATGCCGGTACTGGCTGCCATCAGCATACCCACGATAATGACAGCGATACCCAATCCCCCAGGCGTTCTGCCCATTAGCCTTGCCATGCTTTCAAGTAGTGTTTCAGCAATACGTGTGCGCTCGAGCGTTATGCCCATCATGATGAAAAGCGGGACCGCGATTAGAGTCTGGTTTGTCATGATTCCATAGAGTCGACTAGGCAAGAATCCAAGGGTATTGAGGTCGAATATGTCCGCGGACCCGCCGACAAATGCGAACAGAAGCGCGACGCCTCCGAGCGTTGGGGCCACTGAGTAGCCGGCGAGCAATGCTAAAAACACGACTGCAAACATCAGCAGGGGGATGTATTCAATCATTTCGCAATATTCGGTATGCCCTGAGGGCCTCGGTGATTGCTTGCACTAATAGCAGAAGCGCGGACAGAGGAATTAACGTTTTAAGTAAATAAACAGCAGGGATTCCACCCACTTCCGGAGAGCCTTCGAGAATAGTCCAAGCGCGCGTGACGTAATCGAAGCTCTCGACCGTAATGACCAAGCAGACGGGCAAAAGAAAGCTCAAATGACCGAGTAGATTTATTTTCACCCTGGCACGGCCGGAAAGTCGGGCATAAAGGAGGTCAACGCGTACGTGACCGTCATGTTTCAGTGCGTAGGAAAGACCAAGCATGAAAACCAGGGAGTGCATGTAGGTCACGGATTCTTGAAGCGCGATAGCACCTGTATCGAAGACGTAACGTAATACGACTACTGTACAAGTGGTAACAACCATCGCCAGGAGGAGCCACGAAACGACGCGTCCAGTGATCTCAATTAGAGTGTCGGATTTCACGTAGCGGGTATTCCGATTAGGTGTTCTGCAACGACTCCGATAAAGATGGTAAACCCGACCCATGTGTTGTTGCCGAAAGCCTTAAAGCAACGGGTTTCATCACGTGTTCGGATCAAAATTTGTTGGTAGATAAACAACCCAGCGACGATTATCACTGCCAACGAATAGGGTGTTTGAAACCCGCAAATTTTGCCCAGTAGAAACAAAAGTACCAGTGAGACGAATTGCATGAGGCCGATGGCCAAGCGATCCCAATTACCAAGTAACAGCGCGGTCGACTTCACGTCAATGGCGCGATCATCCTTTCGATCGACCATGGCGTACTCAGTATCGTAAGCGATGATCCAAATGACGCTCATTAGGAAAAATAGACAAATCGGGATACTAAGGCCTTCGCGAACGGCTGTTGAAGCCATAGGTATACCCCAACTAAACGCGATGCCGAGGACAACTTGGGGGAAAAACGTGACGCGCTTCATGAATGGATAAACGATCGCAATGCAAAACCCCGCAACAGCCATCCAGCGGGTAATCACGTTTAGCGTGAACATCAACGCGAGCCCGAGAGCGGATAGAACGGCAAATACAAAGATTGCCTCGACGAGGCTTAAGCGGCCGTCGGCGAGGGGGCGTGACTTGGTTCGCTCGACAAATGGATCGATATGCCGATCGACGATGTCGTTGGCGACACAGCCTGCGGCGCGCATGACGAAAGTTCCAACGATAAATGTGCAAAGGATCCAGAAAGCAGGGACCGTCTCGGCAGCAAGCCAGAGCGCCGTGAGCGTGGGCCACAACAACAAGAGTGTACCGACGGGTCGATCGAGACGTATCAGTTCGATTATGGCGTTAAATTTTTGCGGACGTATCATGGGTCTTAGGGCGAGCCTTGGCAGATTGATTTATATGGCTTCCACAGGGTAGTTTACAGCGCGCTTCGAGAACCCCAGGTAGTAATTCATGCGGAAATGGCAATGCATCGTGTGTGGTTGGATTTACGATGAAGCCGAGGGTTGTGAGGATGAAGGCCTCGCGCCGGGCACCAAGTGGGAGGACGTCCCGGAAGATTTTGTCTGTCCAGAGTGTGGGGTTGCCAAAGAAGACTTTGAGATGATTGAGGTAGGATAGATTATCCATGAATCTCACCGTCCGAATACTGATTGGCATGGCAGCGGGTGTACTCGTCGGACTCGCTGTCCAAGGATTCACGTCCGATGGCCATTGGATTCAGGCCGTACTTATACAGGACGTGTTTGATGCTGGCGGCAAGGTTTTTATCGCGTCGCTTCGGTTAATGGTTGTACCCCTGGTACTTGTGTCTTTAGTGTGCGGCTCGTCAAGCTTGGCGGATGGCGCAAGCATGGGACGGCTGGGCGGAAAGTCGATCGGCCTTTATCTTTTCACCACCGCGGTCGCGATATCCTTGGCACTTGGGCTGGCGCTCTTCATTAGCCCCGGGGAGGGTGGGTCCGCCAGCCAAGCGGTCGAATATACGCCGCGGCCGAGCCCTGGACTGAAAGAAACTTTCCTAAATATTTTTCCAACCAATCCCGTTCGAGCCATGGCCGATGGCAATATGCTACAGATCATTGTTTTTGCATTGCTCCTGGGTACAGCCCTTGGTCGCTCGGGGGACGCAGGTCAAAGAATTCGATCGCTTTTTGAGGACCTCAATGGGGTCCTCATGCGACTAATCGTAATGCTCATTAGCCTCGCGCCTTTCGGGGTTTTTTTTCTTATGGCCAAGCTGTTCTCTGAAGTTGGTTGGCGAGACATTATCGAGCTTGGAAAGTACTTCGCGACGGTAGTTTTAGCGCTGATCATTCACGCATCGGTTGTATATCCAGCTTTGTTGTTATGGCTTGCGAAAACGAATCCCCTAAAGTTCTACCAGAAAATGCGAGAACCGATGCTTTTTGCGTTTAGTACTTCGTCGAGTGGAGCGACATTGCCGGTGACCTTGCGCACGGTGGAAAAGAAATTAGGTGTGGATAACAGCATCGCTTCCTTTTCGGTTCCATTGGGAGCGACCATCAATATGGATGGCACGGCGATTATGCAAGGCGTGGCCACGGTCTTCATCGCGCAATACTTTCACGTTGACCTTGTCTTTACAGACTATTTGATGGTCATACTTACTGCCACGATGGCGTCGGTTGGGACGGCGGCGGTGCCGGGCGTTGGGTTGATAATGTTGACGATGGTTCTCACTCAGGTCGGGTTGCCGGTGGAGGGCATCGCGTTGATTATTGGTGTGGATCGGCTGCTCGATATGACACGTACGGCGGTTAATGTTGCGGGTGACGCGACGGTGGCGACAATAGTCGCGCATTCGGAAAAGAAGCTTGATCGATCAGTGTTAGATGACCCTGACGCGGGTCGAGCCAATCCCTAACCGCGAAATGACGCTAGACCGCCGCATACTCGGTCTCTACCGGCGTCCAGGTTTTGATTATTGCCTCGGCAGCACCCGCATCGGCTTTACGCATCGTATCACCAGTTTGAACGACCTCCTTGAATAGTGATAGGTCGCGACTAAGGTCGGAAACACGAAATTGTCGCTCACCCGTTTGACGGGTCCCCATAATGTCACCCGGGCCTCGAAGTTCGAGATCTTTTTCTGCGATCAGAAACCCGTCGTTGGTCTCACGCATCACGTTTAAACGCGCTTTTGCCAGTTCCGTCAGTGGGGCTTCGTAGAGCAAAGTGCAGTGACTCGGGTGGTGTCCGCGGCCAATCCGACCCCGCAATTGGTGGAGTTGAGCCAGGCCCAAACGATCTGGGTCATCAATTACCATGTGGGTTGCGTTAGGAACGTCAACGCCAACCTCTACAACCGTGGTTGCGACCAACAANCCTATTTCCCCAGATTTGAAACGTGACATCGTTGCCGACTTGTCAATCGTTTTCATACGCCCGTGAATAAGCCCCACCATCACTTGCGGTAGCTTGNCCTCGAGTTCTGAATGAACGGTCTCTGCGGCTTTGATCTCACTATCNGCGGATTCNTCGATGGCGGCACAGACCCAAAAAGCNTGACGNCCTGCAGCCACTTCGCGGCCGACGCCTTCAACGATTTCATCGCGCCNTNCNTTGGTGTGTATTGACGTCACGATGGGCNCNCGCCCNGGNGGCATTTCATCAATCACCGATAGNTCCATGTCGGCATACAAGGTCATCGACAATGTCCTNGGGATCGGAGTTGCGGTCATGACTAATTGGTGGGGCAGGCGTCCTTTGTCACGAAGNGACATNCGTTGGTGAACGCCGAACCGATGTTGTTCNTCGACGATNGTTAAACCNAGNTCGTGAAAAACAACGTCNGTTTGAAAAATGGCGTGCGTACCNATGATNACTAAATCATCNCCATTNGCTATCGCGTTCAATCTGGANCGTCNTTCNGNTGCAGGNANTCGACCTGTTAGGAGACCGACCCCNATNCCGAGAGGCGAGAGCCAGCTCGAAAACGTTTCGTAGTGTTGNTCTGCAAGAATTTCAGTAGGCGCCATTATGGCGGTTTGCGCGCCGTTTTCGGCTGCCCGTATTGCCGCAAATGCNGCGATGATGGTTTTNCCCGAACCGACATCTCCTTGAATTAGACGCATCNTNGNGNGAGTTTTGGCNAGATCGTTNAGGACNTCGATGGTNGTTTTTCGCTGAGCGCCNGTNAGNTGGAATCCNAGTTCGCGCAATAACTCTTTACCCAGTTGGNGGACAGGGGGAAGNGCNCGTGCAGGGGCGTTCGAAACGGCTTGCTGGCGTCGTTTCATCACAAGGTAGTACGCGAGCAACTCGTCGAAGGCTAGTCGCNTTCGNGCCGATTCAACTAATTCGGGCTGGTCGANCGGTGGAAGNTGNATNACTCGNAACGCATCTTCCAGAGNAAAGCCCATNGTCTGGAAANGATGAAGGTCGGGNGGGTGCTCAAGAATCTGCNCAATCCATCCNGCAACCCTAGCGCTTGTTATACCGACGGTGACGCGGTAAACGGGCTTTAATNCTGGCTNTATAGGACCGGGTTCTGAATTGAAAANNCGATATTCAGGNTGGACCATTTCGAGCCCGNNGCGGCTAAGACGGGCCTCACCAAATAAACGTAGCCANGCACCTGGACGGAGCGCCTCGCGTTGATGCGGGCTAAAGTGAAAAAGGCGCATGCTGAGGAATGCGTTCCCGTCTTCAAGCGTGATAATNAGACTTCGGCGGCGNCCATAACCTACGTTAACTTTCACTATTTCACCGGAGACGTAACATTCGTCTCCCGCATTTAGCTGATTCAGGGGNGTGATTTGGGTGCGGTCTTGGTAACGAATTGGAAGATGNAAAAGCAANTCGAGTTGGNTACGAATCCCCAGGCGCAACAACTTNCCGGCGGCGGAAGGGCCAATGCCTTTGAGNGCCGTAATGGANTCGTCGTTCAGCTGGATTCCTTTGGAATCGACAGTACAGCCTCGATTTCTACNCGCGCTCCNCGNGGNAGNTCGTTGACNCCAACCACCGAGCGNGCGGGGAACGGCGGTNTAAATNGATTNGNGAAGANATCGTTGACTTCGCCAAATAGGCCNAGATCCGTTAGNAAAACGCTCATTTTGACAANAGAGNTCAGNGAGCCACCACTCGCGCGACANACTGACTCAANATTGCGGAATACTTGCTGAATCTCCTTTNCGAAAGTATCTGCGACCAGCTCCATGGTCNCNGGATNAAGGCCAATCTGGCCNGAAAGATAAANGATTTCNCCTGNCTTGATGGCTTGCGAATAAGCGCCAATTGCNTCGGGGGCGGCTTTCGTGGATATNGCGATNCGTGTCACTAGCTAACGGCTCGTTCCACACTTTGCACGGGCGTTATGTTNCGGAGACGTTGCATCGCGCGTTTTAGGTGATCGCGATCGCGAACTGAAATCTCAACNGCCACCGTTGAAAGATCNGACGATCGCTCGTCNACTCGAATNTGGTTAATTCCNGCGTCNACCGTGTTGACAGAAGTAGCAAGTTCCGCCAGGACNCCCTTTCGGCGTTTAACCGTGAGGCGGAGGGTCGTTTCAAACTCACGCTGAGTCTCGCTCCAGCGCGCAGGAATTATGTCCTGCGGCGCGCGCCGCCGTACCTCGGTAACGTTATTACAAGCTTCCAGATGCACGACAAATCCTTTTCCNGGCGTCATGTGACCNACGACAGGATCACCCGGTACCGGNCCNCAGCAACGACCGTAATTGATTACAAGACCCTCGCCGTCCTTAATGGCAACCGGGCCGCCNTCGTGTATATCAACCGCCTGATACGCGGGGTTTTCTATCGCTAGCAACCGTTGGGCNACGACGTACGCCATGANNTTGCCGATTCCAATGTCGGCNAGTAAGTCGTCCAACTTTCGCACGTTAAATTCCTNAAAGACTTTTCNCAGTCGNCNAAAGTCCAAATCGTTAATGGANGTGTTCGCATTGGCGAGTGTCCTATCGAGNAGGCGTCGGCCNAGNCGAATTGACTCTGCGCGNTGTTGTACTTTCAATGCCATACGGATCCCCGNCCGNGCGCGACCGGATACNGCGAAAGTGAGCCACTCTGGACTGGGGCGGGCNTCAGCGGCNGTGATTACTTCGACGGTCTGGCCTGACTCTAATTGTTTNGATAATGGCGCCAAGACTTTGTCGACNCGACAGGCGACCGTGTGATTACCGATNTCCGTATGAATGTTGTATGCAAAATCGATCGGGCAGCTACCCCTTGGTAATTCGAGAATGTCGCCCCGGGGCGTAAAGACATAAAGTTCATCGGGAAANAGATCGAGTTTCAGGTGNTCNATAAATTCTTGGGAATTGCCAGCCTTTTGTTGCAAATCGAGGATGCTGTTAACCCATTCGCGCGTTCGGGCATCGCTANGCTTGAACGANGCGGTTTGGGATTTNTACAACCAGTGTCCGGCGATGCCGTTGTCNGCGATTGTGTCCATTTGACGAGTGCGTATCTGTACCTCGATCGGGACGCCGTGCATNCCGAACAGNGTGGTGTGNAGTGACTGATATCCGTTCGCTTTAGGAATGGCTATATAGTCCTTGAACCTGTCAGTTCTCGGTTTGTAGAGGTTATGNACCGAGCCCANGGCGCGGTANCAGGCATCGACNTGATCGACGACGACTCGGAAACCNAAGACATCCATGATGTCGCCGAACGACTTTCTCTGNGCCTTCATCTTCGTATAAATTGAATAAAGGTGTTTTTCTCGACCGACCACGGTTGCATCGATTCCTTCACGTTTAAGGACCGCTAGGATCGACTTCCGTATTTCTTCCATTAAGGCCTTTCGATTACCGCGTGCAGCGGNTACTGCACGACCGATNAATCCGGCNCGCAGNGGGTAGACGGTTTCGAAGCCAAGNTCTTCTANTTCAATCTTGATAGCGTTCATGCCNAGCCGGTTAGCTATGGGAGCGTAGAANTCGAGAGTCTCGCGNGCGATNCGNCGTCGCTTGTCTCGGTCAAGCGCGCCGATGGTACGCATGTTGTGTAGCCTGTCNGCTAATTTAACGAGAATGACTCTCAGGTCCTGTGTCGTCGCCATTGCCATCTTCTGAAAATTTTCNGCNTGTTCNTCNGCNGACGTCTTATAGATGGTNGCAAGCTTGGATACGCCGTCCACAATGTCCGCAACTTCTTGCCCGAACGATTCGACCAGTACTTCTTTGTCTATACCTGTATCTTCAAGGACATCGTGCAGTANNGCGGCCATAATGGACTGATGGTCCATGTGCATNTCGGCGAGGACGCCCGCTACAGCCAAGGGGTGNGTAACNTANGGATGGCCAGATAGTCGACGCTGACCGTCGTGCGCTTCTTCTGCAAATTGATANGCNCGNCTAACACGCCTGAGCTCGCGNCTGTTCAGATACGANAAGGCCTTNGTGAGNGTCTTGGCGTTGNTNGGGGCNGCGATTTCATCGCTCAANGCTCGTGCGGCAAGTTGAGCCTGAAAGTAGGACTCAGAAGTTGTTTTCTCGATCATCTCCAAAGCCGAAAGCCGCATCCATTTCAGAATCGTCCGGCCTCACTTCAGCGGCGTCAAGCACTTCGTCNGTAATCAGACCCTNNGCAATTTCTCGGAGNGCAATGACGGTGGGCTTGTCGCCCTCATCGTCNACAAGGGGATCTGCTCGAAATNGAACCAATCTNTCGGGCGCGACGTGTCGCAACCATGACCAATGCGAAGCGGTTTTCTACGTGTTCGAGACAATCTTCAACGGTTACTCGGGCCATAAATTGCTCGNCGTTAAGCGGACGCGCGATTNTACTCGAATCGGGNTTTGTCCGACAAGAGTCTGGCAGCGAGATCCGATACGTTTGATTTTGNNAAGAACGTACCGTTTCTNACGGAACTAATGATGTTTNTGAGTTCCAAGAGCGNCTCGTCAAAATTGTCATTGACGAGAACGTAGTCGAATTCNTCGAAATGGGATATTTCCTCAACTGCCAGATTAGTNCGCCGTNGGATTTCCTCGGGGCTGTCTTCTCCGCGACANCGCAATCGTTCAACGAGNGCGNTTCGAGAGGGNGGAAGAACAAAAATACTNGTTGTAGCNGGTTCCNTTTCGCGGACCTTTCTAGCNCCTTGCCAGTCGATTTCGAGTATGACGTCNAACCCGTTNGTTAGGTGNATATCAACNCTNTCGNCAGAGGTCCCGTAGAGGTGACCGAAAACGNTGGCGTGTTCGAGAAACGCNGACTTGGATTTCAGGGCAAGGAAATCAGCTCGAGNNGTGAAGTAATAATGTTNNCCCTCTTTTTCGCCTTGACGTTTGGGTCGGGTNGTATGAGAAACNGAGGNAACAAGCNTACGATCGGCTTGGAGAAGCGCGTTCACAAGACTTGTTTTNCCGGCTCCAGATGGCGCGGAAATGACNAAAAGCCGTCCNGAACGTTGTGATTTTGAACTCATGCAANCGNGCGANTAAAGATAGGNTTGGNTTGCTTCAGCGTAGCGAAANCTGAGGAGCGCGACGTCATCNCACCATTGTAACTTGATATGATGCGCTGATTTTCAACGTCCGGACGAATTGAGGGCAGGATGGATAGGCCNAGTGGCCGAGCGCCAGATGAGCTTCGNGCAATNACAATTACGCGTGATTTCACTAAGCACGCAGCCGCATCGGTACTAATCGAATTTGGTGATACAAAAGTAATTTGCACCGCNAGTGTCGAGGACAACGTTCCGGGATTCATGCGAGGACAAGGTCGNGGGTGGGTTACTGCCGAATACGGCATGTTGCCGGGNGCGACACATAGCCGNGCNGATNGAGANGCGGCNCGTGGTAAACAGAGCGGTCGTACGGTNGAAATACAGCGACTCATCGGCAGNTCTTTAAGGGCTGTGGTCGATTTGAATAAGTTGGGNGAGCGTACGNTCAGAGTCGACTGCGANGTGATACAGGCTGANGGAGGAACGCGCACGGCNTCTATAACGGGGGGTTCTGTCGCNCTTGCCGATGCNATACTCCAGGTCGCTCCNGAAGCATTTATCGGCCTGGTCGGATCGATATCCGTGGGGGTGTTTCATGGCGTNCCAGTATTGGATTTGGACTATCCGGAGGACTCAAACGCAGANACGGACATGAACGTCGTCATGGTTGAAGGNGGTGGCTTTATCGAGATTCAAGGCACGGCGGAAGCAGCCCCGTTNGACGANGAAACGCTNGANGCGATGCTTGGATTNGCGAAAACTGGCATANCTGCACTATTTAGGGAACAACGACGCGCGCTNGGGCTGGCATCTTGACGGAAGANGGAGCGAACCANTTCGTTCTCGATATGATTTCGCAAANGGTGCTTAAGTTTGGTCCATTTACGCTCAAATCCGGCCGTCAAANCCCGTACTTCTTCAANCTTGGAGCCATCGACCACGGCGATGGNCTTCGGCGTTTGGGGAGCGCTTACGCCGAACGATTGCGGTTTCTGGAGTATGACTTTGATGTCATTTTTGGCCCGGCGTACAAAGGCATTCCGATNGCGGTATCGACTTCCATAGCGATGGCTGAAAATGNTCAACNGGTGGGTGTTGCATACAATNGAAAAGAACCGAAAGGACACGGGGAGGGAGGTGTTTTGGTTGGTNCTCCGTTGGCGAAACGCAGAGTTGTTATCGTTGACGATGTGTTAACAGCCGGAACAGCCGTGGTGGAATCGGCTCGTCTGGTGNGGGAGGCTGGCGGTGANCTTGTTGGGATCCTCGTCGCGCTCGATCGACAGGAGTACGTTGAAGAAGGGTCTCTAACGGCTCTGGAAAGCATCTCGAGGGAGCTTTCGGTCCCCGTCGAAAGTATAGCGGGTTTGAATGACGTCCTTCGATGTATAAAGAGCAACCCCGAATACCGCCACACCTTGCCAGAGCTGACGCAATACCAGCAAGCACACTGTCAAGTTTTGGAGTAGGCGTTAAGCGGAGAATTTCTGAAATTATCGGTGAAACGTTGCGTTCGGCACGCCTACGCAGTGTCATAAGACGATATTCCTGAAACGCGACTCAGAAGCCAGTTCTACCAATCGTATAAGTGCTGTATTCGATGAGCCGCTATTCTGGAATACTGCCGGCGGACTTATGTAGAACGTTCACCGATTAGAGTACCTATGCCACTATCGGTTAGGACCTCTAAGAGAAGGGCATGCGGTACTCGACCATCGATAATGTGCGCGCTTTGGACACCTCCCTCCACCGCGTCTAGTGCACAGCGCGCTTTCGGCAACATCCCGCCCTCGATGACACCTTGAGAAATCAAAAGGGCAGCTTTTTTGCGGCTGAGGGACGCGATCGTGTCATTGTTTCCGTCGAGAATACCGGGGGTATTTGTAATGAGCACGAGTTTTTCGGCGCCGATGTGTTGCGCAATGCCGCTCGCGACCAAGTCTGCATTAATGTTAAGACTTTCGCCGTTTTGTCCGACTCCGATAGGCGCGACTACTGGGATGAAATCTCTATCCATTAGAGACTCAAGTACCGCGTGATTGATCGATTCCACTTCGCCAACTTGTCCAATATCGACACTTTTCGAAACGACGGAGCTTTCATTCGTCTCGGTTAATTCCATTCGTCGGGCACGGATCAGATTACCGTCTTTACCAGTGACTCCAACCGCCATTCCGCCGTTGTCGTTTATCAGAGACACGATTTCTTTATTGACCAACCCCCCGAGGACCATTTGCACGACGTCCATCGTTTCTTTGTTGGTTACTCGCATACCCCCAACGAATCGTGTGTCAATATTGAGTCGGCCAAGCAGCTCTTCGATTTGTGGCCCGCCACCGTGGACGACGATCGGATTCATCCCAACTACTTTCATCAAAATAACGTCTCGAGCGAAGGCTCGTTTTAAATCATCGTGCGTCATGGCATTTCCACCGTATTTGATGACAATGGTGGAGCCGTGGAACCGTTGGATATAAGGAAGCGCCTCAACGAGAATCCGCGCAGTCTCTTCATGCTCATTCATGGAATCACCAGTTCGGGATCTATTTGGGTAATCGCCGTATGGAACGTGTTTTTGATACGTTGCAATGCTTCCGTACTTTCCGCTTCAAAACGTAGGCTAAGCACGGGACTCGTGTTGGACGCTCGAATCAATCCCCACCCATCTTCGTAATCTACGCGGATACCGTCGACAGTTGTGATTTCTCCTTCGTCGAAGTAATGGCATCGGGAAAGCGCGTCAATGACATCGAATTTTTTCCTTTCCGTGGTTGGGATCTTAATCTCTGGCGTGGATATGACGGGCGGGAAATCCAGAAAAATGTCCTCAACGGTTCGCGTTTCTGCACTCAATAATTCGAGGAGGCGAGCTGCGCTGTACAGCGCGTCGTCAAAGCCAAACCATCGTTCGACGAAGCAAATGTGTCCACTGAACTCTCCACCTAAAAGAGCTCCGGTTTCTTTCAGTTTAGCTTTAATGTGGGAGTGTCCAGTCTTCCACATTAGAGCCTTTCCGCCGAGATCAGTAATGAGAGAAGCCAGGCGACTACTGCATTTGACATCGAAAATGATTTCGGCACCGCGGTTACGACTAAGAATGTCGCGGGCGAGTAGCATCAGCATCCGATCGGGCCAAATGATCGTGCCGCAATTACTAACAATACCTAGACGATCGCCGTCTCCATCGAACGCGATGCCTAAATCTGCCCGATGCTCATCAACGGCGGATATGAGGTCTAGTAGATTCACAGGATCGGCAGGATCGGGGTGGTGGTTTGGGAAGTTCCCATCCACATCTGAGTAGAGTGGAATGACGTTGCATCCGAGCATCGAAAATAGATCTGGCGCGACCAGACCCGCAACACCGTTACCGCAATCTACGACCACTCTAAGAGGTCGGGATAATTGAATGTCGTCACGAACTGCGGAAACGTAGTCGTTAATGATTTTCGTTTTGCGGTAAGTCCCTACACCGTCTGGGAGATTTTTGCTAACAACTCTTTCGCGCAATCGCTGGATTGCTTCTTCGGCTAGGGTTGTGCCTCCAATCATCATCTTCAGACCGTTGTATTCCGGCGGATTATGCGAACCGGTGACCATGATTCCCGTTCCGATCGAAGACGTTGTTCCTGGGAATTCACGTTCATCAATGCGGTGCGTCGCGTAATAAAGCAATGGGGTCGGCACGGTCCCCACGTCAATGACGTTGATACCGCCGTCGTTGAGTCCTTTCGTTAAGGATTGGCATAGCAATGGGGTCGAAATCCGACCGTCTCCCCCAATCACTGCAGCATGTTGGTCTTGGGATAATGCCTCGGCAGCAAACGCCCTTCCTATCCAATATACGGCAGTTGGAGTCAGGTTAGTTTCCACTATCCCACGGATGTCGTAAGCACGAAATATATCCGGATCGAGTTGGATATCAGATTGTGCAGCTGGGCTTGCCATGGGTTGCTCAGTGTCCGTGCGTGAATGAGGGGATTTGCGTAGAAGTTGCTGTGAATCGGAGCGAGCTAGCTCAAAAGCGAACGCATACTACTCGGTTCGAGAGTTTCAACGCTAGGTCCTATTGCTCGTATATAGCTCAGAGATTGCAGCGACCAACTTACTTGCAATCTCGGCTTTAGGTGACTTATCAAAAGTGGTCTCGCCATGCGCATGCAAAAGGGTAACTTCGTTTTCGTCACTATCGAATCCGATGGAGTGGTCGGATACATCGTTCACGACGATTGCATCAAGGCATTTACGCTCACGTTTTTGAACTGCATTTTTTATGAGGCTTTGTGTTTCTGCTGCGAATCCGACTAAGTAAGGGGGATCCGACAATGCGGCAACGCTTGCGAGAATGTCATCGTTTTCGACGAGTTCGATGGACATCGACGAGCCATTTTGTTGCATTTTTCTTATTTTGTGAGGCTCCGAATGGGAAGGTCGATAGTCGGCAACTGCAGCCACGCCAAACATGATGTCGATATCGTTCGCTATATCTAATACTGCGGACTTCATCTGTGCAGCAGAAATGATATTTATTTGTTGGACTCCCTTGGGCGGAGGTAGCGCGACGGGACCACTTACTAAGGTGACGATGGCACCGGCATCCCGGGCGGCCTCCGCGATCGCGTAGCCCTGCTTTCCAGAGCTTGAGTTCGTTATGTAGCGGACGGGGTCGATTGATTCCCTTGTGGGCCCTGCAGTCACCAGAACCCTGAGCCCGGTCATCGGCGTATCGATAGGATCGGTCGTCCCAAGCAAGTACGAGACAATATCCTTTATCTCGAGCATTCTTCCTGGTCCGGTTTCGCCGCAGGCTTGTTCGCCGCGATCGGGTCCGATGATGCTAACGCCGTCAGTTTTGAGCACTCCGATGTTTCTTTTCGTTGCAGAGTGATTCCACATTTCCAGGTTCATAGCTGGAGCGACGACCGTCGGAGCCGTTGTCGCCAAGTAAAGGGTTGTGAGTAGATCATTACTCAGGCCGTTCGCCAGACGCGCGAGTACGTTAGCGGTTGCGGGTGCTATAAGTAATGTATCCGCCCAGCGGGCAAGTTCGATGTGTCCCATCGAGCGCTCGGCTTCTAAATCCCATAAATCGTCGCGAACGCGGTGTCCCGAGAGGGTGGTCAGCACCGTGGCTGTAACGAAGTGATTCGCTGATTCGGTCATTACGGGTATGACGTCCATCCCGGCAGCGACGAGCTGCCGCACAAGTGCGGGTGTCTTGTAAGCCGCAATACCGCCTCCGATACCAAGTACGATGCGTTTCCCTTGCATTATTCATAGCTGTGAAAATCAGGGGGGGCGCGAGGATAGCACGTCATATACCAGGCGTTGACCCCCTCGTGTGCCGGGACGCTCGGGATCGAAGAGATATTTTTGTACCATCGATCGGTTGCTAAAAGTGTGCTATTTGGTTGACGCCCTTATTGGAAAAGGCCCGCATGAATTGGGGCTTCTGACTTGGTTTGGGGCGAGCGCTTTGGTATAAAGACGCACCTTTTTTCGGCGCCCCCCATGTCCCAAGTGTGTCAAGTTACCGGTAAGCGGCCCATGAGCGGCAATCACGTTTCCCATGCGAACAATAAGACGCGGCGACGATTTCTCCCGAACATTCAGAATCATCGGTTCTGGGTAGAAAGTGAAAAGCGGTTTGTGCGGCTGCGTGTTTCGACGGCCGGGATGCGCATCATCGATAAAAAAGGCATTGAAGAAGTCCTTGGTGATATACGTAAGCGCGGGGAGAAAGTCTGATGCGCGATAAAATTAAGTTGGTGAGCAGCGCGGATACCGGACACTACTACACGACGACGAAAAATAGACGCCTCAGCCCTGACAAGCTGGAACTCAGAAAATATGACCCGGTAGTGCGTAAACACGTGATCTATCGGGAAGAGAAGATCAAGTAACTGCCAGAGCTTCCTGAAGTTGAAACAACGCGGCGGGGTGTTGCCCGGGTTTTAGAGGGTCGACGCCTGGTCGAGGTTGTAGTTCGGGAATCGAGGCTTCGGTGGCCCGTAGTCGTTCCGAATGGGCTGTCCGGATTGCGACTTAGCGCGGTTGATCGGAGGGCAAAGTACCTACTATTTCGATTCTCGCGCGTGACGGTGCTCATACATTTAGGCATGTCAGGACGGTTGCGCGTTGTTTCAGCGAATCTGCCAGCGGGCAAGCATGATCACGTGGATTTTCATTTCGAGGACGATCAAGTCTTGCGACTCAGCGATCCCCGACGATTCGGAAGTATTCACTTCTCATCCGACCCGGTGGAAGCGCATTGGTTGTTAAAGAATTTAGGGCCTGAGCCCCTGGGCGCCGATTTTAGTGGTGAATACTTGCACCACCTTTCTCGGCACCGTCGTCAGGCCGTAAAAACGTTCATCATGAACGCGCAGGTTGTGGTTGGGGTGGGAAACATATACGCGAATGAGTCGCTTTATCGGGCGGGGATCCGTCCGCGAAACGCGGCCGGTCGCATTTCGAAGGATCGTTATGTAGAGCTTGAACGGGCTATCCGAAGCACGTTAGAGGAAGCAATCGCGATGGGGGGCACGACTTTGAGGGATTACGTCGGGAGCGATGGGAAGCCTGGGTATTTTCGACAGGAATTGTTCGTATATGGGCGTGAAGGTAAAAGATGTCTTCGTTGCGAGACGATACTGAAGGGGATTCGGTTGGGGCAGCGAGCGACTGTGTACTGTCCGTATTGCCAGCATTGAGAGTGGGGGACAACAGCGCGGCTGATGAATATTGTTCGTGACCTATCTGGTTGGTCGGTATCAGCGTTTCTTAAGACGTACTCTGCTCTTTGTAATAGTCCACGATGGCGGGGTGAACGAAGTTGGATATATCACCACCTAAAGCCGCGATCTCGCGAACTCGAGACGAGGACAGAAAAGACCACTTATGAGCGGTGGGTAGAAGAACATACTCGATATCCTGATCCAAAGATTGATTCATCGATAGCATCTGGAANTCGTAGTCGTAATCGGTCAATGTGCGAAGTCCTCTCAATACGAAACGAGTGTTNTTCGAACGCACATAGTCGACCAGCAAACCGTTAAAACCTTCNACGGATACTTGATCGTCAAGATGGGCAAGTGCTTNCCGACAGAGTTCCATNCGATCGGCAAGGTATGTGGNCGGATCTTTATCGACNGACGTTCCTATCGCGACCACGACGTGGTCAAAAAGGTTNAGCGCCCGCTCGACAATGTTGGTATGGCCGTGAGTGATAGGGTTGAAGCTTCCTGGGTAAACTACTGACGACACGCTTGGACTCCAATATTCGCGGCGATACTAGCCCAACACCCAATCGGTCACAAACAGAAGGTTCGAAGACGCAACANCGCGAAACTTACTTCACCTGCGAACGATTTTTTCCACACTTCATACTTGGGATGNGNAAATTCGGCTTGNCGCGGTCTTTCCAGGTAAACGAANGCGNCCGTTTCGAGGTGATGGTCNAGTAGNTCCAGAATGTTCTGATGCTGTTGATTNTCGAACGGAGGATCCAANAAAACGATATCCCAGCTTTGCGTTTGACNCTCAAGCCANCTAGTGGCGTCGCTACACACGATNGTNGCTGGTGCTTCGAGCNCTGTCGCTGCCTTNTNGAGTTCCGCGGCCACCCNGGTATCAGAATCGACGAATGTTGCTCNAGCAGCACCGCGGGAAAGAGCNTCAAATCCCANNGCNCCGGTGCCGGCNTATANATCCAGAACTCGCGCNCCCGAAAGTTCGAGGTTAAGCCAGTTAAATAGCGANTCCCTTACCCGATCAAGGGTTGGGCGTAACCCNTCGGCGTTCGTGACNACGAGCTTTCGCCGCTTCCACTTACCACCGATAATACGGACGGTCTGGCGTTTATTTGATGGCACAAAGGGATAGTGGGAGAAGAAGGCGCAAAAAACGAGGGNTTACGNGGACGTTTTATTCNATCCCTCGGTAAAACCCGATTNAAGGTCTCNCATGGCATTGGGNATCTTGTTCTGGGCGAAAAAAGAATTGACGAGAACACTNTATTAGACCTCGAGNCAAGCTTGTTGACTACCGACGTCGGCNTTGNCGCCGCTGAGGCGATTATTGCGGGNCTCAAGNGGCGCCTATCACGCAANGAGCTTTCGGATAGGNAGNCGCTTCACCAGGCGTTACAGGTCGAATTAACTGAGATGGCGCGTCCTCTGGGCAAACCGTTCCAANTTGGGTCAGCAAGGCCTTTCGTGGTGCTTTTCATNGGGGTAAATGGAGTGGGAAAGACGACTACGATTGGCAAGCTATCNAAACACNTGGAAGNCGCTGGCTTTTCCACGTTGCTTGCAGCNGGGGACACGTTNCGAGCTGCTGCGACCGAACAGATCCAGGCGTGGGGTGCNTCAAACGACGTCCCNGTCGTGTCCCAACAGNCAGGNGCTGACAGCGCGGCCGTAATTTACGATGCGATCGAAACGGCAAAACGTCGAGGCATAGATGTTGTGTTGGCGGATACGGCGGGTCGATTGCAAGCAAAGAAAGGGCTCATGGATGAGTTATCNAAAATAAAGCGCGTTATTGCNCGCACGGACGAAACTGCACCGCACGAATGCCTATTGGTGATTGACGCAAATGTTGGCCAAAATGCNATCTCTCAACTCCATGACTTTGACGAGGCAGTNGGAGTGTCTGGCATGGTCGTNGCCAAGTTGGATGGCTCGGCNAGGGGTGGCGTCNTGTTTTCGCTGGCGCATGCGCAAGCNTCNCAGNAATGNACGCCGGTCTACTTCATTGGTCTTGGNGANTCGGNGGACGATTTGGAGCCGTTCGATCCGGANGCTTTCGTCGAAGCATTACTCGCGCCGTGAGTAAGATCGAATTTCANAGGGTCACGANNNGATTTGAGGGCGGCGGTGAAGCGNTAAAGGATGTATCGGTCGTCTTTCCCGANGGGACCATGACNTTTTTGACCGGNCACTCNGGGGCGGGGAAAAGTACGTTTCTTCGTCTACTTNTACGGANAGAAAGTCCCACGCGNGGCCAGATTTTCGTNAACGACGTCAATATCGTNAAATTACCCGTTAGAAAAATCCCTGCATANCGTCAAAATCTTGGGGCAGTATTTCANGATCATCACCTGCTTNCGGAAAGGAGCGTGTACGAAAATGTGGCGCTGCCCCTCAAAGTCGCGGGTATGCGTGAGCAGGATGTCGCGAGGAGGGTTCGAGCNGCGCTGTCACGCGTAGGNTTGCTNGAAAAGGAACGNCTTGGAACGCGGGCNCTCTCGACNGGCGAACNACAGCGAGTAGGTATTGCTAGGGCCGTAGTCAATAGGCCTAAAGTACTTCTCGCCGACGAGCCNACAGGCAATCTCGATCCGGACTTATCNCGAGANATCATGACCTTGTTCGAACAGTTTAATCAGGTCGGAACAACCGTGATCGTAGCGAGCCATGATCGCGAATTGATTGATGCGATGGGNTTTCGAATTGTTGAGNTAGCTAGCGGCGGTGTGATCCGCGATGACNATTCGACAAACTTGGACAAATNGAAGNATGGCAGCGTCTAACGAACCNTGGCCCAGGNCCAAGCGGCCTATTGCGGCAACGTTTCGAGATCACGTAAGTGTCNTTAGGGATAGTGTTCNTTTCACGAGCCGTCGGTTCGGCACNAGCCTGTTGGTATGGCTTTTGATTGGTACCGCAATGTCGCTGCCAGCAGGCTTGTATTTGATCGAAAGAAATATNGAAGTGATCTCGAGACANTGGGANAGNCTCAATAGCTTTTCGGTTTANTTCAAGGTCGGTGCGTCGGNGGGNGATATANACGAATTGGTTCAACNAATTCGTAGCCANAGTGACATTGTGACGNTTACAACGGTTACGCCCNAGGAAGCTCTGAACGAATTTNGTTCGTACAAGGAGATCACGGATGCGATGACNCTTCTNGAGTCCAATCCACTACCAGCATCNGCGCGGGTCNNGGTAGATGATCAACTCTCTCTTGANCGCCTTAGTGACNTCGCGTNGCAATTCGNGGCNNTNGGCGTCGTTGACGAAATTGTTGTTGAAAGGGCATGGCTTCAGCGCTTGCAAGCGATTGACGAGTTCATCAGTCGGCTAGGATGGGTGCTCGGTGTTTTATTCNGCGCGGGTGCGGTACTTATTACTGCGGCTTCGGTTCGTCTCGCACTTGAGATGCGCCTTGAAGAAATCAAAGTACTCAAGCTAGTTGGTGCAACAAACGCATTTATTACGAGACCGTTCTTGTACTCTGGTGCGATCTACGGTCTNGGGGGAGCTTTGNTCGCNGCGATGGTNTTGTCGGCAGCNCTNATCTTACTTGAAGCTCCGCTCGGAGCCCTATGGTCGAGCTANGGTCAGATGGTGAATTTACAGGGCGATGAGCCGGCGTTTTACTTNGGCCTCGGCCTCGTTGGNGTGATTCTAGGTGTAATCGGNGGATTAGTNGCNTCAAATCAANGACTTAGGGAAATAAATATCGATTAATCAATGTGTTGACTCGGTTAGCACTCGTATGATGAGAGTGCTAAAATGCCANNNTGTTGCTACCGAGGTTATCNAGTTGAGTACCGACGTTATGTTGNTGGAAANCGTGTCNCCAGGNCGGGATTTGGACGCGTATATCCAGACAATCAATGCACTACCGATACTGACACCTGAGCGGGAAAGGGAGCTAGCGGANCGTTTTTTTGATGACAATGATCTCGANGCGGCTCGCGAGCTCGTACTNTGCCANCTCCGTTTCGTTGTCCACCTTGCCAAAGGGTATCGGGGGTATGGATTACCGATCGGTGATCTTATTCAGGAAGGTAATGTTGGTCTTATGAAGGCGGTGAAGCGGTTCGATCCATCGTTCGGCGTACGATTAGTGTCTTTTGCTGTTCATTGGATCAAGGCGGAAATCCACGAGTTTGTGTTGCGTAACTGGCGGGTCGTTAAGGTCGCGACGACCAANGGACAANGAAAATTATTTTTTAATCTGCGNAATCGNAAAAAGACGCTTAGTTGGCTAACAGCAGAAGAAACNCGNGCCATTGCAGAGGATCTTGGTGTCGAACCGAAGGTCGTAACGCAGATGGAAGGGCGATTAGCCGCTCGCGATGTCGGATTTGACGGCGACGATACTGACGATGGAGANNATAGTAATAACTTCGGCGCGCCNGCTCATTTTCTAAGTGATGAAGGGCAAGATCCCGCCGACTTGGTAGAGGAAGAAGATTGGGCACAGCGTTCTCAAGCGCAACTACGAACTGCGATGGATCAGCTCGACGATCGCAGTCGGGATATCCTTCAGAATCGCTGGCTCGCAGAAGAAAAAACCACTCTACAAGAACTGGCTAATCACTACGGTGTTTCTGCGGAGCGGATACGCCAGCTCGAGCAAAATGCCATGAAGAAGCTTAAAACGCATATGGAGGCTGCTTAAGAGCGCGCGTTGCCCTTGCTGCTTTGGCTTGCAACATTGTTGGGAGCGAGTGGCGTTATTGCCGGGGCTATTGAGTCGCATGTCTTTGAAAGTGGTAGCCCCGCCTTGGAGATTGGCGTTAGATACCAACTGATTCATGCCGTCGCGATCCTTATTGTTGCTTTAGTACCAGAACGGGTTAATCGGTGGTCGGGCTATATTTTTTCTATCGGCATACTCTTGTTTAGCGGTAGTTTGTACTGGATCGCATGGGGTGGTCCGGTTTGGCTTGGACCGCTAACTCCTTTGGGTGGAGTGATACTTGTAGCAGGTTGGCTGCTCCTGCCCTGGAAACAAGAAAATTGATTTTCTCGAAGCCAATCTTCATTCGTCGGCGCGGGCGGATGACAAAAGCGCAACGGAGCGCGCTTGGTCGTCTGGATCCATTCCTGATGGATCCCGCTGTTGACGCGACGGAAGTATTTAATCGGCAAGCACCCACGGCTCTGGAAATTGGCTTTGGGATGGGTCAAGCACTTGTTCATTTTGCCGGCTGTCATCCCGAGTGGAATTGCATTGGAGTGGATGTATATCGTCCGGGAATTGGGTCGCTGGTTCTTCAGTGTGAGCAAGAAAACATCAAGAACGTACGCATCGTTGAATCCGATGCTTTATCCGTTCTAGAGTGTCTTGAGGACAATTCGATCGAGCTGATTATGGTTTTTTTCCCCGATCCATGGCCGAAAAAGCACCACCACAAGCGACGTCTCGTTACCCCGGCATTTGGCACCTTAGCTTCAAGTAAACTGAACCCCGGTGGATGCATGCGGCTTGCAACAGACTGGTTACCCTACGCCGAAACGATCGTTGAAGCCCTACAAGGTAATCCCGAGCTTCATGGTGGCATCTCGGAACGTTGGCCACTGCGTTCCCCGACCAAGTTCGAGGAGCGCGCCCGACGGCTTCGGCATTGCGTTCAAGACTTTTGTTATACGAAGGTTAGACGATCCTTTTAGGAACTGGGATCGGTCAAAAATGCTCGATAAACCGATTTCAGTTAAGGAATTGACCAACCACGGCATTTAGTTGGGAGTAACCTCTTTCCGTCACCTGGAGCCGATCCGGTTGCATGAGTTCCCATGACACGAGTCGATCAACGACATCAGAAATAACTTCATACGAAAGCCCGGTTGTTAGGGAAAACAGTGATGTTTCGACACCTTCGGTTAGTCGGAGAGCGTTCATCATGAATTCAACGGGCAATTCGTCGTGCGATACGTCGGCGATTTCGGTCGGCGCACCAGCGAGGTACAGCCTTGGTTGACGGGGTTTCATGGTGCGGATGATTTTACCGCCTCGACCAATCTTGCCATGCGCGCCAGCACCAATACCGACGTAGTCTCCAAAACGCCAGTAATTCACGTTATGGCGACAACGAGAGCCATCACGTCCAAAAGCAGAGACTTCGTATTGGGAATAGCCGTTTTCCTCCAATAGTTCTCTCCCCACGTCGCTCATCTCAGCCCGGAGATCATCCGATGCCAATTTAGGTGGACGGCGATAGAATTCGGTTCGAGGTTCGATGGTCAGTTGGTACCAAGATAGGTGGTCGGTTCCAAAACTTATAGCACGCTCGAGATCGGCCATGGCTCCATCCAGGTTTTGATCCGGTAATCCAAACATGAGGTCGAGATTGACGCTGTCAAATCCTGCCTTTAGGGCATTTTCAACGGCTTTCGAGGCATCATCAGAGTTATGGACCCGCCCGAGTTTTTTGAGTTGTTCAGGGTCGAAGGATTGCACGCCAATCGAAATTCGAGTTATTCCGGCGTCCAAATATGCTTCGAAAGCATCGTGTTCCAGCGTTCCTGGGTTCGCCTCTATAGTAATTTCGGAAACGTTTTGACGATCAACTATTTGTAGAAATCGAGCGAGGGCGTTAGCGGAAAATAGACTTGGCGTTCCTCCGCCTAGATAGATTGTGTTGATGCTTTGTCCGGTGGCATCGAGCTCTGAATTGAAGTCCTCAATTAGGCGAGATACGTAACCTATTTCATCCAGTTCGCTATGGAGCGGATGGGAGTTGAAATCACAATAGGGGCATTTGCGCACACACCATGGGAAATGCGTATAGAGGCCGAGACCCATTAAAGCTGTTCTCGCCGATCTTGAATTGACTGAATGAGGTTTGTTGAGGCAATGGCGCGATGGCTTAAGCGGTTCTTTAATTCTGGCTCCATCTGCGCGGCTGTTATTTGGAAGCCTTTGGCTACAAAGAGAGGATCGTAACCAAACCCGTTATTTCCTTTCGCCTCTTCCGCAATGTTTCCATGCCACTCGCCAAAAGCCACGATAGGCGTTGGGTCTTCGGAGTGAAGGAGAAAAACGAGTGTGCAAAAAAAGTACGCCCGACGACTATCGGAGTTGCGAAGGGCTTCTAAAAGCTTCAAGTTGTTCTCTTCTGCGTTCGCAGACGTACCGGCGTAACGAGCCGAATAAATGCCTGGAGCGCCATTCAGGGACGGGACCACTAACCCCGAATCGTCCGCCAGTGCCGGTAACGACGTCAGTCGACTTGCGTGTCGTGCCTTGAGCAGAGCGTTTTCTAGGAACGAAACGCCGGTTTCTGGGATGGCGTGTATCTTATAGTGCGATTGTGGTCTCAGCTCGAATTCGATGGGCGCGAGCAACAGCTTGAATTCGTTGAGCTTGCCCTTATTACCACTAGCTAGTACGGCGGTTTGAAAAGGCATCCCGTCACCTTAATACTTTTCAATGACGCCGAGAAAAAATGCGAGACCTGCTTGAATTATGGCGGGCATTAAATTTGAGTCAGCCTCGAGAGATTTTTCATGTCTAACCAAAAGGCATAACACGGCTGTTTCACGATGCTCGGCCGAGTCGATAGAACGCAATTGCGCCGAAAAGATTTGGGAACCGCTTCATTAGAGAGCCTGTCCTGTATGAAGAACTAAAGACTAGTCGCTGGACAACACGTAGATCCTTTTCTTCGCAGAGTTGTTCGAAATCCAAAAACGTGCAGGGTCGAATATTTGGGGTATCAAACCAACGGTGAGGTATTGGCTGGGATACCGGGACGTTGCCACTGGTAAGCATTCGCACACGGTGTCCCCAATAGCCGAAGTTAGGGAACGTTACGATGCACTCTTCGCCTATTCGTAACATCTCGTCAAGCAACTGGTGCGGAGAATCGACAGCTTGAAGTGTCTCGGTCATTATCACCATATCAAAACTTTTATCGGGAAAGCGTTGGAGTCCTTCATTTAGATCGTGTTCGACGACGTTGATCCCTCGCTGGATACAAGCAGCGATTTCGTCCGCGTCGTTTTCGATTCCGTAGCCTAGAATGTTCTTAGCGTGTGCCAGATGCTCCAACAAATCGCCGCTACCGCAACCAAGATCGAGTACACGGGCGTCGCGCTTAATAAGGTTTGCGATAATTCTCAGATCTTCTCTCATAAGCCACGTTCCCGCGCGATGCGGCCCATGTAGGCCTGTAAAACACCGAAATAACGGGGTATCGGTAATAGAAAGGAATCGTGCCCAAAGGTCGATTCGATAGTCGTGCTTATTACGTCTTTACCGGCGGCGATGAGCGCGTCAACGATTGTATCGGAGCGTTCCGGGGCAAATCGCCAGTCGGAGGTAAACGAAGCAACCAAGAATTTCGCTTGTGCATTGGCGAGGGCTCTAACTAGGTCGTCGTTGAATTCACGAGCGGGATCGAAGTAGTCGAGTGCTCGAGTCATAAGTATGTACGTATTAGCGTCAAATAATTTCGAGAATGTTTCCCCTTGATAGTGAAGATAACTTTCTACCTGAAATTCAACGTCCTGCCCTAGTGCAATATCGCCAGACTTCAGCTCTCGACCAAATCTGTCGCCCATCGCGTCGTCGGAAAGATAGGTGACGTGACCGACCATTCGTGCCAATCCAAGGCCTCTCTCGGGATTTTCTCCGGATGTTTGGTAGTGTCCGCCGTTAAATTCTGGATCGCTGGAGATAGCGAACCGCGCAATCTCATTGAAGGCGATGTTTTGTGCGGAAAGCTTTGGTGTGCATGCAATGAGTAAAGCGTGCGCTACTCGATCGGGATAATCGATGGCCCATTGCATTGCCTGCATGCCGCCGAGACTTCCCCCGATGACAGCGGCGAACTTATCGATCCCAAGCGTTTGCGCAAGCATGTGTTGGGTTTGGACCCAATCTTTAACGGTTACAGTGGGGAAAGTGGGACCGTAGATCTCGCCTGTATCAGGATTAATAGAAGTAGGTCCAGTGGTTCCATGGCAGCCACCGAGATTGTTCAGGCTCAACACGTAAAAGTGATCGGTGTCGATAGGTTTGCCGGGACCGATACAGTTGTCCCACCATCCTGGTTTTGTGTCTTCGCGAGCGTGATAGCCAGCGGCGTGATGGTGTCCGGATAGAGCGTGGCAGATTAGAACAGCGTTATCGCGTTCTTCGTTGAGCCTCCCATAGGTTTCATATACGAGTTCAAATCCAGGCAATTTCGCACCGGATTGCAGCGTAATCGACGAGTCAAACCGCTGGGTTAGTGGCTTGACCAACCCAACGGAGTTGTCGGGTATCTCTGAGACCATACAAAATTCGAACCAATACTGAAAATCGGACGCGGAGTCTAAAACACCGCTTGACTAAGCACCAATTGACGCGATGGGCATCAACTACAAGAGCAACCCAGGTAGAAGCCATCGTTGAATTATCCAAATAATGACGATGGTGATCATTGGTGATAAGTCGATCATGCCGACCGGCGGCAACAATTTTTTTGCTGGACGCAGTACAGGTTCACAAATTTGATTAAGTAACGTCGTCGCTGGGGATCGCGACCCATGGATGATGCCGAACTGAACAAGCCAACTCAGTGCAATCAAAATGAAAATCGCGAAGAGAAAAATTGAGACGAGCAGATCAAGGGTTTGGTACAGCTCGAAGCGGATCAATTTCCACCAATCAATAGGTGTAATTTCGCCGCGGGAAACAATGCGGGTGAGGTCGGCGAGTGTGTAGGCGATCAAGGTAGCGCCAAACGACGCTAGGTCTAAGTTCCTGAAGGTTGGTAGGACTTGCCGGACAACTCGCAATACGGGATTTGTAAAACGGACAATCGCGCTCGAAATCGGGTTGTAGAAATCGGCGTGTACCGCCTGCAGGACAAACCGCATTAAGAAAAGGAATGCGAAAATGTTCAACACCAGTCGCACGACTAATACGATCGGCTCAAGCATCATTATCGGCCTCTTGTGATAACTCGATAGAACGTTCGCGAGCTTCAGAGATGGCGCGAACGATGGTCCCTTGCATGTCTTCGCGGTTAAAGGCGGCGATCGCCCGCTCTGTAGTTCCCCCCGGCGATGTCACATTCTGTCTAAGAGTCTCTAGGTCATCATCGCTATTTATTGCCATCTTAACCCCGCCTAGCGCAGTTTTTAGAGTGAGTTTACGAGCGATTTCAGGAGTCAAGCCGAGTTCGATAGCTGCCTTAATCATGGACTCGATCAAGTAAAAGAAATAGGCAGGCCCACTTCCCGAAATCGCGGTAACTGCATCTAGGTCAGCGTCTTCTTCAAACCACAATACGTCGCCCGCGCAACCGAGAATACGGTGTGCCAACTCCGCTTGAGGGTCGGTGGTTCGGGTATTTCGGACAAGACCGCTGATTCCAGCACCAATTAATGCCGGGGTGTTAGGCATGCAGCGCACGATCGATACAGTCTCACCGAACCAAGCGTTGAGGGCGCTAAGTGGGACACCGGCTGCAATAGACATTACCAACTGGTGTGTGATTAATGGTGCGATTTCTAACGCGACCGATCGAATGATCTGTGGTTTAACGGCCAATACAACGACGTCTGCGTCTGCAACGGCGCGTTTGTTATCCGCAGTGGTTTTGATTTCTGAATTCGCGAAGCGGTCGAGTTGGGTTGCGATTGGGTCAGCAACGATAACGCTTGGGGGTTTGTCCGCACCTAGAAGGCCAATCGCCAATGCGTATGCCATGTTGCCTCCACCGATAAAGGCAATCTGATTGCTCATTGCAGCGACCCTCTTGGCCCAAAGAGAACTGTTCCCAGTCTCAATAAGGTTGCGCCCTCTGCCACCGCGATAGCGAAATCGTTGGACATACCCATTGAAAGAGTGTCCCAATTATCATCGCCAATATCGCGATACTTTCGGAATAGTTCCGCTGCTTGGCGAAATCCTTCTTGGATGAAAGAGCTATCAGAGTTTGGTTTTGGAATGATCATAAAACCACGGACGCGTAGGTGCGTTAGTTGCTTGGTATGTTGTAGTAGCTCTTCCAGGTCTCGTGCTGACACCCCTGATTTTTGAACCTCCTCATCGAGGTTAAGTTGTAAACAGACGTTTAATGGATTGTTGGGCTGAAACTCGGCCCTGGCGGCGTTAAGTCGGGACGCGATGTTCGGCCTATCAATACTGTGGACCCACTGGAAGTATCGAGCTAGGTCCTTGGTCTTATTGGATTGAATTCCTCCGATGAAATGCCAGGTAAGCGGCAGATCCCGTAATTCATGTATTTTTCGGACCGCTTCTTGAACATAGTTTTCACCAAAGTTTTCGATGCCCGAATCGTATGCGAGGNGGATCGCGGTGCTGCTTCGAGTCTTCGAGACCGCTAACACGCGCACGGAGCCGTTATCTCGACCACTACNNTCGCAAGCAACTTTAATTGCACGCTGAACCATTTGTATTTGTTCGTGGATCACTGTCGATCTTGATGAACCGTTTCAACATGGTTTGGCAAAGTTTAATCCTCACGTTTTGAAATAGCTTAATCNGGTTGGTTTTCCTGCTGTGTGCTTAACCATGTTTCAGCAATAATTGTCGCAGCTATCGCATGATTCGATGTCTTCCCACCACGAGCACGATCGATGGCTTCGAACGATGATAGCCGCTCATCGGCGAATTGGACTCGAACTCCGTACCGTTTGCTAAGATCGCTTCCGAAACGCCTGGATTCAGCCGACATTTCGGATTCGGTATCNTCCATGTTAAGGGGTAAGCCGACTACCAATGTCTCGGGTTCCCATCGCGCGACAATTGGATCGATCGTTGCCCAACTGGGCCGACCTTTTTTTGCTCGTGCTGTGGTTAAGGGAGTGGCAGTCCCGTGGCGCGGCTCGGCGACGGCGATGCCGATCCAGGTCTTGCCATAATCAAACGCAAGGATCGCCAAAATCAGGCGTGGCCTAAATGAGGCGACATCAACTGAAAATTGATGCCGAGGGACTTTGCGGCGACATCAACGCGCTTATGAAAAGGTGTGTCGAATAGGATTTCGTTGGTGGCTGGNACCGTTAACCAGGCGTTATCTGCCAATTCGCTCTCGAGCTGTCCTTCGCCCCAACCGGCGTATCCGAGGGTCACGATAAAATGCTTTGGGCCGTCGCCGGTGCCTATTATTTCAAGAATATCCCGCGACGCTGTTAACAGCAGATCGTTTCCGATGGGCATACTGCCGCTTGTTTGAACGTCAGTGCTGTGGAGAACGAACCCGCGTTCCTGTTGTACCGGTCCTCCCTCTACGACGACCAAGTCGGCGTCAACGTTGGTCGCGCAGTCAAATTTTTTCAGGAGTTCGGTNAGAGCGAGGTCCGTAGGCCTATTTATCATCAAGCCCAGCGCCCCTTGCTCGTTATGATCGCAGATATACGTGAGGGTATTACCAAAGTAGGTTCCCGTTTGATTGGGCATGGCTAGCAACAGTTGGTGCTGNAGGGATGAAGAAATCACTAGGAAGCTNCGGGTAGTTTTTGTTCAATCGCGTCGAGGAGCNTTGANGCAATGTCCANNCCAAAAANCGCATCGAGTTCTCGGACGCAGGTTGGACANGTGACATTTACTTCGGTGAGATAATCACCGATCACGTCGATACCGACGAAAGTTAACCCTCGGGCGCGAAGTTCGGGCCCCAATGCGTTCGCAATTTCTTTATCGCGCAGACTTAATGGTTGTCCAATACCTGTGCCCCCGGCTGCAAGATTTCCACGAGTCTCGCCTGAGGCAGGAACGCGAGCTAGTGCGTATGGAAGAGGCTCGCCATCGATTAACAGGATACGTTTGTCCCCGTTGGCAATTTCCGGAATGTATCGTTGCGCCATTATTTGACGCCTGCCGTTGTCCGTCAGCGTCTCAACGATGACTCGGACATTAGAGTCGTTTTTACTAGCGCGAAAGATACTCATTCCGCCCATGCCATCGAGTTTCTTAAAGATCACGTCACCCTGGTCGCGATGGAATGCTAATAGCAAATCCTCGCGACACGAAACCAGAGAAGGGGGCTGATAATTGGCAAACCCCGTAGCGAAGAACTTTTCATTGCAATCTCGAAGACTACGGGGGTCATTGATGACCAACGCACCTTCGGATTGGCCGCGCTCTAGCAGGTAAGTCGAATAAATGTAGTCCATGTCGAATGGCGGGTCCTTGCGCATCATAACGACGTCGATCTCGCCGAGTGCGTGTGTTTCCTCTTCCCCGCATAGGAACCATTGAGTGCAAGCGTGATCAGGGTCTAGTGTTTCGACAAAGCCTTCTTCCAGTCGCAAATTGCGGGCCAGGGCGATGGCGCGTTCTCCGTCCCATAAGAGACCACTTTGTTCGAGAACACTGACCTGCCATCCACGTTGTTGGGCCGCACGGACCATTGCCAGCGTCGAATCTTTTTTTAGATTCAACGTTTCAAGGGGATCGATCACAAACGCGATGTGGACCATGTCAACGAGCCGTTTGTTTTAGTGATGTAGTGACGCGTAAATTACGCAGAACGCCCGCAAGCGGCAATAGAAAACATGGAAATGGCGAGTCGATCATCAGAATGCGCCTGTCCCGGTACTCTTGTGGTGCATAACAACGGATAAAGAACACCGCAGTTTTACCCAATCAACGGGATTCATACTTGGGGAACCTGCCATTGCCATCTTTGTCGTATGGAGGACAACGCGACAGCGGCGGCGGTTGCGGTGCGTAGAATGATGGGACCGAGGCCAACCGCTTCAAAACCAGCTTCGCTGGCTAGTTGAAGTTCATTAGGCGACCAGTCACCTTCGGGTCCGACGGCAATGCAAGTATTTGTTAAATCAGTCGAAAATTCGGTTGCTTCGGTTTCGGGCACTGTGATCAATTTTCGACCGCAATCACAGCGGTTGGCGGCAGATTCGAGATCTTCGCCAATGCGAAGTTCGGGTATCCAGACCCTTCCGCATTGTTCGGCTGCGTGGCTCATGACATTGGTAAGGCGTTCAGGCTTAGGTAGTCGAGCTTGGGTCCGGTCTGCATTGATCACGTTGATATGGGTTGCGCCGAGTTCAGTAGCCTGTTGAACGATGGTTTCGATACGGTATTTGACGAGTGCGATTAGCAGAACNAGTCGAGGGGTTGGAGTGGGAATAGAACGAGACAAGACCCCCAGTTGGAGCACGGCAGATCGCGAGTCCGCAACCGTCAACTGTGCTTCGTATTCTTGTCCGAACCCGTCAAAACAAAGTATTGAATTGCCGACCTGCAGACGCAGAACGCGCACCAGGTAGCTTGAACTTTCCGGGCTCAGTGCGAGACTCACGCCGGGGCTCAGCGTTATTCTCTTGGGGTCAACGTAGAGACGTTTCAACCCAAACCCAAATTTCGCGCGATCTGAACACTGGCATGCGGTTTATTAAGCGTATAGAAATGGATGCCCGGTGCACCCCCGTTTAGCAGGCGTTCGCACAAGTTGGTGACGACTTCGATACCAAACGCGAGCAAATCTTCGGGATTGTCAGCCAGGTGTGCTAAGCGGGTACGGATCCAACGGGGAATGTCAGCGCCACAGCCGTCAGAAAACTTAACCAAGCCTTCGTAATTCGTAATCGGCATGATGCCAGGGACTATGGGCGTTTCGATTCTGTGCGAGCGGCAGCGGTCGATGAAGTAAAAATAACTGTCAGCGTTAAAAAAATACTGGGTGATACAGCCGTCGGCGCCTGATTCGATTTTCTTGCGTAAGAAACGGATATCGTCCTCCGGCGATATCGCGTCCGGGTGTGTTTCGGGATAGGCGGCTACGTAAAGATTGAACGTATTGCCGAAGTGCCTGCGGATTAGATTGACCAGCGAGTGTGCTCGACGGATACGGGCGGTCGCACCAATCCCCGACGGGGGATCTCCTCTCAGGGCGACCATATGAGTAACTCCAAGTTCCCTATATTTTTCGATTAATGACACGAGAGTACTTTCGGAGTCGTCGCCCCAGGACAAATGGGGTGCCGTGGTCATACCGTTCTCCATGAGTTTAACCACGGTTTCGTAAGTACGAGTTCGGGTGCTACCACCTGCACCATAGGTGACGGAAAAATAAGCAGGATCAGTGACCGCAAGCGCCTCTGCGGTTTCGATTAATCTTGTTCTGCCGGCCTCTGTTTGGGGCGGAAAAAACTCGTAACTGATCTGCGGCTGAGACACGTGATGACTTACGCGTTTGCTAACGTTTCCGCGCGGTCCGTTCTTTCCCAGGTGAAGTTCTTTCCCGTACGCCCGAAGTGACCGTAAGCTGCGGTGCTTTGGTAGATTGGACGCTTGAGATCGAGCATCGCGATAAGCCCGCTAGGACGAAGGTCAAAGTGCTCGCGAATTAACTGTTCAATCCGGTCGTCGGCGACCTGCCCGGTACCAAACGTTTCNACGCTAATTGAGGTCGGTTCAGCAACGCCNATNGCATAGCTGANTTGAATTTCACAACGCGCCGCGAGGCCTGCGGCAACGATGTTTTTGGCGACGTAGCGACTNGCNTAGGCCGCCGAGCGATCGACCTTCGAGGGGTCCTTCCCAGAGAAGGCTCCACCNCCGTGNCGTGCCATGCCGCCATANGTATCGACGATAATTTTNCGACCGGTTAAGCCGCAATCGCCTCGTGGCCCACCAATCACAAATTGGCCGGTGGGNTTGATGTAAACCTGGGTNTCCGGGGTCATCCAGTTGCCCGGCANGGTGGGTTTAATGATTTCTTCCATNACTGCNTCGTGGAGGTCGTTTTGGGTCACTTCAGGACTGTGTTGNGTGGATAGCACGACTGCNTCAATGGCGACNGGGACGCCNTTTTCATAGCGGAANGTGAGCTGACTTTTGGCGTCCGGGCGGAGAAANTCGAGAGANTTGCGACGAACTTCAGCTTGTTTTTCGACCAGNCGATGGGCATATGTNATTGGNGCNGGCATCANCACGTCCGTTTCGTTCGTTGCATAGCCAAACATTAANCCTTGGTCGCCGGCTCCCTGTTCGTGACTGTCACTTTCGTCAACGCCCATCGCGATGTCTGTGGATTGCATCCCGAGTGCGTTCATGATCGCGCACGACTCAAGGTCGAAGCCCGTTGAAAGATCGGTGTAGCCGATCTCTGTAATGACCTTGCGAACTATTTTCTCGACGTCNATGTTTGCNGTTGAACGGGTTTCTCCCGCCACGACAACGATGCCCGTTTTGATCAAGGTTTCACACGCGACACGCGACTCGCTGTCTTGTTCGAGCATTGCATCCACAANGGCGTCTGATATTTGATCGGCCATCTTGTCGGGGTGGCCCTCAGAAACCGATTCGGAAGTNAAAACGCTAAAGTTTGCCATNNCCATCCCNTCTTTCTTCAGCTGCATTGTACGAAAGCTTNCCCCCGGTCGCTTGTGATCTAGGTCAATTTCACATGTATGACCCTCAACGCTAGACGACCCATTGCATTGCACCCACAATAGNGNCGCCCATCACGAAGTGACGAAAGTATGNCTTCCCGNTTTGAAAGAGCGAATGCAATACGTGCGCTCGCCATGGATGCTGTGGAAAAAGCCAATTCNGGNCACCCTGGNGCGCCCATGGGGTTGGCAGACATCGCGGAAGTTTTATGGCGCGATGTACTTCGATACAACCCCGCTAACCCCAACTGGTGGAATCGCGACCGCTTCGTCCTGTCCAATGGACACGGATCNATGTTGCTTTACGCCGTTTTACACTTAACGGGTTACGACGTTTCCATANACGACATCAAAGCNTTTAGACAGCTTGGGTCAGTGACAGCAGGGCATCCTGAACGAGGAGAATGTCCAGGCGTAGAGACGACGACNGGGCCTTTGGGTCAAGGATTCGCCAATGCAGTAGGNATGGCGNTGGCTGANNTCATGCTCGCGCGACANTACAATCGTGACGGTTTCGAGGTNNTTGATCATCGCACCTGGGTGATCGTAGGTGACGGCTGTCTCATGGAAGGTATTTCCCATGAGGTTGCGTCATTAGCGGGAACTTTGGGGTTAGGAAAGCTTGTTGCAATATACGACAACAACGGTATTTCGATCGATGGCGATATCGCTGGTTGGTTTACTGAGGATGTCCCTGCGCGTTTCGAAGCATATGGGTGGCGCGTTATTCGNGANGTTGATGGACATGATCCCGANGCNGTGATTACCGCNTGCAAGTCGGCNACGGANTCTAATAGANGCNCCAACCCTCATTTGTTGTCGNACGACGATTGGCTTTGGCGCGCCCGGAAAANGCGGTTCNGCNGCNGCNCACGGCTCGCCACTTGGTGGCGACGAAGTCCGNGGTGTACGNCGGAGACTTCAATGGGAATACGAACCCTTCGAAATACCGGATCACCTGTACCGNGAATGGAATATGCGGGATAGCGGCAATTCGNTTGAAGAGACGTGGAATANGCTTTTCGCTCGATATCGAAAAGAGCACGCGTCGTTAGCTGACGAATTGAGTCGACGAATGGAGGGGCACTTGCCGGAGGGTTGGTCCCTGGTTCTCGATAAACTTGCTAAGGCGAATCAGAAAGACCCGAAGGCGTTGGAAACTCGGAAAGCGTCGAAACTATGTCTGGATGCGATGGGCCCACTCCTTCCGGAATTGGTCGGAGGTTCTGCAGATTTAACAGGATCAAATAACACCCAATGGGACGGTGCCGGATGGCTTGCGGACGGCGGACGTTATCTGAATTACGGGGTGCGAGAATTCGGCATGTCCGCGATTGCGAATGGGCTTGCCCTGCACAGCGGCTTTATCCCGTTTACGGGAACGTTTTTGGTGTTTATGGAATATGCACGAAACGCGGTGCGCCTTGCTTCGTTGATGCGATTACGCAATATATTTGTCTACACCCACGACTCCGTTGGCCTGGGCGAAGATGGGCCTACTCACCAGCCCGTCGAGCAACTAAGTAATTTGCGGATGACGCCCAACTTATCGGTCTGGCGGCCGTGTGACACGGTGGAGACCTGCATCGCATGGAAGCAGGCGCTTGGGAGAATAGAGGGGCCGACCGCGGTAATTTTAACCCGACAAAAAACCAGCGCCCAAATTCGTGACGAGTCGACCGTCAACGCCATTGAGTGCGGTGGATACATATTGCGCCGAGAGTCAAAGTCTTTAGATGTAATTCTCATCGCAACGGGTTCTGAGGTTGGGATTGCCATGGAAGCGGCAGGTGTTCTTGAGGGAGATGGCCTCGGTTGTCGAGTCGTTTCGATGCCTAGTGTCGATCACTTCCTGCGGCAGTCAGCGTCGTACCAAGCTCAAGTTTTACCACCCGAACATAGGGCGCGCGTCGCGGTTGAAGCCGCGCATCCAGACTACTGGCATCGGTTCGTCGGATTTGATGGTCGGATCGTAGGCGTGGACCGATTTGGAGTTTCGGCACCTGGTGACGTTGCAATGGATGCTCTCGGTATTAACGCCGAGGCGGTTGTTGGGGCTGCACGTGAGACGATTGGCTAGTGAAATATAAACGCCTCGGCGATTTTTCCTTAGCAGGCAAACGGGTTCTGATTCGAGAAGATTTTAATGTGCCGATTAAGGATGGGTCGGTGATTAGTAATGCACGTATCCGTGCCGCATTACCAACGATTGAGCATTGTATTCGCGAGAAGGCTGCAGTCGTCATCATGTCGCACCTTGGTCGGCCGGAGGAAGAGGCCTTCGATGCCAAGTTGAGTCTTCGGCCTGTTGCGAATGAACTCAGTGCGATGCTGGGCATCCAAGTGGACTTGATTTCGGATTGGCGCCGGCATCTTGACGTGCAACCAGGAGGCGCCGTTCTGATTGAAAATGTTCGATTTGAAAAGGGCGAAGCGTCGAACGAGCGTGATCTAGGAAGGGCATACGCACGGTTGTGTGACATCTTCGTAATGGATGCTTTCGCGACTGCTCATCGGGCCCATGCATCGACCCATGCGGTTGCCGAATTTGCGGACGAGGCATGCGCGGGCCCTCTTTTATCTGCGGAGCTCGATGTGCTCGCCCGCGTGCTAGAAAATCCACAACGACCGTTAGTTGCCATCGTCGGTGGTTCTAAGGTGTCCACTAAATTGAATACGTTACGTAGTCTCTCTGATATTGCGGATACGATTGTGGTTGGAGGCGGGATTGCCAACACCTTTTTGTTGGCAGCGGGAAAGCCGATCGGTCGATCCCTCGTGGAGCCCGAACTCGTTGACGTTGCTGAATCAATCATTGCTCGAAGTGCGGTTTTAGAACACGTAGATGTTATGACGGCGGCGGAATTAAACGACGAAGCAACGGCGCGACTTTGCCTTGCGGATGGCGTTGGCGAAGACGATGTTATTGGTGATATTGGTCCCCAATCGGCTAGACAGATCGCGGAGCTGGTTCATAACGCTGGAACCGTAATCTGGAACGGACCGGTTGGGGTATTTGAGATCGATCAATTTGGAGAGGGTACTCGGCTTGTCGCCGAGGCTATAGCGCAATCGCCAGCCTTTTCGATTGCGGGGGGTGGAGACACCATAGCGGCGATCGAAAAATATGAAGTTGAAGACGAAATCTCATACATATCAACTGGGGGAGGCGCGTTTCTTGAATTCTTGGGTGGTCTCAGCCTTCCGGCGTTAGAAGTGTTGGGGATGCGCGCGTAGGACCTTCGAGGCATGCCGCGGCACGCGGATTGCGCGGTAGAGAATTAGGACTTGTTGACGGCTTCCGAGAGATACTTCAACTGCGATGAACGGATAGGGATTCTTTGTGGAGAACATTGAGGCTCTTAACGAAATTTTTTCGCGCGGTCGGGTAAAAACAGACCAAGCGGATCTCATACATTGGGGTACGGACTGGACACGGAGTTTCGAGGTCGCGCCGCAAGCCGTGGTTTTCCCGGAGCGTATCGATGAACTCGTCGCACTAGTTAAACTCGCCCGTGAGCACTCACTCAAATTGGTCCCGTCCGGCGGTCGCACGGGGCTTTCTGGAGGCGCGGTCGCTTCAAACGACGAAGTCATCGTTTCGTTCGATCGAATGAATCAGATCCATGCGTTTAATCCAACCGACCGAATCGTCGGTTGTCAGGCCGGAGTTATTACGCAAAGACTACAAGAGTACGCTATAGAACGAGGGCTCTTTTATCCGGTTGATTTTGCGTCATCGGGGTCGAGTCAAATTGGCGGAAACATTGCTACGAACGCCGGGGGGATCAAAGTCATTCGGTATGGCCTTACCCGGGATTGGGTAGCAGGGCTTACTGTCGTTACCGGTACGGGCGATATCATTCGTTGTAACCGCGGGTTGGTTAAAAATGCGACGGGGTATGATCTTAGGCATCTCTTTATTGGCTCCGAAGGCACGCTAGGGTTCATCGTTGAAGCCGAAATCCGCCTAGCACCCGGTCCAAAACCACAACGAGTAATGGTGCTTGGAGTCAACGAGCTTGATGACATCCTCAACCTTCTTCAGTGTTTCCAACAGCACGTTGTCCTAACGGCGTTTGAATTTTTTTCAGAACTTGCGCTACAGAAAGTAACAGAAAAGGGCAGTGTTCCAAGACCGTTTTCAGAACCGTGTGCCTTTTATGCCCTAGTTGAGTTCGATGCAGATGCGGACGAAGAGGCTGCGATCGCATTCGAAGAAGCGCTGGATCGAAATTGGGTAACTACGGGAGTGATAAGTCAATCTGATGCGCAGGCAGCAGCGTTGTGGTCATTACGGGAAAATATCAGTGAGAGCATTGCCGCTGACACGCCCTACAAAAATGATCTCTCAGTGCGGATATCGGAAGTGCCTGGTTTTCTTTCCGACGTCGATGGCATCGTGAACAAACACTATCCTGATCTCGATGTTTGTTGGTATGGCCATATTGGTGATGGAAATCTCCACTTAAATATCTTGAAGCCAGAGTCCCTAACAATCGACGAATTTTTCGAGCGATGTCATCGAATCAATCCGGAACTTTTCAGCCTGATCGAGCAACGTGGTGGGAGTATTTCGGCTGAACACGGCGTGGGATTACTAAAACGGGAATTTTTGCCGTTTAGTAGAAGCGACGCAGAAATTGGTCTGATGCGTGGGCTGAAAGAGGTATTCGATCCGAGTGGGATTATGAATCCGGGTAAATTGTTTAGCGTTTAGACACGCGTTCAACCGAGGCAATAAATAATGTGTCGGGTCGATTGGTCGCGAAAATCCCGTTGGTGACTACGCCCACAATGTTATTGATCGCCTTCTCTAGAGAGTCTGGGTCATCGATATTTAGTCCTTGGACATCGAGAATCAAGTTGCCATTGTCGGTGATTAAACCGTCTCGGCGGACTGGATAGCCGCCGAGTTCAACGAGGGATCGGGCGACAAAGCTTCGAGCCATNGGTACTACTTCCACTGGGAGCGGAAAGGAACCCAATNGGTCCACACACTTNGTGTCGTCGACGATGCAGACAAACTCATCACTTGCAGCTGCAATTATCTTCTCGCGAGTTAAGGCNCCGCCNCCNCCTTTGATNACGGCGTTGCTCGGNTCGACNTCGTCNGCGCCATCGACGTAAACGANAANACCGGGGGCCGTGTTTAAATCGATTACNCGCACCCCTACCCCTTCCAGCCTGGNGGTTGANGCTNCGGANCTAGANACGNTGGCNTCGAACTTGTGTCGNATGGAACCAAGCGCATCNATGAAATGNTCGGTCGTTGAACCCGTNCCTACCCCGACGATGGAATCNAGTNTCAGTTTCGGNTCTATGTATGTAATCGCAGCTTCGGCNGCAGCTTTTTTCAGATCATCCGTTTTCATGGAGCCATGGTAGCCTGAACGTAGGATCAATTTCCGGGAGATCGCGACGTGCTTGAGGCCTACGTAAAGAAAATCCTATCTTCGGAAGTTTATGACGTCGCCGTCGAAACGCCATTGGAAGCAGCTCCATTTCTTTCCACGAGGTTAAACGCGGACGTTTCGTTTAAGCGNGAAGACTTGCAACCTATCCATTCTTTTAAGATTCGTGGTGCCTATAACCGAATAGTTAAACTTGGCGAGCATGAGCGAGAGCGAGGTGTTTTGGCGGCTTCCGCTGGCAATCACGCGCAGGGTGTTGCGCTGGCTGCATCGCGATTGGGGATCCAGGCGACGATCGTGATGGGACTCAATGCGCCGGCGATAAAAATCGAAGCGGTGCAGCGTTTAGGTGCGGAAGTGGTATTACGGGGTGATACATACGACGACGCTGCGCAGCACGCACACGCGCTCGCAGAACGAAATGGGGCGACTCTTGTGTCGCCATACGATGACCCAGCGGTCATTGCGGGTCAGGGGACGGTCGGTGTTGAAATCTTGAATCAGCACGAGGGTGATCCTGATGCGATATTCGTTCCGGTGGGCGGGGGCGGACTAGTCGCNGGCATTGCAGCTTATGTCAAATATTTGAAACCGCGAGTCAAGATTATTGGGGTGGAGGCCAGTGGATCCGACTGTCTCAATCAAGCGTTGATCGCTGGACGAAGGGTTCGATTGCGAACGGAGGGAATGGATCTGTTTGCGGATGGAGCATCGGTGGCTCAGGTCGGTAAGCGGCCGTTTCAGGTCGCGCGTCGTCATGTCGATCAAGTAATCGTTGTTACGACAGATGAAATCTGTGCTGCCATCAAAGATATTTTCGACGATACGCGCGCTATCGCGGAACCAGCGGGCGCGCTCGCGGTGGCAGGCCTCAAGCGCTACGTTGAGGACACGCAGGGATCGAAGCGCAGATACGTTGCCGTGATTAGCGGGTCAAATGTCAACTTTGACCGCCTTAGGCACATTTCCGAGCGGGCCGAATTTGGGGAACGTCGGGAAGCTCTACTTGGGGTAAGCATTCCTGAAAAGCCGGGAAGTTTTCGGCGTTTGTGCCAGACACTCGGTAAGCGGGCGATTACAGAATTCAATTACCGCTCTAATGATCAGCGTACCGCACAGGTGTTTCTTGGTGTCCGAGTTCATGATCTTGAAGAGCGCAGGCACGTTGTCAATATGCTCCACAAACGGGGGTACGTTGTTGACGATATGACTGATAACGAGATGGCCAAGCTCCATGTAAGACATATGGTTGGCGGTCCAGCATCGAGCGTGGTTGGAGAACTACTGTACCGTTTCGAATTTCCCGAAAGACCAGGTGCGCTGAGAACGTTTTTGACAGAGTTTGGCGTCGATTGGAATATTTCGCTATTCCATTACCGGAATCACGGTGCGGCCTGGGGTCGCGTTCTCGTGGGGTTTACGGCGGTAGATCAAGACCGGAGAGCGCTGCGTAAATACCTCGATCGAATCGGATATCGGTATTGGGAGGAATCTGCTAACTCAGCCTACCGGATGTTCTTGGTTTGATAAGCGAAGAGACTCGAGCGGAGAGCTTCGCNGACGAAGGCTTGGACGGCAAAGTCGCCATCGTCACTGGTGGAGGGGCACGCGACGACGGGATTGGCAACGGTCGGGCGGCCGCGCTGCTCCTCGCAGACGCTGGTGCGCGCGTATTGGTTGTCGATCGGTGGATGAGTGCCGCCGAACGTACGGTCGAAATGATTACGGGANACGGCGGAGTTGCAGTTGCGTTTGACGCGGACGTTACTGTTGATGCCGACTGCGAGGCAATGGTGGCGAAGGCGTTTGCATTATGGGGACGACTGGATGTTCTTGATAACAATGTAGGAGTGGGTAGTCGCGGGTCCGTGGTCGATGAATCACCAACTCACTGGCGCCGCGTGATGAAGATAAACGTAGAGAGCATTTTTCTTGCGAGCAAAATAGCGATACCGGCAATGATCGCGACGGGGGCCGGAGTGATCGTAAATGTCTCATCCATTGCTGCAATACGTCCGCGTGGCATGACCGCTTACAGTACCTCCAAAAGCGCAATTATTGGTCTTACGCAGGCCATGGCGGTTGATCATGGGCCGGAGGGCATTCGAGTAAATTGCGTCGCGCCGGGCCCGGTATTTACGCCGATGGTATACCAGTCAGGGATGAGCGAAAAAGCGCGAGACGCGAGAGTACGTGCTTCTGTCTTAGGGATTGAAGGAACGGGCTGGGACGTTGGCAACGCGGTTCGGTTTTTGGCGTCTGAAAGGGCGCGATACATTACAGGCCAAACGCTAATCGTCGATGGAGGGGTCACTTTGCTAGGGCCAGAACGAGACGCATCTGGATAGGNCCGATTGAGGAACTTAGCCGGCTGGCTCCTCACTCGGCACGACGTAACGTAAGTACTCGTCTTCGAAAACAAGTAAGGATGGGTCCTGAATGTGGTCAATATACAGTGTGCCCATGAGGTGATCGATCTCGTGTTGTACGACAGTAGCGTGAAAATCTGAGAATTCACGCTCCAATCGAGTTCCGTCTGCGTCGGTGTATGCCAATCGGATTTGTTGAGGTCTTTCGACAAACCCCCGAAGCCCGGGGATGGATAAACATCCTTCCCAATAGCCAGCGGTGGCGGTATCTAGGGCGGTCACGACGGGATTAATGCAGACGGTCAAAGGTAAGGCCTCGAGTTCGCCGTAGCGACTCTGACCTCCAGGCAAATCGATAATCGCGAGTTGAATTGGCTCGTTTATTTGAGGCGCCGCTAATCCGATTCCGCCGTAATCGCGCAGNGTGTCTTGCATGTCCTCTATGAGATTTGAAAGGGACGCACTGCCGATCATGTTTTCCGCGATGGATTCGGCTTTCCGGCGCAGTGTTGGGTGGCCCATGCGGATGATTTTTCGTACTGCCATAACCCAGTATAACCGGGGAACTACATCATCATAATCAAACCGTTTTCACTGACGATACCATCCAGGCGGACGTCTGATGCATTCGTTGAGAACGCTCTGGCCCGCTGTATTTCGTGAGCGACGCCGATCAGTATCGGCCGCGGTGAAGACTTGAACACACGATCGTAGTATCCGCGCCCCCTTCCGAGACGGTGACCTCGATCTGTGAAAGCGACCAAGGGGACAAGGACGAGAAGGAGGTCGTTTTTGTCAATCTGAGCTGACGCGATGGGTTCGCGAATTCCCCAGCGACTTACCAAAGTATCCGTTTCCTTTGCGTATGCATAAAACGTCATCGAGTTCGCGTGAACGACGGGCATGGCTGTTGCTATTTTTCGTTCCCACAAAAGTTCAATGGTTGGGCCGAGATCGACTTCGCCGTCGCTCGCTAGGTAACAACCGACGTTGGTTTTTTGACGTAATAGAGACGAAGCGCCCATTGCATTTTTTACTGCAAGTGCGTGTTCGCGTTGGGAGTCTACCGACAGAGCTCTTCGCGCTGTGCGAAACCGTTGTCGAATATCGTTGGTCATTCTTGACCTCTTAATGCAAACGCACTCGCTAAAACGAGTGCGTTTCGCCACCGGAATGCCGCTGTTTGGTTGGCCCTGAACCGTTTTGGTTCAAGGCGGTGACCCGGGCGGNACCTAAGGCTACCCGCGGCNAANGCGTTGGGTATGCACACTGGCGCCGACGCCAGAATCCCCTATTTTTTTATAACGGCTCAAGGACGACACCAACTGGCGCACATTCCAGGAAGCCCAACCAGTATAGCGAAAATGTCTGAATCGATGGGGCACGATTGCCGTGAGCAAACAATGGGGGCGTAGCGACCCCTTGAGGTTGGAAAGTCTCTACGCGGTGCGTTTTTTTTGTGACGCGATGATTTTGGATAGACGCTTCGTTAATTCTGCTAGTTTCCCGTCGGCAAGACTTTCGACTTCGTCGCTCTTCCCCTTGATCCCGAGATATTCATGCGTGATGTTGAGGGCGGTCATGACAGCTATTCGTTCGAGACCAACAATGTTTGCGGAGCTCTGGGTGGTCCGCATTCGCTTGTCTAGCTCCTGCGCCGAGGCATTCAACTCGTCGACCTCATCTTCAGGACAGGCGACTTGAAACTCACGGTCGAGTATTTTCACTTTCACCGTTGTTGATTGAGTTTTGCTCATTTATCAAGTGCTCTGAGGCGCGTGATCATCGATTCAACCCGAGTTTTTGCGAGCTCGTTCCTTTCGACAAGCTTAGCGCGTTCGGTTGTCCAACCTTGTTGTTTGGCCTTAAGCACTTGATTTTCTTCAACCAAGACTTCCGACAGAGCGATAAGCTCGTCGACCTTCTCTTCTAGCGCTTCGAGATCGTTATTAGCCATGGGTTTCCTTGGGGATTGATCCCCGGATGCGGTAGTGTCTCTCTAATCCTAGGGGTTGTGAAGCCCGATAGTTTGTTTCTACACGCTTGGTGCTGAATGTGAGGTACCTCGAAATACTGATAATTTATGTGATTGAAACAATTCCATGCGCTGAGCTGTGCCACTCTTATTGCGAGCTCAATCGAGCCTTTGGAAACAGAGCTTCGAATAAGAGATCAGAAGCCTGCGCAAATTCATGAGCGTAAATGCATGAATTCATATTTCACGCAAACCGTGACCGACTTTGGATCATATTTGAATGCCTGACTTCGACGCCATTATTGCAGGAGGTGGGATTGTCGGATCGAGCGCTGCGCTCTGCTTGGCTCGACTTGATCGGCGCGTCCTGTTAGTTGATTCGAAAGTTCCGCAAACATCCGGTCTTAATGATGAATTCGATGTACGGACGGTTGCACTTTCACCGAGATCGATAAATCTGTTGGAAAGTTTGGACTCGATGGCAGATGTCCGTCGAGGGCCCATTAAGCGGATTCATGTCTGGGAGCGCGAAGGCACCGCGACGGTAGGTTTTGACGCCAACGAAATTGGTGCCAAAGCCCTGGCGGAAGTTGTGGAAGTTAGTGCTTTAGTTAGACGGTTGTGGACAAGTTTGGTTGACCGAGTTGAGGTGAGGGCGCCTAGCACTATCGAAGCTGTGGAGTGTTATGGGGAAACTGTCGAGTTGGTCATCGATAAGGATGTTGTATCGACGGCTTGCTTCGTGGTCGCTGAAGGTCGGGAGTCCTCCACGCTCAAACAGCTTGGAATTTCAACCCAGAATTATGGAAGTATGGGGAGGGCTATCGGGACGGTTGCTAAGACCGTTGACCCACATAACGGCTGTGCACTGCAACATTTTGGAGATGGAATCTTGGCATTCTTGCCGCTGCCCGAGAAGCGGAGTGTTTCGGTTGTGTGGAGCCTGCCGGCTGGGCGATACGATCAATTGCTGACACTTGACGGAAGTGCTTTTGCCGCGGCCTTGACGCACGAATCCGAGTCCGTACTTGGTGAAGTGGCGGAAGTTGGGGAGCGGCTTGGTTTTCCTTTTGGACAATCCCTTGTCTCCGACTTTAACCCGATGCCTCGGGTTCTCGTTATCGGGGATGCAGCACGGACCGTGCATCCTCTTGCTGGTCAGGGCGTCAATTTAGGTTTGGAAGATGTGCAAGGGATTCAAGAGGTAACCCGCCATCTCAAAGGCGATATGGGCGAGAACAATGTATGGCGTCGATTCGCAATAAGACGCCATGCCCGTGCCCGGGTGATGCTACAGCTTATGGATTTCTTTGATCGAACATACCGTGCTTCTGGACCCTACGGGAGATGGGCGCGCAATCTTGGTGTCCGGACAGTAAATAAAGTGCCTGCTCTTAAGTACCAATTGATGCGTGAAGCGATGGGTTTAGGACCGCTTGCCACGCTATATTGAACAACTTGTCGCCAGCTGTGGTTGTTCGATCTGTCGGGAAAGAGGTAGCGGCGTTGGCCCGAGTGTTTCGAGGAGCGACTTCAGAGAAATGGATTAGCGAGCGATTGTTCTCGAAGGCGGTTAAAAGGGATTTTGGATGCTCTGTGACGAGAGTTCACTGGTGTGCCAACGGGCTGGATAAGTAGTAATGGTCTAGTCAAAATAGTGACGGATCTGACACTAGGGCAAAGGCCTTATCGATGAGTGAAACCCCGGAAGATATCTATTACGCCGAAAGTCATGAATGGGCTCGGCTCGAAGAGGATGGACGGATAACGGTTGGTATTACTGATTTCGCGCAGGATGCACTCGGTGACATTGTTTACATTGAGCTACCGCAGATAGGACAGTCGCTGCAAGCGTCGGTTGAAGCTGGAATTGTTGAGTCGGTCAAGGCGGCTTCCGATATATACGCTCCCGTTAGCGGCGTCGTCACCGCGGTCAACCGATCTCTAGAAGATGCACCGGAGAACGTCAATTTAGATGCGTACGGCGACGGTTGGTTTTTCGCACTGGAACCTTCCGACGTCGGGGAACTTGAGGATCTTTTAGACTACGTTGCATACCGAGAAGCTGCGGAGAACGAGCGTTGATGCGTAAGCTCGATCGCGTGTGATGCGGGCTACCGCTTAATCGCGCGTTTGTAGTCTTCAAAGTCGGTTATAGCTGGTTCGCAGGTCAGGTCGCGGCAAATGTAAGCACTGACAACCTGGCGGGTTTCGGTCGAAACGAGCGCTGGAAGTTGCTTAGGAACTCGCCCAGGTTCGTCGTATGGAATTCCGTAGACGCAGCGTTCTGGGGTGTAACCCTCCCGCGCGAGAGCTAACCAAGAAGCCATCGTTTCCTGCGGCCCACGCACAATGATTTGTTCAGGAGAATAGAGGCGAGATTCGAGAGCGACGAGCAGTGTGCAGTGTCCGGCGGGATATTGCTCGATCGAAGCGCGTGCCCAATTAAGTGTTTCCTCGGCAGCGTCAATATATCGCGGTTCATTAAGCAAATGTCCTAGTTTCAGTAGAACAACGGTCGCAGTTCCATTTCCCGGGGGTAGAGCGTCGTCGAGGGTTGGCTTGGGTCGGTGGATCAGCTTTTCTTGGTCATGGGCCGTAAAGAAGAAGCCCCCATCCTCGTCGAGGAATTTGGACAACAAAAGATCGGCGAGTGCTTCTGCAAATTCGATATCGCGAGAACGCCATTGGGCCTCCAACAAGACGAGCAATCCGTCGAGGAGATTCGCGTAGTCGTCGAGAAATCCGTCGTGGCCAACTATGCCGTTATTCCATACTGCAGAGAGCCGATTCCCGTCAAAGCAGTGATCACGAATAAAGTCGACGGCACGTTGAGACGAATGGAGCCAAGGCTTCTTATCAAACCGCATCGCGGCTTTCGCCATGCCCTTAATCGCGAGTCCGTTCCATGAAGTGAGGATTTTTTCATCGCGCCCCGGTGCCGGGCGTTCGGAACGACGTTGGAGAAGTTTGACCTTCGCGGATTTAAGAAGTTTTTCTGCTTCTTCTGTTTCGAGCCCTAGCCTTTCGGTGACGGCGCGCCAAGCATCTCGGCGATGAAAATTCCATTTGCCCTCGAAATTTGCCGATTTATCCAACCCATACAACGTTTCGACAATGAGGTATTCGTCGCCATCCAAAAGGTTCTGAACTTCGTTTCTACGCCATACGTAGTAGCTCCCTTCGATTCCGTCTGAATCCGCGTCCAGAGAGGTAAAGTAACCACCTTGTGGATGTTGCATGTCGCGAACGATCCAATCAGCTGTTTCGCTGAGCGCGCTTTCAAACAGTGGATCTGGACCAAGTCCCAAGGTGTCGGCGAAGAGACTCATGAGCCTCCCGTTGTCGTACAACATCTTCTCGAAGTGGGGGATCATCCATTCGTTGTCGGTAGAGTACCGACAAAACCCTCCCCCCACGTGATCGTAGATGCCGCCACGAGCTATCCGTGTGAGGGTGGTCAGGGCCATATCGAAGGCTTCTCGATCGACTGCGTCATGGCGTCTTGAAAACGCCCAGTGGCGCAGTAGTCTCTCGATATTCGCGGGCATGGGGAACTTTGGCGCGGGTCCAAAACCTCCGTGGATGGGATCATAACGGGACGCGAGCTGATCCCTTGCTGCGGACAGTAACGGCCCGTCGTCAATTCCCTGCACTTCGGCATGTTCGTTTAGTCGTGCCAGCACCAAGCTAAGTTTTTCGCTCTGAGCTTCGAGGTCGGTTTTATTGTCTTGGTACGTACTACTCACTCGCATGAGTAAGTCTCTGAATCCGGGAAGATTAAATCGTGGGGCCGGAGGGAAATAAGTACCACCAAAAAACGGTAGTTGAGTCTGTGGGTCAAGAAACATGGTGAGAGGCCAGCCGCCGGTGCGTTGAGTGAGGAGTTGATGAGCCGTCTGGTATATCTGGTCGATATCGGGGCGTTCCTCTCGATCGACCTTTATGTTGACGAAGTTATCGTTCATCACCGACGCGGTAATTTCGTCCTCAAAAGATTCGTGGGCCATAACGTGACACCAGTGGCATGACGAATAACCGATGGATAGGAGGATAGGTTTATTTTCGTCCATTGCCTTGTCGAGGGCTTTGTTTCCCCACGGGTACCACTGGACCGGATTCGTAGCGTGTTGTTGGAGATAGAGACTAGGTTCGTTCTCGAGCTGGTTCATTCTTTACCTTGTTGTACTTGCGAAATAATAGCCTTGCTGAATTGTAAGGACACCTGGAAAAACTGGATCAGTAAGGAGAAAGCATTGGCCCGTGGAGCCAGTGGCTTCGCAGGAGTTGATTATGAAAGAATCGTTGCATGCGAAGTGAAGTAGAGAACCTCGATCCTAACGGCTTTCGACCGAACGTTGGCATCGTGATATCTAACGACGTAGGCAATGTTTTTTGGGCTCGTCGAGTTGGCGGCGACAACGCGTGGCAATTCCCTCAGGGAGGCGTGCAGCCGAACGAAACGCCGGAAGACGCTCTCTATCGAGAACTGTTTGAAGAAGTTGGCCTGACACCGGCGTCCGTAAGAATACTCGCGGTTACGGGCAGTTGGCTCCGCTATCGATTACCAAAGCGGTTGCGGCGTTATAACTCAAGTTCGCGTTTTCGCGGACAAAAGCAGAAGTGGTATTTGCTTAAATTGATAGGAGACGAAAACGACATTTCGATGAACTGTTCGGATAAACCCGAATTTGATGCTTGGCGTTGGGTTAGTTATTGGTATCCGTTGACTGAGATCGTTGCGTTCAAACAGGAGGTCTATCGTCAGGCGCTGCGAGAGCTCGCGCCATCCTTGCAAATCGGGGGCATGTAATTGCTTGACGCGCTTCGACAAATCAGTCGCGACGTGGACGCCGCGCCAAGTTTCGAACATGCGCTGGGCATAATTGTCGCGCGAGTGTGTTTAATTCTCGGTACTGAAGTTTGCTCCATCTACGTTTTTGACAAAGTCACCGGCGACTTGAGATTAATCGAAAACGAAGGGTTTCGTAGACGCGCGATTGGCAAGGTGTCGCTTGCCCCTGGTGAAGGTGTTGTGGGGCTGGTCGCTGAACGCGGTGAACCGCTGAACATCGAGAATGCATCGGAACATCCACGATATCGGCACTTTTCGGAAATAGGGGAAGAACCCTTTTCTGCCTTTCTGGGCGTTCCCGTGATTCACAATCGTCGAGTACTCGGCGTCATCACCGTCCAACAAAGGGAAGTTCGACGTTTTCGCGAAGATGAGGAGGCGTTTCTCACCACGCTAGCTGCTCAGTTGGCAAACGTTGTCGCGCATGCCGAAGCCACGGGAAACCTTGCTGCGTTATTGAATGCGGATTATGTCCCGAGTGATGTTAGGTATGAGGGAATCGCAGGGGCTCCAGGGATTGCCATTGGCACCGCCGTGGTCATTGCCCCTTCGGCTAATTTCGATCATGTGCCTGACAAAGGCGCCGATGATGTTATCGCCGAGTTGACCAATTTTGATCATGCAGTTGGCCGGGTCCGCGCTGATATCGAGGAGACCAATCGGTCGTTGTCTCGACAACTGCCGGCAGAAGAGCGGGCGTTATTTTCCGCATACTTGCATATGCTGGATGACACCGCGATCGCGGGCGAAGTTCGCGAGGAAATTCGTCAAGGAAATTGGGCACAGGGCGCGCTTCGGTTGGTCATTACGAGGCACGTGTCGAAACTGCGGCAAGTCGAAAACTCATATTTACGGGAAAGAGCTGCCGATGTCCGAGAATTAGGGCAGCGCGTCTTGGCGTATCTTCAGGATATTCGCAAAGAAAAGTTTTACTTTCCAGATCATGCCATTTTGATAGGTGAAGAAGTAACCGCTTCGATGGTTTCGGACGTGCCGCCGGAGCGATTGAAGGGCATCGTATCGTTGCGGGGATCTAGCAATTCACACACCGCTATTTTGGCACGCGCTCTTGATATTCCCGCCGTCATGGGCGCGATAGAGTTGCCCCTATACGAATTCGAGAATCAGACCGTGGTCGTGGATGGTTTTTATGGCGAATTAGTTGGTAATCCCACGGCGCAGGTGATTAATCACTACCGTGAGTTAATCGCTGAAGAAGCCGAGTTTGTTAAGGAACTCGAGCCTTTTAAAGATCAACCAAGCGAAACTCTGGATGGCCATCGATTAAACCTTTGGGTGAATATCGGTCTTGTCGGCGAAATCACGCGTTCGCTAGATCGCGGTGCCGAGGGGATCGGACTTTTTCGAACAGAGATTCCATTCGCTTCTCGAGATCGTTTCCCGACGGAGGAAGAACAGCGGGTTATATATAGAGAGCACTTGGAAGCATTTAACCCTCGACCGGTCACGATGAGGACGCTTGATATTGGGGGCGACAAAGCGTTGCCTTATTTCCCCATCGAGGAGGACAACCCTTTTTTAGGTTGGCGGGGAATTCGTGTGACCCTCGACCACCCAGAGATTTTTCTGGTCCAAGTTAGAGCAATGATTAAGGCGAGCGTGGGGCTGGAATCCGATCTCCGAATTATGTTCCCGATGGTGACCGATCGCCACGAGGTCGCGGAAGCGAAGGCGCTTGTCATGAGGGCTTACCGTGAGGTTCGGGAGGAGGATGTCGCGGTAAAGTTGCCTCAGGTTGGCGTCATGATCGAGGTTCCAGCGGCAATACATCAGGCACGCCTGATCGCACGCCAGGTCGATTTTCTTGCAGTTGGATCCAACGACCTTACCCAATATATGTTAGCGGTGGATCGTAATAATCCGCGAGTTGCGAATCTCTACCAAGAAATGCACCCGGCAGTCCTGCATGCGTTGCGAGAACTCGCTAAAGCTGCCCACGCGGAACAGAAAGGAATCGGCATATGCGGCGAACTCGCCGGAACGCCAGAAGGCGCCATTCTTTGCGTAGCGATGGGTTATGACGTCCTGTCGATGAATGCCGCCAATTTGCCAAAGGTAAAGTGGGTGATCCGAAATGTATCAATGCGAGATTGCCGACGCATTCTTGCACGCGTTCGACGAATGGAAGACGCCGAGGAAATACTCGATTTTATCCGTGATCAGCTCATTGGGGCGGGACTGGAACGGGCCATTCCTCATCACGAAACACCAAGTATGTTTCTTTGATGAATAGGACTGCCGTCCGGATACGAACTAGACGACCCGGGAAAGCCCACCATCCATATTGATCGCGCAACCCGTCAGGTAGGACGCCTGGTCCGACGATAGAAACAAGGCCACGTCGGCAACTTCGCTCGCTTCGCCCATACGGCCCATGGGTAGCCGTTTGCCAGCTTCTACCACGAATTGTTCGAAAGAGGTTGAGCGATCGCTAGCGTCGTAAGCCCGTTGAATCTGGTCCGACTTGATTTGCCCAATGAGTAATGCGTTCACGAGGATATTGTGCGGTGCGAGTTCGCCGGCCAGAACCTTGGTTAACGCCATGCCCGCCGCTCGACTCACTGAAGTTGGTGCGGAGCCGGGTGGCGGTGCTTTCGCTGCCGTGTTCAAAACATTGATGATGCGTCCCCAACGTTTGGAGATCATGGCAGGGATGATGTGGCGGGCTAAACGCACGGCGGCAAAGAGTTTTAGGTCCAAATCTGATTGCCAAACTTCATCCGAAATACTCATGAACGGATGTGCCTCGGATTTCCCGGCATTATTCACCAAAATATCGACTGGACCCATCGCTTCGACCACGTGTTTATGAACGGTCTCGATTTCCGCCGCATCGGTTACGTCGCATTGGTACGCGCCGACTTTGCCGGGCCCGTTTTCTTCTATTTCTTTTTGGGCATCTTTCAGAGGACCATCTCGACGGGCGAGTAAAGCCACATTGGCACCGGCAGAGTGGAATGCAGACGCCATTGCTCGGCCTAATCCTTGGCTACCCCCCGTCACCAGTGCGGTTTTTCCAGATAAGTCCACGTTATCGCCCCATGACTCGGATTAACGAGTTCGTTGGAAACAGTTTTAGGTTCTTAGAATTGCCTCATGATAGTGCATGGGTCCGATCATCAATAACACGTCAAGAATTCTCGAGTAGGACAGTTTCTTCAACACGTTTCGTCGGGAGTCCTTTCGACTCGAATGTCTGTTCGCAGAAGAGAAACTTGTCGCGTTCAAGAATGACCGCCGTACTTGCCCGAGTTCCGTATATATCACCGCGAATGAAGCTCGGCGAGTTCCGTTGCTCGACCACGACGTTCTCGCTGTTTCGTGAATCCTTTATAGGAGATAGGGAGTCGTCGATCGTTAGGAGATCGATAAGATCGTTTAGCAAAGGGTGTGGTAGCGCGTTCGTTAACTTTTGCACGCCGTGTGTCGATTTTGGCCAGGGGTCATCAAGGTGGGTATTGGTTAAGGCGTAAATACCGGGTGGAAGTATTCTGATGTCGACGATTCGATTGGTCATATAGACAAGCTCGCGACCGTCGAAAGCAATAAAGTTAAATCCCGCCAACTGATCCTGCTTTATAACTGACGCATACTGCTGTGGCGTACTTTTTGCGAGTAGAAATTCAACGGGTAGATCGCCACGGCTTTTTGGGAAACGAGGTCCGGATAAGTCCTGGGTCCAATTCGTGACCGCCGCGAAACGCCCAGTCCTTGAAACCCCAAGCCAAGTCCCTCGAGCCTCGATATCGCGTCCTGCGAAGATGTTTGGATGGTCGTCCCAAGTGTGTGCAGCAAGCGCCGGGCGAGCGTAGTATTCGTCCCGATTGGCTGCAACAATAAGCGGTTGAGCCGGATCCATACGGTAGGCAATAAGGATAAGGCACACTGCGGCTCGGTCCCTCGTTCCGTGCCTAGGGGAGGGCACGAGTCTACCAGTTGCGCATAGTTGGTGTTTGAGGAATATGAACTATCCTCTGATCGAACCTATCTTGATAGAGATCGGGCCATTGGCCGTTCGCTGGTACGGCCTCATGTATTTGTTCGCTTTTCTCGCGTGCTACGTATTGGGCAGTCAGCGTGTGAAAAAGCAAGATTCCGACTGGGATAAAGCAGACGTATCGGACGTCATTTTTTATGGCGTGGTGGGTACGATCGTCGGGGGTCGTCTCGGCTTCGTTCTCTTCTACTCGTTCGATAGGTTTTTGGTAGAGCCGCTGTGGTTGTTTAGATTGTGGGAAGGCGGCATGTCGTTCCACGGAGGCATGCTTGGGGTGGTCGCCGCGCTTTGGCTATATGGCAGGAAGACATCGCGCGATTTCTGGCGTGTGGCAGATTTTGCCGCTCCGCTAGTCCCAATCGGACTGGGATTTGGAAGGATAGGAAATTTCATTAACGCGGAGTTGCCAGGACGAGTTACGGAGAGTTCCCTCGGTGTCCACTTTCCGTGTAACGCAGTCAGCGGCCTGAATTTCACGTGCTTTGGTCAGTGGGATGGAGCGCTACGACATCTGTCAAGCTTGTATCAAGCATTTGGAGAAGGTGTCGTGTTGTTCATGATTGTTTGGTTATTTTCACTGCGAGCGCGACGCTCGGGTCTAATCTCTGGGATGTTTCTCACAGGCTATGGAGCGATTCGGTTTGTGACGGAATGGTTTCGTGAACCCGATGCTGCGATCGGTTTTATTGCATTCGATTGGCTCACGATGGGTCAGTTGTTGTCGCTACCGATGATTGCATTTGGTATTTTGTTGCTGACTGGATTTGCACAAGATTATTTCGAGGGATTGCGCCAGAAATGAAGCAATATCTTGCGCTCATGCGCCGGGTACGAGACGAAGGGATAGAAAAGAGCGACCGTACGGGTACTGGAACGAGGTCGGTGTTTGGTCATCAAATGCGCTTCGACCTGGGCGAGGGATTCCCGCTTCTGACGACCAAGAAGATGTTTGTGAAAGGCATCATCCATGAGTTGCTTTGGTTCTTGCGGGGGAGCACCAACGTTGCTTACCTTCACGAGCACGACGTTCATATTTGGGATGAATGGGCTGACGGAAACGGGGATCTAGGGCCCGTGTACGGTTCGCAATGGCGCTCTTGGCCAACGTCGGATGGTCCCACCATTGATCAAATCGAGAGAGTGGTTTCGGATATTCGTCAAAATCCAGACTCACGACGCCTAATCGTTTCGGCGTGGAACGTGGGGGAGGTGGACAAGATGGCTTTGCCCCCGTGCCATGCACTGTTTCAGTTCTATGTTGTAGATGGCAGGTTATCGTGTCAGCTGTACCAGCGGAGTGCTGATATATTTCTTGGGGTTCCCTTCAATATCGCTTCATACGCTCTATTAACCATGATGGTTGCACAGGTGTCGGGTCTTCAACCCGGTGATTTCGTTCACACGTTTGGTGACGCACATCTTTACCTTAACCATCTTGAACAAGCCGATCGCCAGTTATCTCGCGTCCCGCTGCCATTACCACGTATGAAAATTAACACACGGGTAGAAGACATATTCGGGTTTACCTACGAAGACTTTGAATTACTGGATTACCGTTCGCATAAAGGTATCCGCGCCCCAATCGCGGTCTAACGAATCGGTGCGACTTTCTCTTATCTGGGCGATGTCCAACAATCGGGTTATTGGTCGATCCAATGCGCTTCCATGGCATCTATCAGATGATGTTGCTTTTTTTAAACGGACGACGTGGGGTAGTCCGGTTGTGATGGGTCGTCGTACGTACGAGTCGGTGGGTCGACCGCTTCCTGGACGCAGGAATATTGTGCTTTCGGCGACAGGGTATCTGAATGAGGAAGTCACGGTGGTACCGGATATTGATTCGGCGTTAACCGTTGCGGCGGAGCAGTGTGAAATCGATTCAGTGGAGGAGTGCTTTGTGGTCGGGGGCGCACGGGTTTATGCGGAGACGCTGGATCGCGCAGATCGTCTTTACTGCACGTTGGTCGATGCGGAAATTGATGGGGATACGTTTTTCCCTTCCTTCGATTGGGGTTGCTGGCGGACCACAGAGAAAGAAGATTTCGTCGCGAATGAACGCAACACGTACTCGTTCTCTATTCACATTATGGAACGGGCATGATGATTCCGGAGCTGCTCGAACTGCTAATCCCTAAGTAGCTCGTTAATCGCGGTTTTCGAGCGTGTCTGCGCGTCCACGGTCTTGATAATTACGGCACAGTAGAGACTCGGCCTTGGGTTTCCATCCTTGTGAGGTGGCGCCGGTAAAGACCCTGGCACCACAACGGAATAGGGTGGTACACGACCCGTGTAAATTTCACCCGAGTGTCGATCAACGATTTTGGTCGACGCACCAATGAATACCCCCATGGACAGGACCGCGCCTTCTTCGACCAGAACGCCCTCGACGACTTCGGATCGGGCCCCAATAAAACAGCCGTCTTCGACGATCACGGGTGCTGCTTGAAGAGGTTCTAATACGCCTCCTATCCCTGCCCCGCCGGAAATATGACAGTTTTTGCCTATTTGGGCGCAGGATCCGACGGTTGCCCATGTATCGATCATGGTGCCTGTATCGACGTAGGCACCAACGTTTACAAAACTAGGCATAAGGATAACGTTTGGAGCGATGTACGCGGAATGACGTACATATGCGGTTGGAACGGCGCGAAACCCCGCTGCTTCGAACTGTTCTTCTTCCCATCCTGCAAATTTCGGCGCGACTTTATCCCACCAGTTGGTGTTTCCAGGTCCCCCCGCCATCTTCTGAAATGGGTTAAGTCGGAAACTTAGCAGGACCGCTTTTTTTAGCCACTCGTTAACCAACCATCCATCAGCAATTTTGTCCGCCACCCGTAGCGTGCCGTCATCGAGGCTTGATAAAGCCTCTTCGACGGCCGTGCGTACTTCTCCCTGGGTACTAGCGTCTATGTTTTCTTGATGTTGCCACGCAGAGTCGATGACCGATTCGATGTTCATGTGTATTCCTTGGCACCGGAGACTTTTCGCGCCATCCCGCTTGAATTCGTCACTACTGGTATCGAGAAAGAGCGAATAGGGCGCATGCCCCTTTTGATATTTCGTCGATTGCAAGCCTAGGACTTAACGAGGTTATCCTTGCTTTCCCGAGACCAGACCCAATAGGTTAGCAACCTTTGCCCTGGAAACCACTGCATTTCCAGGTCGTCGAATCAACTGACTAGGAGTTGCAGCCGATGTTGACACCAAGAAACGACAATTAAGCGAATGAGCGCGATAGCTATTTGTGTGAATCCAATGTCGGGGCGAGACGTGCGTCGACTCGCGGCCCGAGCAACCAACATGACTCATGAAGCCAAGCGGGACATCGTTGCGCGCATCGCAGCTGGCGCCGATTCCGTCGGGGTGAATGAGATATATATTGTTGACGAACCGTTTCGTATTGCGTCCATGGCCCTGGACTGGATGCCTCTGAAGGCGAAGGTCGTCACGCTTGAAATTGAGCTGCACCACGATGCTACTGACACTGAGCGCGCGGTGCGGGCTTTTGTTGGAGAGGGCGTAGAAGTCATTGTTTCGCTTGGCGGCGATGGTACCAATAGGATTATCGCGCGGAGCGCCCCGCAACTGGAGTTGATCCCGCTGTCTACTGGCACCAACAATGTTTTTCCATCAATGGTTGAACCAACCACCGCCGGGGTTGTTGCGGCGTTAGCTGCGATGGGACGATTTTCAGACGACGCGACGCGGGGAATTCGAAATAGAGCTAAGGTGTTGCACACCGCTTTTTCGGATGGGATTAACGACATTGCGCTGATTGATGCGGTACAGCTTCGCGACGACTTTGTAGGCAATCTTTTGCCTTATGACGAAGCCAAATTAAAGAAAATTCTTTTAACGAGGGCGTTACCGGACAGGGTAGGAATGTCACCTGTCGGGGGTCTTATTTCTGTAGTTGAGGAAAAGGATGACTTTGGATTGTTGGTTGAAGTTAGCGAAATGGAAGACTCGGAGGTTTTTATTCGGGTGCCCTTGTCGCCCGGGTTCTTTAAAGACGTTGCGATTTCGCGTAGTCAAAGAGTCGATTTGGGGGAGAAAGTGACTTTTGAAGGAGAGGGAATCCTCGCCTTGGACGGTGATCGGGAGCATAAGCTCGGTAACAAACGATCCGTTGCAGCCACCATTCGTCGGGATGGCCCATGGGTTTATGACGTTGGTGCTGCCATGCGGTATGCCGTTGCAGAAGGTATGATGCTGCGCCCGTTGTAGTGAAACCCAGCGTTGTAGGGAACGGCAGCCGTAACACGATTGTGATTATCAAACCGCGCATTCGAGGTTTTATTTGTACCACGGCGCATCCCGTCGGTTGTGCAACAAATGTGAGTACGCAGATCGACTATGTCCGCGGTCTCGACACGATAAGGGGCCCTAGAAATGCGCTCGTAGTTGGCTGCTCAAGCGGCTACGGGCTTGCGTCACGAATCACCTCGGCTTTTGGATGCGGCTCAGGAACGCTGGGAGTCTCCTTAGAAAAAACACCATCGGAAACCAAGCCCGGTAGCGCCGGTTGGTACAACAATGCGGCGTTCGGGCGTCGGGCAGAGCAGGCTGGACTATACGCGCACACCATTGATGGAGACGCATTCTCGGACGAGATAAAAATGCAGGCCATAGACGCCATAAGCGCTGATATGGGCACTATAGATTTGTTGGTTTATAGCTTAGCTTCGCCGGTACGCGTACATCCGCGGACTGGTGAGCTCCATCGCTCGTCGATCAAGCCAGTCGGGAAAGTGTTTTCCTCACAAACACTTAACTTTGATCTTTTGTCAGGTAATGCGGAAGTGGTTGATGTAGCGCTCGATCCAGCCGATATGGAAGAGGTGGACGCTACGGTTGCGGTCATGGGTGGCGAGGACTGGGAATATTGGATCGATGCGCTTCTGGAAGCTGAAGTGCTGGCGCCTGGATTTGAGACCGTTGCCTATACTTACATCGGCAATGAACTTACATGGCCCATTTATTGGGACGGCACGTTGGGGCGCGCGAAAGAAGACCTTGATCGAGCGGCAGAAGAAATATCGACGAAGCTAGCGGGTATAAAGGGGCGTGCGGACGTTGCAGTGTTAAAGGCGGTCGTAACGCAAGCGAGTACTGCGATCCCTGTGGTCCCTTTGTATTTCTCTATCCTCTTTCAGGTGATGAAGGAACGCGACTGTCACGAAGACTGTGTCGCCCATATTCACCGTCTCTTCCGCGAGCAACTGTATTCAAATCAGCCTATGCGTACGGACGAGATTGGCCGTATTCGGATGGACAATTATGAACTCGACGCCGATATTCAATCGGAAGTACGGCGCCGTTGGTCAGATATAACGACCGACAATGTTGCGGACCTCGCTGACCTTCGTGGATTCAGAGATGATTTCTTTCGATTGTTCGGGTTTGGCATCGAAAATGTCGATTACGACGCAGACATTGAATTGATGATTGGGTACTAATGCCGATCTTTCTAGACGCATGCGCCGGTGCCAGCACGCCGAACACGCCTATTTGGCTAAATCGGCAGGCCGGGCGATATATGCCGGAATACCATATTTTGAAAGGCGATACCCCCAGCCTAGAGTTCTTTAAGAATCCTGAGCTTGCGGCGAAAGCGACCTTGGACGCGCAACGAATACTCGGCGTCGACGCAGCGATAATGTTCGCCGATTTGCTCCCGGTACTTGAGCCGATGGGTCTCAACCTTGAGTACAAACCGGGCGTTGGACCTGTGTTTGAAAATCCATTACGTGACAAACAAGCGATCGAGGCGTTAGCCGTCGTTCCAGCTGAGGAAGGTTGCGGTTACGTTGTGGAAACTCTCGGGCGCATACTTAACGACTTGCCAAAAGAAGTTGCCCTGATCGGTTTTGCCGGGGCACCGTTCACGCTTGCATGCTATGCGGTCGAGGGCAAGAGCTCGCGAAATTATGCCCACGTAAAGCGGCTAATGTATGACCACGAAGTGTTATGGCAGTCTTTGATGGATAAACTTGTGGATACGGTCGCGGATTATGTGCAATTACAGATCGCGTCGGGGGCTCAAGCCATTCAGTTATTTGATAGTTGGGTTGGGTGTTTGTCGCTTGCCGACTATGAGCGGTATGTGGCTCCGGCTACCCGGCGGCTGATGGAGCGCATTCAAGGCGAGTTGCCTATCATTTACTTTGGAACGGGTAACGCACATTTACTCGACGCTATGTATGCGACGGGCCCAGATTTAATGGCGCTCGACTGGCGCGTTCCTTTGGTCGCTACCTGGGATCGTTTGGGTAGTCGTGCGATCCAAGGTAACTTGGATCCGATCGCGCTTTGCGGCGAGCCGAGTAGCATGATCAACCAGGCGCAAACCCTCATAGATGAGGTTGGAGGACGTCCCGGACATATATTTAATTTAGGTCACGGGATTATTCCGGAGACGCCCGTCGATAACGTTAAGAGGTTGGTCGATTTCGTGCGTGAACAGACAGCGCGATAAACTACATGCCCGCGATATACAGAACTGCATTCTGGTTGCCGCTAGCTATCTGTACCTACCTGGCTCTCATGCCGGGTTCCTACCCGGAGGCCATCCAATTTCCCGATGTCGTGTTGCATGTGTTTGCGTTCACTTATCTGACGGCCGCGCTCGTTCTCGCCCACTTTGATATAGATCGAAATCCACTAACTCGTACGTTCAGAATTCTGTGGGTCCCCGCGACATGGATGTTCTTTTATGCTGTGGCGTTAGAAGTAGCGCAAGCGTTCACGCCAGACCGTCGCGCGGAAATCCTCGATCTTTTGTGGGACACGATTGGTATCGGAGTCGGGCAAGTATGCTACTGGGTGTACCTACGAATTCGCCCAGTCCAAATAAATAGAAATCGTTTAAATGATGGATAAGGTCAAAGCGAGTTGGCTTGAACAACGGCTAGCAGTTGGCAACCCCCGGACCGTTGATTAAAGGTATTTATCTGTCACCGCACCTTCGCTCGCCGAAGAAACGAGTCGAGCGTACTTGGCGAGTGTTCCGCGATCGGTGTAAGGCTCGGGTGCGCTCCAGGCTCCAGCGCGGCGTGTGAATTCCGCGTCGGTAATGCTGAGGTTAATTTCCCTCTTTTCAGCATCAATGGTAATTTCATCGCCATCTTCGATGAGGCCAATGGGACCACCTTCGAATGCCTCGGGAGTCACGTGTCCTACCACGAAACCTGAAGAGCCACCGGAAAATCGACCGTCGGTGATCAAGGCGACTTTCCCAGCGAGACCGCGCCCGTTAATCGCGCTCGTAGGACTTAACATTTCGCGCATCCCGGGCCCACCCCGAGGGCCTTCGTAACGCAGTACCACGACGTCGCCGGGTTGTACTGTGCCGCCCATGATGGCTTCCATAGCGGCTTCTTCGCCCTGAAATGTTCTTGCTGTTCCCGTAAAACTAAGGCCTTCATGACCCGTGATTTTTGCCACCGCGCCCGCCGGTGCCACGTTTCCATAAAGCACGACAAGATGGCTATCCTTCTTGATTGGATTTGTCAGGGGCCGAATAATTTTTTGAGCTGCCGGATACGGCTCAACTTCTTTTAGGTTTTCTTTAAGGGTCTTACCAGTAACCGTCAGACAATCTCCATGCAATAGGCCCGCGTCTAGCAACATTTTCATGAGCGGTTGGATGCCGCCGATATGGATGAGTTCCGACATTGCGTACTGACCCGCAGGGCGCATGTCTGCTAATACGGGGACGTTTTTCCCAATTCGCGTGAAATCGTCGAGTTCTAATGGAATCTTGGCGGCGTGTGCAATGGCCAATAGATGGAGGACTGCATTGGTGGATCCTTCCAAAGCGATCGCGACCACAATACCGTTCTCAAATGCTTCTCGACTAAGAATATCGGATGGTTTGATTCCTCGATCGATTAACAATGAAACGGCGCTGCCGGCATCGAAGCTGTCCTGACGTTTCTGTTCGCTAACCGCTTCTTGGGCAGAAGAATTGGGCAGAGACAATCCGAGTGCTTCGATAGCCGACGCCATCGTGTTTGCTGTGTACATGCCCGCGCACGAGCCGGGTCCCGGGATCGCAGTTTGTTCAACTTCTCTCAGTTCGATATCTGAAAGTGAACCTTCGGCGTGCGCGCCGACTGCCTCGAACACAGAAACGATGTCGCGACGATTCGTCCCTGTCTGAATGGTGCCGCCATAAACAAAGACGCTAGGTCGATCCAGTCGAGCCATGGCGATGGCGCATGCCGGCATATTCTTGTCGCATCCGCCAATAGCAA
>PBGU01000038.1 GCA_002719135.1 Gammaproteobacteria bacterium
ATCTAAATTACCGTTCTGGAGATCCACCAATCCACCGAACCAATCGATGGACCATGGGTACGCTCCTTGCGTGCTGGCCGATTGCAATGCGTCGACGGCTTCGTCCAACCGACCCTCGCGCAGGAGTACACGAGCCAAATTCAGCGCACCTTCAGGGCGATTGAGTTCGATCACCCGACGAAAGGCGGCTTCTGCTTGCCGAAGTTGTCCACGATCTGGTTTCCGCAACAACCCAATACCGTAGTCGTTCCAACGCTGCCATTCTGGTATGGCTGGGGAATCCGTTTGGCTGGCTCCCGTGTTCGGGAACACTACGCGGTCTTCGGCGATCGTTGTTACTGGAAGGTCATTACGTACGAACGCGTCTCCGAGGAAGGCGCGGATGTACGCGGTATCAAATTTTCGATATTGCAAACGTACCGTGAGCTCGATGGGGGAAGTCACGGATGCGGGAATCTCAAGACGATACTGAATCACGTCCGCGGCGCCGGGTGGGATTTGATGATCGTAGAGTTTGGTGAAAATATCTTCGGCGTTGCGGCGATCGATGCGCGTGCCCTGACGATCGAGGACGTAGGCGTTAACAAAGTGCGACCATGGATCGAGTCCACCGTCGCTCTTGCGAAGGGCACCGCTGCGACCGATGGTCTTGCCCTCAGTCGTCGCGACCACGTCGAGCCAGATTTGATTCGAATCGGCGGTCCCCTCAGAAAATAGATGCCCGAGCGTCAGTGTTCGGATCACGATGTCGATGAGATACGTCGATCCTGGTTTGAGCATCGGAACGCTTGGGCGTATGGCGTCATCCACGGGTACCTCAATGTTGACACCTTCGCGAACTGCAAATACATCGACTCGAAGCGAGTTTTTTAGAATCGATCGATGTTTTTCATTCACGCCCGGTGGCATGTCGAGTAGGTGCGGGATCGCGGTGTTGGCAGCAGGAAAATGGTGACCGTGAATCGCCATGGTGCCTGTCAGCGTGTCAGGTTTTGCCCCGAAATCCGACGAAGGCGTTAACGGCATGTGGCACTCGTTGCAACTGTCGACCGCTTGATCAGGGTAATAGAAGCTTGCGACACCGTGTCCCGAGACTCCGCTCAGTAGATACGAGTCGTAATGATTTTGGCCCCGCAGCCAACGGTAATGGTTGAGTTCCTCCGGTAGATGAACTTTATGACATGTCCCACAAAATTCAGCGCTTTTGTGGAGTGGTTTTAGGAAGGTCTTTTTATGGAACGACGGCTTCCCTTTAATAAGGATGCCGTTCAGCCACACTAATCTTGGGTCGTCTGAAAAGGCGAAAGGATAGTGTTCGGGCGCGCTGATTAGGTAATCGGCATTTCCGCGTGGACTATTCAATTGTTCGATGGCATGGCATGCGACACAGGTAATGCCCGCGTCGGCCGTTGGATGTTTTACGTCGTCAAAATCGGGGTCGTCAAAGGCGCCAGAAAAGAGCGGCACTGGATCGTGGCATCCTGCGCAAAACCGAGCGGCGCGAACGTCACCGTCGCGTGCCATGGCCATTTGGCGCGTGTTGCGCACCGAAAATAGGTAGGCGGGATTATTAAATGAGGCGAACCGATGAGCGCTATATTGCCACTGAGCATGGATATCTTGGTGGCATCCGGCGCAGTACTCGTCGCGCATCAGATCGGCCGCGTCGATGAATCGTCCATCGGCCGGTCGAGCAAGTGAGGGAAAGAAATACGGTTCTGGGGCGAGCGTGCGCTCGACACGTTGTGTTTCGCTCACCCACACGCCGGCCACGCTGAGCCCGACGCTTGCCACGCCGATTCCTATCCCTGTTCCCCACCGAATGCGCGATCCAGCTAGGCGGTGCAGGATAAAGAGCCAGGCGACAACTAACGGCGCGATAACGTGCAACCAATAAAGGCTTTCGCGGCCGAGTGGATCTCGTATTTCAACGATAGGCATGCCGCGGGTTAGGGCGATACCGGTGATCAATAGAACCACTAGCGTGACGAAAAGTGCGAGTCCGAGACGTACGGCAATCCGATTGGGTCGATCGATGGCACGCCGCAGGTGGAGGATCGCGTACACGATCGATGGGACGATAATGACAATACCAAGGGCAAGGTGTGCCAGAAACGCGGTCTGATAGACGGCGTTTTCAAGAGTGACGTCGTTCAACCACTGCAAGAACGTGACGGTCGCGAGGTAGACGGAGTCGACGACCAGCAGTGAAAAAATCACCATGACAGCGACGAGCAGTTTACGTAGTCCTGGGCTGACGACCTCAGCGGCTTGCAAGACGTGTCCTGCTAATGAAATAAGTGGATATGCGATACCGCGGGAATCGACCGCATTGTTGTGTCCGACATTGTGGCATCAAGTGTCAAAGGCCAGCCTGAAAACGAACATTGTAGCGCTCGTGCAATCGGTTCCGGTGGGCCAATGCGCGGGTATCCAAATTTTGGCTGCTTGGCAGCGGATTGATGGTTTCACCGTGTTCGGTGTACAAGTCCATGTCCTTCGCGTAGCCGCGAAAGTCGAGAACAAAGTAGCGTCGATAACCGGGTTGAGCCGGTGCCAGTGCCGGAAACTCCAAATGAATTTCCTCACCACCACCAATGATTGCCAGAGCGCCATCGACTTTTTCGACCAGCTCGTGTGCCTCGCCGAGCGCCGTATAAAAGCCCGCTTGATACTTGGTGTCCCAGTAGGGACTGCGATTGTTGTAGTCATAATAAGGTAGTCGTTGCTCGCTGGTGGTGCGTTCGGGAAACCCGACTTTCCTGATTCGGGCGGAGACGGGTTGGATCGTGATGGGAGAGCTGTCTTGAAGCGGCTCTTCCCAAACGATCTGCAGACGATCCCAATATATTTCCATGTTTGTTGAGAGCCGAATCGCGTTCGTGCCGGGCGGTAAGTTGGTTAGTGGAATCGCCATTTGCTTCGGCATGCCCGCCGGGTACCCAAATTCTTTTAACAGTGGTTGCCAAATCCCCTCGCGATCCCGAACCTCGAGGCTGGGTGCCTGATACCGCTTTCCAGCTTGCCAGGCCGCGAACACGGTTTGAGAGTAGCCGTATTCTAACCAGCCGTCCGCAAGCAGCACGGCGCCGCCGGTTTCAATGGGTTTCTCGAATTCCACTGTCAACAGTTGGTCTTGATCTAGAAGGCCAATGAATCGATGGTCGATGCTACCGGGGTCTGGGGCACGGGCATCTCGATGGCTAACCAGGCTCGTGACGTCGACGCCGCTTTGATTTGTGACACGGCTAGGTGTAGCTGAACGGCGGTAGGTGATTGCGCGGCCGCTGACGGCTGGATCACTGACCCCCATGCGTTCGTCGAGGGCGAGCAACCAGCCTTCGGGTAAGTCGTAGACGTCGATTGTCGCGGCGTCGAGGTAGGCGGCTTCTTCCATCGGTTCGGTCAATTTAATGAGGTAGCGACCGTTGCGTGGACGCAGTTGATCGGCCTGCATTAGGTAGCGTTCAAACGGACGTGGCGGATTGTAATTCCCGGGTTCAGCAAAAAATCCGAGTCCACCAACGCCGAGTACGTCACTGGCAAATCGATATGAAGATCCGTCCCAGGCAAAGACGACGGGGCAACTGGCGAGTTGCCGTTGTATTTCGGCTACCGTGTGAAGCTCGTCCGTGCTCAGATTGCTTTCCGTTTGAGATACGCCGTCAGACCACTCCAACGCGATGAAATTGGCGGTCTCCTCGCCGGCCAGTCCTATGCTCATGGGGCTGAGGCTTTGACCCGGTCCCGAATGCGAATCTAGCGCGTCCAGTACTGACCAACGGCCGCCGCTGCGGACTTTAATACGAGTGCCGATGCCGGAAGCATTCGACCGCATTTGTTGGGCTTCGCTTTTCCCCGTGGGGATTAAGGTGAGAAATGGATGGCGTCCGGGACCGGGATGCCACACATGGAGCCCTGTCTTTCCAGCGACCACGACCGAGGGCCCCCGTTGGGTTTCCAGGGTTACGGCGATCGCCGATGCCGTCTCAATATCGCTCGAGAACAACATAACACCGCCCGTGACATCGAAGACGTCAAAGCCGGAGGGACCCGAAAGCAACAAGTCGGGGCGCCCGTCGCCATTAAAGTCGTTGACGGCTAGCTCGTCCCATGTACGCGTGGTTTGCGAAGGCATGACGACCGTTTCGTGATACCAGGTCGAACCATCGCTTTGCCATACCTCCAATCCGTTGGTCTTTTGCAAGGCATAAATTTCGTTGTAGCCGTTGGCATCGACGTCTGCGGCGGCGAGTGCCTTGATGGCGCTTTTGCTTAGGTCGGCCAAATCGGATAAGGACTCGTATCGCCACGTCCGGTCGTTGCGCCAGATGTCGTGTTGGTCAGTGGAACCGAGAATGATGAGGTCGAGATCGCGATCGGCATCAAGATCGGTCGCGAGGATTTGCGTACCGCCCTGACCGCGAATGCCGATATCTTCGGCTATCGACCGGAAGGTTCCATCGCGATTGTTGGAAAGCAATAGATTGCCAGTTGGGCCAGTCACCAAGAGGTCCAGATCGCCGTCGTGGTCACTATCAAACAAAGCACCCGCAGTGCATGGTTCGCTGGTATCGAGCGTCACCGTATCCCACCGAGAAGGGGTGGCTTGACGCCATAGATGACTTCCCTTTGGGTTGCAGAAGGCAACGTCGACGAGCCCGTCGTTATCGATATCGCCCCAGAGCGCGGCTCCAGTCTGATTCATAATCGGATGAGTTTCTANGCTGGTAAAGCCTCCGGTCGGGTTGCCTAGAAAGATGGTGGTGCCTTGGTTCGTGGTTACTACNAGGTCGGGTTGGACATCTCCGTTGACGTCGACGCTCGTTAGAGTCGCATCATCCCAGTCCCTGGGATCAAGGTGTTGGGGTTCGCTGAAGAGGGTGCCGTCTGGAACATCAGCGGAACTTTTGGGCGATGTCGACACTGCCAATGCCTCGGCTTTAGGGCCCATGCGTTTGTATGAGAATCCAGCAAGCTTTGCCGCCGGATTGGGTTCAAACCGTTGATAGTCTTCGAGCAGTTGGGTTGCTTCGGCAGCACGTTTTGTTCTGCGCAATGCTTGCGCGGCGGCCCAGTAAGCGCTCCGTAGGTACGGGTCGAGTTGAACCGCTTGAAGCAGCCATTGGGACGCTTCCACGTGCTCGCCTGCCTGCAATAACGACTGGCCTAGAAAGTAGGCGGCGTATGGGTCTTTGGGATCAGCCGAGGCGACACGCTGAAACAGCGGTATTGCTTGTTCGGTTTCACCTAGATAGAGATGAATGAGGCCACTCGTATAGAGCGCTCGTTGATGTCGAGGATCTTCTTCTAGCACTGCTTCGAGCGTTGTTAAAGCAAGTGTTTCATCGCCTTCGCGCTGACGGTTTAGTGTGGCGATTGCGAGATTGACTCGGACCTCGAGCCAGGAGGGTGCTGAATCGACCACTGACGCAAATGTCGCACGAGCAGTTTCATACTCGTAGCGTCCCATTTGAGCGACGCCTTGGTCGTTGCGTTCGCCGTCGTATTTTGAATACACCTCCGGTTGGCCACAGGCCGTGGTAAGCCAAATTAAACCGAGGCCGAGAAGGAGGTGGATTGTCGTTGCGTCACTCATCGGAGCCGTTCTTTTGCATCGGCTATGCGTTGGTTATTGGAGTCGATCGAGAGATCTCGATTGCCGGCGTCCAAATAATTGCGGGAAAGGTACGAGTGGATGTCGCTCCGAAGGTGCGCGCGCATGTCGTGTCCTTTGCGGCGCGTCCGTTCAAAGCGCAGCGTGTCAATATTGATGGGCGCGACGACGACTTTTTCGCCTGGTCCCGGATCCGCCTGTGCGAGGATGCGACCATCGAAGTCCACCACCATGCTGCCACCGGGCCAACTAAAGGGTGGATAATGCGAGAGGCTTGCACCCTGGTTCGCAGCGACCACGTAGGTCGAGTTTTCCAACGCTCTCGTTCGATTCACCGAAGTCCACCAATCCATGGGTTGGGCGGTTCCCCATGGATCCATGTACGCCGACACCCGAATGATGACCTCAGCGCCATTGAATGCAATTTGTCGAATCGTTTCTGGGAATAACCAGTCGTAACAAATTGCGACACCGATATTTCCAATTTCGGTTTGGGCAACAGGGAAGGGTTCTTCGTTGTAGCCTGGGATGTCGTGCGGTGACGCGTGGACTTCCCACGGGATCCAAGGATTGACCTTCCGGTATTTTGAAATGACGCCGTTCGGGCCAACCAATGCGGTTGTATTAAAGAGATGCTCCGGGTAATTGGGGTCGTGTTCGATGAAGCTGCCGGTTTGGATCCAGCAACCGTATTCCTTGGCAAGACGCGTGTAGATCTCGGTGTGTTCGTTTGGAACTTCGACGGCAAGTTTTTCACGGAGTTCGTCGACGGTTTGATAGATCGGGGCCGCGTGTGCGAATTCGGGGAAAGCGAGTAATCGCACGTCAAAGAATGGTTCGTATCCTGTGATCGTGTGCTTCGCGAGCTCGGCCATTCGCTCGGTGCGTGTGACGATTTCATCGCGGCTGGTTGGTGCTGCAAAATCAGTTTGACAGGCTGCGGCGTAATAGAGGTCCACGATTCGGTCCAGCTTGTGAGGTTACTTCGATATCTAGCCGAGCTAATCGAAAAGTGCAAGCTTATAAACCTTGGGTCAAACGGGGGCCGGGGGTGCTAGCGGAGGCCGGGAGTGTGGCGTTCGGTCTTTTGAGTTCATAATGGACGCAATGGGCCGATGCCGTCGACTTGGCGTTTGCCCGATGTCGGTGGGGCGCATGCGACGCGACTTTTTACCGCAGTTGGCTGATGACGTTTTGGGCATGGCGTTGAAAACCTCTACGTGGTGTTGCCGCGGGCTCTTATGTTTTGCGTCAGGGTTCCTATACGCGGTCGATCTGGAGGGATTGTCGTTGCCGATGGCGGACACGCTACGGGCGGCAAACGACAAGGTCGAACGAGACTTGAAAACATTGGTGTCTCCAGAATTGCGGTCTGCCGCTCGCGGCGACCTCGGGATGCTGTATCACGCCCAGTTTCTCCTGGGTGCGGCGGACATTGAGTACACGAAGGCGATTGAGGAAGCGTCGCTCCCTCGGTGGCGCTATTTGCGAGGTATTGTTCGAATGGATCAGGGCGGCGTGCTCGAGGCAATCGAGGACTTCACTGCCGTCGTTCAGCAAGAGCCGAACAACCATCTGGCGTTGTATCGCTTGGGCGTGGCGTTGGTGGTTACCGGCGATCACTTCCAGGCTCGGGCCGCGTTGTTGCGGGCGGAGTTGCGGGTGCCAAAGAGTCCCGCCGTGCTGGCCGCCCTCGCTGACGCCGCGATCGCGGCGAAGAATTGGGAACTTGCCAAAGAATATCTCGAACGATCCTGGGCCGTGGAAGAGTCGGGCCAGGTTGCTTACAAGCTTGGTTTGGTATGGGGTCGACTGGGGGATCTGAAAGCATCCAGAAAGTGGATTGGGCGACGAAGTCCGATGGCTCCCACGATCGAAGATCCACTGTTGCTTGACGTAGCAGATCGCAGTATCAGTCCTCGGTTTTTTGTGAAAGCAGCGAAGTGGGCGTGGGAGCGTGGCGATGCCGATGAAGCGTTGCAAGCGTATCGTTTTGCATCGGATTTGGCGCCGAAGGACGTGATCATTGGACTGGGCTTAGCTGGCATGTTGGAAAGCCTGGGTCGTTTAGTCGAAGCGATCGAGGAGGTGCGCAGAATCGTCCGAGAGAATCCAGACGAAGGGGCGGTATGGAGACGACTTGCAGGTCTACTTCATTCAACCGACGTTTCGGCGGCCTTAGATGCTGCAAAAATGGCGCGGGCATTCGACAATGATGATTCTACGCGCGCGTTGTTGGCGGCCTTGGCGATGAAAGCCCGATCGTACGAACTGGCCGGTTCGGTCTACGAAGAGCTGACAACGAGGGATGCAGAAAACGCCTACTACTTCTATTGGTTGGCCATGGCGCGGCTCGCAGATCGAAATTGCGAAGGTGCACTCGAGAGTCTTGCCGAGGCGATCCGTTTGCGGTCCAGTTGGGGCGAGGCCCATGTGGTCCAGATCCGCGCACATGCGCTGTGCGGTGGTCCATCGGAACGCGTGAAGGCGCGGAGCAAAGCGTCGGCTTTATTGCGGCAACGGCCAGACGCCGATTTGCGCCTAACCCTCGCATTTACCGAGATGGGTCTAGGAAATGTGGACGAGGCTTTAATGCTTATCGAGGCGGAACTGCCGCATCCTGACGCCACCATGTTAGGCGCTGCCCTACGACGAAACATGTTGCCAACCGCGCCTTTCGCAGTAGATTCGCAGTGGTGGGAACCCGAAGAAATTAGGAGATCGCTGACTCAGAACGCTGTGCAGCGGGGAGGATAAATGTGAAAAAGATGATCTGTTTTGTTGTTTTGTTGAGCTGTATTTCGCCGACTGCAAATGGGGCGAGAGGAACGTTCAAGGAAACGGTTCTTGGTGAAGAAAAGGTTGCCAAGGCCGCGAAAGGAATCGAAATAAAAACCAAGGTGACGCTGCCGCAGCAAAGGGTTTCGGGCCTTTGCGATGCGGATCTTTCAATTTCGTACACGCAAATGAACGATAGAGTGCGGATCCGTCGTCAAGTGGCGAACGACAACTGTCCATCATCTGACGGCGTTTATACGTTACGCATCCGTACGCTCAGCGAGGATGGCGAAGCCCGTACCCGTACGTTCGAAGAGAGCTGGGTACTTGATAATCAAACAAAGGATAAATCGGAAAAGTTTTACAGCATGGATGGCGATGTGCGTTTGATTTGGGCGAGGGTTAAAACCTCGAGGAAAACCAGGTGCGTGTGCAGAATCTCGCGGACTGCAACCGAGGGACTGGAAGTCGGCGAACCTACTGAATGAAACGGATACTCTACCGTCGGTCAAACCGGGAGAGAGTATATGGTTGATGTCACTATCCAATACGCGAATATTTATGTTTCAAAAATAAGACAAAGTATTGATTTTTATAGAGATATTGTAGGACTGGAACTACAATTCACCGACGAAGAACATGGTTACGCTTCGTTTAATGCGGGCTCGATACGCTTGGGTTTGGCCGAGGTGGGTATGTCTCAAGACAACCTTACCGGTCGCCACACCGGCGTTGGGTTTTGTACCGGTGACCTTGAGCAGACGTATGCCGAATGGGTTGATCGAGGTGTTGAGTTTTCGATGAAGCCCGAACGCCAGCCCTGGGGAGGTTTTATGGCCATGTTTGCCGATCCAGACGGGAACGTCTCCTACCTCGATCAGCCAGACGTTGTTCATAGCGGATAAATTGAAGGGTTTGGTACCCTTTTTCGCCGTGGAAGGCATCGATCGCATGTGCGCGATCTAGCAGGAGGCATTGGATTTCATGCAAGATTTTCACTATGGCGGCCCTATCGCGAACCAGAACCACGAGAGATCGTCGCGTCGTCAACGGGATTTGTCGACCTGGGAGGAGTGAACAGGGTTATCGGGGTAAAGCCCGAGTCTTTTTCCCATTTTGGTATTGACACCGCTGTGCCATTTGAACGACATTCCGTCCGGTTGCGCCCTCGAAGGTGCACGAGAAGGAAGCAGCGGTGAAGATTGCGGTGCTTCGGGAAAGTCGTCCCTTCGAACGTCGGGTTGCCTTGGTTCCCGAGTCATGTCAAAAGCTGATTAAAGCCGGATTCACGGTGGGCGTGGAACCGGGTGCGGGCGCGCGCGCCGGATATTCCGACGACGCCTACCAGGAGTCAGGAGCCACCGTTGAGTCGTCTGCTGAAGATCTGGTTCGTTCGGCCGAATTTTTATTGACAGTGAACCCCCCTGATAACAACGCCGATAACTCACGTAACGTAATAGCGTGGATAAATCATGGCGCCTACGTGCTGGGTTCCCTCATGCCGCTCAGAAACTTGAGTAACATGGAATCGCTTGCCCATTGTGGCGCAAACGCGTTCTCGACCGATGCGATTCCACGAACGACGCGGGCGCAATCCATGGACACGTTGTCGTCGATGAACAGCATTGGAGGTTATAAGGGCGTGCTGCTGGCGGCAGCTGAATTGGGGAAGTACTTCCCAATGCTGAGCTCAGCTGCGGGAACAGTCTTTCCGGCGAAAGTCTTTGTCATCGGGGCGGCGGTCGCTGGACTGCAAGCATTAGCGACTGCAAAACGACTTGGCGCTTCGGTTACGGCTACGGACGTTCGTCCAGAAGTGAAAGAACAAATCGAAAGTGTGGGTGGTAAATACGTCGGTATCGAACTCAACGAGGATGCTTCCGCTGGCGGCGGTTATGCAAAGGAACTTTCGGCAGAAGACCAGTCGCGTCAACGAGAGATGTTGGTTGACCAAGTCGCACAATCGGACGTCGTGATCACGACGGCTCTGATCGGTGGAGTGTTTGCGCCGACGTTGGTGACCGCTGAAATGGTCGCGTCGATGCGTCCCGGCTCGGTATTAGTCGATCTTGCCGCCGACGGTGGCGGCAATTGCGAACTGTCATCGCCAGGCGAAACTATCGAAGCGCACGGAGTTCGTATACTTGCGCCTCTCAATTTGGCGTCGACCATGCCCGACCACGCGAGTCTGTTGTTCTCGCGTAATCTGACAAATTTTCTCGACGCTTTTTCGGAGGAGGGCGAGTTTCAGCTTGATCTAGACGACGATATTCAAGCGGGTTGTCTCATTACTAGGGGTGGCGAAATCGTTCATGGACGAACACTCGAGGCGGTCGCTGAGCATCAGGAGGGCTCTAACCCATGAAGGAAAGTAGAAGGTATCTACCTCGTTCCGTCATCGTCGTGATATCTACCGTTGTAGCGATTATCGGCGTTGCACTGGCTGCTCACAGCATGACCACAGCGACTCTGGTGGCGAGTCCAGCGGTAGTACCTTCACACGCCCCGGGAGACGTTGACTACTGGGGCATGGTATTCGTGTTTCTGTTGTCGGCGTTTGTTGGCTTGGGCGTCATTCGGCGGGTTTCGAGATTGCTCTATACGCCACTGATGTCACTGACCAATGCCATCTCAGCGATTGCGGTGGTTGGTGCGATCCTGGTGGCCGGCCCCGATTACCCGATCGAAATTCGGGTGCTTGGATTGATCGCTCTCTTTGCGTCCGTAACCAACATCGTTAGCGGATTCTTGATTACCGACCGCATGCTGAAAATGTTCAAGAAGGATTGACGGCAGTGAGTCCTTCTTTTGTAGAACTTTTCTATCTGGTGGCGACCGCGCTGTTCGTTTTTTCGTTGCATTGGATGAACGATCCGAAGACGGCACGTCGAGGTGTCATGGCCGGGGCGTCGGCAATGGCGATTGGTATGGCCGCAACGTGGTTCCAACCTTTTGTCCAAAATCATGGTTGGATGGTGCTTGCGGTACTTGCAGGCATTGCGGTTGGTTGGCCATTGTCTCGAGTTTCACTCACCGCGGCCCCGCAGCGTACCGCTCTTTCGCACGCCTTCGGGGGTTTAGCNGCCGGTCTTGTNGGTACTGCTAAGTATTTTGCGTGGCTGGGCGACGGTCCNGAGGCGCTGACGACNTTCCGCATGATTGCGATCATTGCNGAAGTCATTCTCGGGTTNATCACGTTTACAGGAAGNTTGTTCGCNGCCGGTAAATTACAGGAACTCAACTGGGTCCCGCAGCGACCCGTAACTTACTTNGGNCAGAATATTTTTAACGGGCTGTTATTGCTNGCCGCGATTGGTATGGGNNCNATGCTCGTGAACGATCCCACATCCGAANTAGCCCCGNTGTTNTTCGGNGGNGTGGTCGTGATCGCTTTGCTGTTCGGNATCTTGCTGATNATCCCGATTGGTGGCGCGGACATGCCGACCGTCATNGCTATNCTNAACTCGTACGCGGGACTAGCTGCNGTGGCCATGGGGTTCGTGCTTGAAAACAAANTGTTGATTACAGCGGGCGCGCTGGATGGCGCNAGNGGACTCATNCTNTCGATCATCATGTGNCGAGCGATGAATCGTTCGTACATGAACGTCTTGTTTGGNGCNTTCGGTNCCGTGGCACCACCCCAGGAGGGTGGCGAACAAGGCGAGTATCGAGCGGATACGGTCGAGAGCGCTTCGCAGATCATGGAGCAAGCCAATCACGTGGTNATCATTCCAGGCTATGGNATGGCGGTGGCGCAGGCACAACACAAGGTTCGGGAACTATATGACCAACTGATGAAGCGAGGGATTGATGTGAAATTCGCGATTCATCCAGTGGCTGGTCGAATGCCTGGACACATGAACGTGCTCTTAGCGGAAGCTGATATTCCATACACCAGTTTGCTGGAGATGGANGAAATAAACGGTGAGATGCCGCAATGCGATGTCGCCTTGGTTGTCGGTGCGAACGATGTCGTGAACCCTGCCGCCCGAAGCGATGAGTCGAGNCCTATNTATGGNATGCCNATCATCGANGCNGATAAAGCCCGAACGATTTTCGCGATCAAACGCTCGAAAAACCCGGGCTTCGCTGGTATCGATAACGGCCTNTATTTCGATGAGAAGACCTGGATGCTGTTCGGTGACGCCAAAGTGGTGATCGGCAATNTAGTGAAAGAGTTAACAGGCGAGAGCGGTCTTTAAACTCTTATNTGCTTTGGGTCGATCTGCTNAGAGACNTCGGCGGGGACGATGAACTATTTCTTTGATCGACNTTTAGTTCGTCGGAGCAGTTCTAGCGTCCAAGACAGATTGCGGATGTTGGTNCGTGACAGCGATTTCATGTCGAATCGGCCGTCATTGAGCTTTCGTATCTCTTTGAGAAGGGAAGCGCGGGTCGGTTCCTCTTGCGATGAAGCCGTCTTTTTGTTCGTTCGTTTCATTTAGATTGCGCNCTANTGCTTATCGCGGGTGTTGTTTGCCGCGTCACGCAATAGNGAGTTGAANCATCCATAGGTATTTTTTTAATCTGTTATCGCTTGTCACCTCNCTCGNCACTTCAAANTTACGCCGCTCGATTGAACCGGTCAAAGGTGCCGTCGNTCTTTTCTTGTCTTTCNGCAGGAAACAGCGAAGGCGGGTAAGAGGGCCCTTGGCAAATCGCTCAANACGAAAAGTTGGACTACCACTCGTCGCCACTGAGAATTGCACAAATTTGACGAATCCAATTCCGAGTATTTCGGTAGAGTGCGGGGGCGATTTTCATCAAGCCGATGTCGACCGAATGTTATCGGAGCAACGCTGGCCGGCCGTATTACTAAGGCATAAGTATTTTAATACGGTTGTCCGCTAAACAAAGGGCCGTTGAATGATTCTGAGACAACTCGCTCAGTTAGCCGCGATCGCAATTATTTTTCTCGGTTATACGATTGCATGGGTAATCCTTGGCACTGTGAACGCGGGAAGAACCGAAGGACAAATAGGCGTTCTAAGTAAACGTGTTCAGAATTCGTATGGCGGTCCCCTCATCATTACGCCACCCCGCATCTATTACGAAAGAACTAAAGAGCGGAAGGTCATGGTCGCCGGGCTTGAGACAATTTCTTCGTTTAAGGAAAGAGAAACGGTTGATCCCTCCGATTCCAATGTGGCTATCGATCTTTCTTTAGAGCGAAAGAAGGTGGGCAATTTATGGTTTCCTGTATTTTTTGCGAAATATCAAGGGCAATACGAATACGACGTTGAAGCGATTCCGAGAGACGTTCGTTCTGAAACGTTGTTTCTCCTTCCGGGTTTGAGTTCCTCCGAATCAATATTCCGTAATATCGAATTCAAACTCAATGGCGGGTTGGTCGAGCCTCTCGCGAGGATAGTTTCCAACACCCCGATCGAGCTGACTGCGACAACGTACGTAAATGGGAAATTGATGGTCGATTTCTCATACGAAACGACTGGGACGGACTACTTTCTCTATTTATTATCGAATCTGGGTCAACAACAAAACCTGGAAGAGAATGAGGTACGTTCAGACAGTATTGAAAAAGCGCGGCTAACCCGGTTGGACAACTTTAATCTCAAGTTGACCACTGACTTCATCAAGTACGAGTTTCCGAAACGAACCGTTCCCTATACGACCCTCCGCCAGGAAGATGGGCGCAGCGAATTCGAATGGTTATTCGATAAAACTGTCACCGGTAAGAACATAGGCTTGATCGTTCCTGAGGAACTGAATGCAGGCGATATTGCATCGCGGATTTCCTTCTTTGCACCCATATCGTTGCTGTTCTTTTTCGTGGTGGTGACGATCTTTGGGATTCTGGCAAGAAATAGACTGCATCCAATACATTATGCGTTTCTGGCGGCGACCTTTTTGTCGTTTCACTTGACGTTTTCGTACGCTGCAGATCACGTTTCCATGGGCGTCGCATTTGCGACCGCTTCGCTGGTTTCGTGCTTTTTGACTTTTACTTACTTGGCGCGAGTGAAGGATCAAAAATACGCATTGGTCTCCACATCGCTTCAGTTACTTTATTTAGTGGTCTTTTCCTGGTCGTTCTTTTACCAGACGGATTCGGGATTAGGAATCACTGGTCTGATCGTGACGATCGTTTCCGTGGTGACTCTTTTCGTACTGATGCAGCTAACCGCGAAATTGGATTGGCAGAGTCTTGATCTAGCCAGCCAAGAGAAAAAGTTAGGTTCGTAGAGAAGCTAGCTGCGTCACAAAATTTAGGTTTTTTGGGTGATTGCTCCGAGCCGATAGCCACGATCACATGGTCGTTCCTCTACAGAAATCGGCGATGCTACGCCCCGTTTCACGACTAATTTCGGGGCAGCTAATGGGGAAAATCTCGGTACCGTGGATCGTTCCCATTACCTGTCTGCAGTTAGCCTTGACGTCGGCGGTTAAGAGCAAACGATAAAAGTTGATGCCTTCGTCACGAAGTGGATCACACTCGTTCACGCTGATGACCGTGGGTGGTAGGCCGCGAACATCCTCGGCCGTTGCGAACCCCGGCCACGCAAGTGGGTTACGAGCCTCAAGCTGTTCTATCCCGTAGGCCATGGCGCCTTGATTGTTATGGAGATCGAGAAGGATGCCGTTATTCTCAATCGATGAAGGGTTTTCGGGTAGTGGCCAAATTCCAGCGATGTAAGGACAGAGCGCGTAGAGACCGGTAATCAAATCGATGTCCCCGTCCCTCAAGAGCTGCATCCCCGTCGCCAGGGTCAAATTACCACCGCCGCTCTCGCCGGCGATAACAATTCGGTCGGAATCGATCCCGAGCATCTCGGCATTTGCGGCGACCCATTTCACGCCGGAAACGCAGTCGTTTAATCCAGCCGGAAAGGGTGCCACTTCGGGCGCCGATGAAGGCGTTAACGCGTTGCGAAAATCAATCATGGCTACCGCAACGCCCTGTGCAGCGATGATCTTCCCCCAAGCACGGTAATTGCCGTAGTAACACGACATCGATTGCATGCCGCCGCCGTGGATGTAGTAAACACAGGGAAGTTGATCGTCGGTTGTTGGACGAATGAATTGAATATTAATGGAGTTGTTGTCGGGCTCGGATGTGACGACGTGAGTATCGATGCTGATGCCTTCGCTCGGCGCAATATCTTCGTTGTCGCACATTTCAAAAAATGCCTGCATCGCCTGTTCGCGTGCTTTGGCTTCATCCGAGTTTGCTTCTGCAAGCATTGCTTCTCGGCTCACAACGTCTTCGGTGGGGATTTCAGGAAATGAGCCGAATAACGCCTTGATGCGCGGATCAATCCGGGGGTCTTCGGGTATCTTGCCGGTAGCCATATCGTCTCTCCGATGTCGTTTTTTGGTGCTCAGGCAGAGTTGGCCTTGCCGTCGCCCGATGTCTCAGTGTAGGTTGTATAAGATTCGTGTAAATCGTACCGCGAAATGCATGCTTGGGGGGTAACCGGATTCGCCCCGTCGGCTATCTAACGCGCCTGTGAGGATGGTCGGATAGCGAGTCTGCTGGTAGTCGTCAGTGGCATCTGGACGTCAATAGATACGGGGCTTGCGCGTCGGTTTACCTAAGTTATGTGGGTCCTAATTTGGTTGTTTTTGGCTCGAACAAGGTCTATAAGTCGATCGTGTAATTGATCTGTCTCACCTGCCGGAGTTCAACGATGCGATTTCACCCCTGGATGCTTTCGATTTTTGTTGCAAGT
>PBGU01000039.1 GCA_002719135.1 Gammaproteobacteria bacterium
TTAACGATCTCAATGTCCCGCCAATCCTTGCCTGCCCGCTCGGCTCCAACCTTCACGTGTTCCATCATCTTCGGTAACGCGCTTCTTGGCCAAAGATTGAAGATCACTCCGTCACCATATTCCGCCGCCATCTCGATCATTTTGGGTCGTAGTGCCGCTATATATATGGGTATCGCCGGTGTTGATGGGTCCTGTTTGTAGCCGCGGCTGTATAGCGTTTGCATATCGGTGAAGGAGGTTTTTTCTCCGGCAAGAATACTGCGCACCACAATGGCCGTTTCCTTAACCCGCGTCAGCGGTTTTTCAAGATCAATGCCATTGAATGCCTGCATGATGGTCTGGCTTGACGAGCCAAGTCCGAGCACAAAACGCCCCGGTAGTGCTTGCCCAATGACGTCGGCCATCGCCGCGAGTACCGTGGGCGTGCGCGTATAGACAGGGACGATGGCCATTCCGATCCGTAATGTCTGCGTATGTGCGGCAATCGCAGCGGCCATCGCAAGACCGTCCGGGGCACCGGGGTCCGAGAACCAACCATCTCGATAGCCATTCGATTCTGCCCACTGAACGAGATCGATTGTGTCTTGCAACGACTGGTTAAGTGGCAACGTCACGGCCACGCGCTTCTCTAGCGACATAACTTCCACCACGGAACTGCTTCGGGCGGCCGAGGGTCTCATTACCTCGACCGAAAGATCAACCCTGCTACTCTGTCCCGACAAAAACTGGAACCCGATGAGCCAGAATGCCGATATCCATACGGTTTTGGACCTGTACCCTAGCAAGCACCCCGGCTGTACACTTTTGCAATACGGATGAGGGAGGCTCCCATGAGCGACGTAGAGCTCACGCCCGTGCGTCCAGCACACGTTTTCGATGAAGCCGCACTAGAGGCCTACATGAGAACCGAGATTGGTGGTTACCGGCCACCGATGAAGGTTCAGCAATTCGAAGGTGGGCAGAGTAATCCAACATTCATGCTCGAAACGCCAACGGACCGGTACGTATTGAGGAAACAACCGCCCGGTGAGTTGCTCCCATCAGCTCACCAGATCGATCGAGAATACCGTGTCATGGACGCTTTGCACGGAACAGGCGTACCGGTCCCAAAAATGCACAGCCTCTGCGAAGACCCAACAATCATCGGCACCAAGTTCTACATTATGGAAATGGTTGAGGGCCGTTTGTTCACGAAAACGACCCTACCGGAGTTAACCCCCGCTGACCGGCGCGCGATTTATCTCGATATGGCCCGCGTACTAGCAGCATTGCATCGCGTGGATCCGGCCGTCGTCGGGCTCGACGACTTCCGCCGCCCAGGAAACTATTTTGCCCGTCAAGTGAATCGTTGGACTAAGCAGTACCTCGCCTCAGAGACCGAACATATCGACGCGATGAACCACCTGATTGACTGGTTACCCAAGAACATCCCGGCCGAGTCGAGCACCGGAATCGTCCACGGTGATTTCCGACTCGGCAATCTGTTGTTGCATGAAACCCAACCCAAGGTCGTTGCAATACTCGATTGGGAACTCTGGTCAGTCGGCGACGCGCTCGCCGATCTCGGCTACCTGTGTCAGGAGTACCATTATTTAGTCAGTGAAACGGAAGACATGCTCCCCGGTGCAGATCTCGAAAAACTCGGAATCCCGACGGAAAAGGAGCTTATCCATACCTACCGCCTTGCGGTGGGACGCGGGCCGATCGATAACTGGATTTTCTATATCGTCTACAACATGTTTCGATCCGCCGGCATCATTCAGGGTGTCTACAAACGCGGCCTTGACGGCAACGCCAGTTCCGATAAAGCCCTTGAATACGAAGGTGTCGCACGCGTTCGTGCCGAACGCGCTTGGACATTGATTACCGAGCTCGGTTTGCGCTAACGGAGCTTCGTTACAGCATCGTCTCTGCAATAAGTTGCAGTGCCTCTGGTTGCCCACTGCCAATTAGCATCGTCCCCACCTCGCCGCGATCACCCGCTTCTTTCCACCGTTGCAGACGATCGCGTATTCGATCCGCAGGTCCAATGAGATGACAAGCATCAATGAGCTCCGCGGGAACAGCCGCCATTGCTTCTTCACGTCGGCCCGATAGGTAAAGATCTTGGATGCGAACAGCATCCTCCTCAAAACCAAGTTTCTTCGCGTAATCGTTGTAAAAGTTTTTGTCGCGCGCTCCCATACCGCCTATGTACAACGCCATGTTGCCTCGAATAGGCGCCATGCACTCCTCCACGCTGTCCCCTATCACGACGGTCACGAACGGTGATATATCGAAATCGGCTAACGACTTGTTCCCAGCCGCTGCAAATCCCTTGCCGATCGGCTCTTCAAAAACGCTGAACTTGTCAGGATCCATCCAAATGGGAAAGAGACCATCACACACTTCAGCGGCGGCGGTCACACCCCGCGGAGTGATGCTCGCCGCGTACACCGGAATATCCTCTTCGCAATGAAGAATACTCTTCATCGGCTTACCCAAACCAGTCGCGGCGTCACCTCGATACGGCAACTGATATTCCTTACCGTCGTAATTTGCCGGCCCCTCCCGGGCAAATATCTGTTTCATGATCTCAACATATTCCTTCAGGCGGGTAACGGGCCGACCATATGGAACGCCATGCCAACCTTCCACAACTTGGGGCCCAGACGCTCCTAAACCAACGATAAACCGACCCCCCGATAAATCTGCCAACGTCATCGCCGTCATCGCCGCCATCGCAGGCGTCCTAGCAGGCATTTGCATAATCGCGGTGCCTACCTTGATCGTTTGTGTTTGCGCCAAGATCCAGGCAGCAGGGGTAACCGCATCGGATCCCCAGGCCTCGGATGTCCAAATAGATTCGTACCCGAGACTCTCGGCGTGCAACACATTCTCAATTGGAATATTGATCCGCCGGCCTGAAAAACCGGAAATAAGCCCGAGTTTCATGGTTCGCTCCTGAGAATACTGTTCAAGAAAAACAACATATCACGAACAACCATCTAGACCGCAACATCGATCCGACCCGAGTCTGCTCGGAATTACCGAAGTCTTATCCCATTGCCCCGAGTGTATTCTTGCACTGCTGTGCATTGATGTAGTCGACAATATCGGCGGATTCATACAGCCACTCGACGTCGCCTGTATCTCTTTCAATGCGCAAACACGGCACCGTGCCTTTACCGCCTCCCCGGATCAAATCGATGTATGCCTCGCGGTCCAACAAGATATCGCGCATGGGGACGCTCACATCGACTCCATCCAAAAACTGACGGACCCGACGACAATAAGGGCAGGAATCGTACTGATAGAGTATGTACTGCTCCGTCATGCGGTGCAGTATAGACTGCGCGTATGGCACGATCACAGGTAACTCGAGTTAACCGTCTCCGAACGGCAATCATCGCCGTCGGCGCAGTGGTAATCGTTGCGTTGGTTTTCGTCGGAATACTATACAGCTCGGGCCGATTAGGGGCTGGTGGTTCAGGCGCGGAAAACAGATATCGAGATCTCGGGCGAAATCCTCACGCCATGCCGATCGAGATCGTCGAGTACTTTTCCTACGCCTGCATCCACTGTAAGAACTTCGATCCTGTTATCGAAGACTGGAAGACGACGCTCCCAGCGGGGGTTCAATTTCGACGCGCCCACGTGGGGTACTCGAGCGAAATTGCGCTTCTCGCACGTTCCCACTATGCGCTTGAGCAGCACGACGCACTCGAACGAAACCATACGCGACTGTTTAGAGCAATCCACGATCGAGGGAAACGCTTTCAGACTGCTGAATCGATTGCCGACTACGTCGACGGCTTCGGTATCAAACGCGACGTGTTTCTGAGTACGATCAATGGGCGCCGCATTAGCCAACTTGCCCTCGCGGACGATCAACGGTGGAGGGAATACGGCCTGACGGGTGTCCCGGCATTGGTCGTCGCCGATAACTATGTGATTAACATGGATCTAGGACGCACACGCGCACTAGAAATAGTCGATGCGTTGGTGAATGAGTTGCTCGCTAAATCCTCAGGTCAATAACCCCTTGATCGCAGTGTTGCGGCGTAGCCGACAGCGTTCCAAACCACGAACGGCATTGTGACAAAAAAACGATGGCGCCGACTTTGGTCGCGCTTGATTCGGTCTATTTTCGTCTCAGCATTAATCGGTTTGGTTGGTGTCGGAGCCTACGTGGTGTATCTGGACGGCACCATTACTCGGACATTCGAAGGACGCCGATGGACGGTTCCCGCACGGGTCTTCGCGCAGCCGCTCGAATTCTACGAAGGCATGGGCCTTTCTCAAGAGGCATTTCTCATCGAGCTAGACCGACTTGGATACAGCCCGCACAGGTCCGGCGAGTATCCGGGGACCTACCACATCGGCCCAAGATCCGTCGTTGTCACGCTGCGACCCTTCCGGTTCCCAGACGGTCACCGTGCCGCACAGACAGTATCTGTTCGATTCCGCGGTGACCGCCTCTCGCGTTTATTATCCGCAGGGCCAACTGGTCCCGTCAGACTAGAGCCAGCCGTCATCGGAAGTTTTTTTCCTAGTCACGGCGAAGACCGTCTAATTGTCGAACCAGAGAACACGCCGCATTTATTGACCGAAACGTTGATCGCCGTCGAAGACCGAAACTTTCAAAGCCATTGGGGCTTCGACATTGGCGGCATTCTACGAGCATTGATGGTCAACGTTGCCGAGGGAAAAGTACGCCAGGGCGGAAGCACGCTAACCCAACAATTGGTGAAATCTTATTTCCTCGATAACCGCAGAACGTTTATTCGAAAATTTCGTGAGCTCATCATGGCCATCATTCTCGAACGCCAATTCGAAAAAGAAGAACTGCTCAACGCATACATTAACGAAATTTTTTTGGGGCAAAACGGGCACAGGGCAATTCATGGATTTGGGCTTGGAAGCCAGTTCTATTTCGGTCGTCCACTGGAGGAACTCGGCGCCGAAGAAATCGCACTGTTAGTCGCCGTCGTTCGCGGTCCGACCTATTACAACCCGTACCGCTATCCCGAACGCGCTCAGGCCCGCCGCGACCGAGTTCTTAATACCATGCGCGCTCACGACTTGATCGACGAAGCCACTGTCCGAGCAGCACTCGCTAATCCGATTCAACTAGCCACGTCGCGAGCCGGCGGACGCTATTACCCGGCATTTATGGATCTCGTCCGACGCGAATTGTCTCGAGATTTCGATTCCGACGATCTCGCCGATAACGGCTATCGAATATTCACTACGTTAAAGCCATATCTCCAAGACGCGGCCCAAACCGCCACGCTTCGAACCCTGGGTAAATTGGAACGTGAACGAAACTTGCCGACAAAAACGTTAGAAGCGGCCGTGATCATTCGTCACAGCCAGACTGGGGACGTCCATGCAGTGGTTGGCGGGCGTACCCGAGGGAGCCAGGGCTTCAATCGGGCTCTCGACGCGCGTCGACAAGTCGGGTCGCTGTTGAAACCCGTCGTAGCCTTAAGCGCTCTTGAAAGCGGCCATTATCATCTCGCCTCGTCCGTCGATGACGCACCCATTGTGCTACCAGATTTCAACAATTGGACGCCGCTCAACTTCGACGGACAATTCCGCGGACCCGTTCCACTCATACGTGTGTTAAGCGACTCCCTCAACGTCGCGACCGTACGGGTCGGTATGGACGTTGGCGTCGCGAAAGTGGCGAACCGCATCACAAATCTTACCGGGAAGCCCATCGCGCATCCGTTCCCTTCATTATTTCTCGGCGCGCTGGATCTCACGCCCTTCGAAGTCTCGGAACTTTACGCTGCCTTCGCCAGTGGCGGATTCCTAACTCCAGGCAGGTCCGTCGTGGTGGTGTTAGACGATAGAGCCGCCACCCTGTCCCGCTACGCAATTGACGTTGAACAGATATTTAGCCCCGATAATGCGGCCGCGATGACACGCGCATTACAAGTTGCCATGCAACGCGGTACCGGGCGCTCTTCTCAGTTTCGCTCAACGGGAATCGCCGGTAAAACAGGGTCATCGGACAATTACCGAGATAGTTGGGTGGCTGTATTTGACGCCAACCTACTAACCATCGCGTGGATCGGGAAAGACGACAACGGAACCCATGGTCTCAGCGGGTCGAGGGGGGCGCTTCGTTTATGGGATCTATTGGCGCAGGATCTCGACATTCAAAGCGCGCTAGTACCAGGGTTAAGCAACGAGTTGGCGTGGACTTGGATCGACTACCAAACTGGAAACGAGACTACCGAACAATGTCCAAACGCGGTAAGCGTTCCCCTCCCGCGTAGCGTTAACTTACCAAGTAAAATCGAGTGCGCGCGAGGGTCGTCTCGACGCCGTAGTAAAATTCCGTAATGGCTCGACTGACGTTTCTTCTTATTTTTTTATTTTCGGCCGGATGCGCCGTTAAAGCGCCAGCACCCTCGGAAAGCCAGTCCACGGCCAAGCCGAAAAGCGGGAGATTATTCGAAACCACCAACACTGTATCGACAAATCTGATCTCGAACGCACGCGACATGATTGCCCAAGACAATGTGCTGGACGCAATTGTTTTGCTTGAGCGGGCGTTACGCCTGGATCCACAAAACGGCTATACCTGGCTCCTTCTAGCCGAGGCGGAACTCAGTCGCATGGGATTTATTCGGGCGGAACAATTTGCTCGGAAAGCTGTCCTTTTCCTTTCGAAAATGGACCAAATTCAAGCATGGCGAACGATAGCGAATGCGCTCGATGGGCGCGGGGACAAAAACGCGGCTCGATCGATCCGCGAATTGCACAACGTCCGTTGACGGCAAATCAACGGCTTAATCAGGGCTTAAATCGACCTCCAGGATTCGCGTCACAAAACTCACGGAGAAACCTAGCTTCGTTGCAATATCCTCTAATACCCTTCGTTCGGGCTCCATGGTATGGCCCTCTGCTCGGGCGACAATGCAAAGGTCTTGCAATACCTGCATCGCCTGAGTAGAGCTTGCGACTTCTTTTACGCGGCCAATCCGATCATCGAGATCCTCCTCCAATGCGCTTACATCGACGGTTTCCTTGAACGCTCCTTCGCCAAAAAACTTCTCGAAAATCGCAATTTCCGCTTGAGTGATTTCGCCGTCGGCACGCGCGACCGTGAGCGATGCTGCAAAGAGTAAGCGACGCATCGCTTCGGCTGCCACGGTCTTTGCCTCAAGGTAACTTGGTTCCATAAGGCTCATCAGCTTCTGCACACCCATTTCAAGTTGCGCAATACTTCCCCCGGAGGAATTAACCAACTCCGACCGATGGAAAAGCTCTAAGGCTTTCACTCGTAGCGGGCTAAATGGATGGGTAGAAAACCAATCCTCGCTAGGCGCTCCCGCGCCTGGGTCGGCGTCTTCTTCTTGCATCTGATCGACCTGTGACAAGAAGTCGGCAAGTTGGAAACTGATGGTTCGTCCGGATAGACCAGATGCCAATTTGAATAACGCACGTGCCACACCCTCCTGATCCTCCGCGCAATAAGCCCCGGCACGGTCCGCAGATATTTCTGCGTACCGCGACCAAGCGAATAAGGACAGTGCGAGCCGTGGGTCAGGTTTCTCTTCGCCCCGAAGTACAAATCCAATCGGTATGTCATGGTGCGCATAAACATGATGCCCAAGTTCATGGCCCATCACGAAAACGATTTCAGATCCTTCAAAATCTTCCAACAACGCCGAGGAAAACATAACCAACAGCCGACCCTCCTCGGGTCGAAAGCACATGGCGTTGTGCTGCGGGCTCGGAAATACAAACAGCTCCAAAGGTAATGCAACACCCAACTTTTCTATGCACGCATCCGCCATCGATCGCAACGACGGAGCCATCGCTGGGCTCAGGCGGACTGCAGTTGCAAGGAGCCGTCGTCGAGTCCGAAACGGAGCGTCGCCCTCTAGCCGAGCAATCCGTTCCTTGATCCGAACAATCGTTGGATCCCGGCCAAGAGCATCAAAGAGATCGAGGTCGTTGCTACAACGGATTTTCTCCGCTTCCGTCATTCAAATTTGTCGCTGTTAATCCAAATCCATCAGTCTTCGGTATTGACGCAAGTGACGCCGTGAAGACAACTGGTCACCTCGAATTTCATAGATACGGGCCAGGTTGTAATGCGCGTCGGCAATAGACAGTGCTTTTCGATAAAACTTTACCGCGAGACCAATCTCGTCAAGTTCGTCGAACACCGTCCCCATGTTGTAGTGAGCTAGTTGATGGGACGGCGTTATTTCGAGGGCACGATGATAGTGCTGTTTTGCGTGTTTTAGGTCGCCTCGTAGTTGACACAGACGTCCAAGATTGACGTGGGCATCGGCGTTCTTTGAATCCAACTTGATTGCTTGCAGGTACGCATCAGGAGCCTTCTCAGGATCAACTTCTTCGAGCTCGAGTCCGAGGTTGTACCAGTCGTCGCTATCGAGTTCATCGAAAGACTCCTTGCTCCGGTCGCTACGCTGTGCCAGCGAAGCAACGTTGTCAGCCGTTTCGGCTCCCGTAAAATTCAATAGACCTTGCCCTGTTTGAGCATCCCAGATGCCTTGAGATCCACGGAGAACGACGTTGTCGCCGTCGGCATAAATTGGAAGCGAAGAAAGTGTTCGTTCACCCGTTACCTGTTTACACAACTTCGCCAAAACAGAAAAGGTTCGCCGTACTTTCACATTGCCATCAAGCAAACGGCGCGCCGTCCGAAGTAAAACTAAATCTTGGAATCCGAACCGATACTCGTACCGATCACCTCGCTCGGGCTCGATAAGACCCCGTTCAACGAAGTGCCTAATTTGGCGCAAAGGTAGTCCGGTAAGTCCCGCTACTTGGCGCGTGGTATACCGGTGGTCAGATCGGCCCCGATTAGTATCGCTTTTTTGAGGCGCTACGAACAAGTCCGACATGGCACTCCCGACACTCGCCTGGTCTGGTCAGCCTTCGGTAGATCCGTCCCGACGTCACAACCCACTAACAGCCCAATTCCTTGCGGCCGTCAAACACCATCGCTTTTCTGGATTGCGCTTCGGTTCTGGGGAATATAGCCGGTAACTCGTCAGCCCTCAACAGGCGCCTTCGCGTAACTCAGAAATTCATCCGTTATTCCGCTGTCGCGGTCTTCCGGTTCCATGAACGCATGATCGTACCGGTAAATCGCTTGGCTCGAATCGCGTGGCCGAGAGCGGCAACTTGGTCGTTATCGACTTCATAGATCACACGAATCCCGCACACTGGAGTAACGACGACGCGTTCGCTCGCCGCAATGAACCCTCGAAACGAATCGCCTGTACAAATACGGCCACGGCGTTGCTGGAAGTCCAACAAGTGCTCGTTACGCAAGCCGCGGCAGCGCTGATGGGTCTGGGCAATCCACGAGCGATTGCCCGAACCGCGCATCAGCAGCGTGTTTTCATCTAGAACTTCGATGCGCTTAAATGTTCGCATGGTCAAGCACCGCACGGACGCGACATACGCCTCAGCGGGAAGGGGCTCCGCTAGTATCGCTTCCAACGATTCTTCGGCGGCCATATTTGCGCTGGCGTTAAGAAATACCGCAACCGCTAAACAGGTCGAACAATGCCTAATCATCCCTCGATGGTACGCCACGTTTGACGCACATCTAACCCCGGATTCATCACCTAGGGTACGATTTAGTCCATCGGCCAACTCCAAAAAAAAGCCTGCCGTTTGACAAGCTTGCGCCTTCATGACAACGACGTCTCGCACGCTCTCTACATCCGTGCCGAGGGCTCTCCTCAAATGTTGGGGTAGAACGATTTAGTCGAGATAGCGACCTTCTAGATGAGCTTTAAACGCTTGTGCGCTTAGCGGTTCCCCGGTGATTTTTTCGATCAGCGGTCCGGTCGCGAAAAGACGGCCCTGAGAATGGACCTGCTGGCGCAACCAGCCAACCAAGCGATCAAATTCCCCGTGGGCAATCAAACCGGACAAATCATCGATGGCTTCCATCGCAGACTTAAACAGCTGCGCTGCGGCGAGNGCGCCNAGNGTATAGGTCGGAAAATAGCCGATCGCACCGGAAAACCAATGCACGTCTTGCATNCANCCNTCTGCNTCGTTNCCCNCGNTNNNCANTCCAAGGTANGACTGCATTTTTTCGTTCCAGGCATCGGGAATATCGGCGGGATCAAGATTGCCAGCTACTAGCGCTTTTTCGAGCTCATAACGCAAAATCACGTGCATGGGGTAAGTGGCTTCGTCCGCGTCGACGCGTATAAAACCACGCCCCACTTTCCTAACGTGCTGCAGCAGATTGTCTGCAGACCATTCTGCCGATTCATTACCACCACCAAAAGCGTCGCGAATATGCGGCGCCGCGAACGCGATAAAGTCAGGGCTCCGACACACCTGCATTTCCATGAACAGCGATTGACTCTCGTGCAAGGCCATGCCGCCAGAACCACCCACCGGTTGAGTGCGCCACAAGGACGGTAGACCCTGCTCATAGAGAGCATGACCGGTTTCGTGTAATACGCCAAACAGCGACTCGAGAAAATTGTTTTCGTTATAGCGCGTAGTGATACGCGTATCGTCTGGCACGCCTCCACAGAACGGGTGATGGCTGACGTCGAGTCGACCGTGCTCGAAATCGAAGCCTAACCGCGTCATCATTACCCGTCCGAGATTCGCCTGGCGGTCTTCGGCGAAGGGACCTTCAATCGGAATCGGGGGTTCTTGTCTGGCTAGAATAGAATCGATACAACCCGGGAGAAAATCCAATAAGACGCTGAACAGTGGATCAACATCGGTTTGCCGTAATCCGGGTTCGTATATGTCCAGAAGAGCGTCGTAGAGCCCCAAGCCCTTCGCTTCAGCAAGACACCGTGCCCGACGTCTCGTTAGATTTACGACCTCGCGTAATAAAGGAAGTATGCCGTTGAAATCATTTGCTGCACGGAGTTGCCGCCAGCGTTGCTCACAAATCGATGTTGCTTTTGAGTATGCTGTTACGAGATCCGCTGGCACTGCCATGGCTGCGTCAAAAGATCGCTCCATCTCGAGTACATTTGCCCGTTGCCACCCGTCGAGCGGTTCGTCAGCGGTTGCGTGGATGAGATCGGCTATCTCCGGCGCGGAAAGTTCACCGTGTAGTATGCCGTTTAGTGTTGCCAATGCGTCCGCTCGCGCGACCCCACCTCCGGGCGGCATGACCGCAGCATCATCCCAAGACAACATCGCGAGCGCGTGGTTTAGATCGTTGATCTTGCTAAACCGAGCTTCCAGCGTTTCGTAATGCATCGACATGTCCCATCGGCACGAGTGATCGCTAGTATAAGCCGCGAGACTCAGCAGCTCGTTGGCCGAATACGCATTGACCGCGCAGGTCCGTTCGGGCAGTTACCCAAGCAGAAAATCTTATAGCCTAGCAGTCGAGTCCTCGCGACTAACGCAACTAGCACCTCTTGGTCCGACGGACGGCGAATCCTCGGCTAAATTCACCTGCCCTAGCGTTTATCGGGAGAGCGTGCTCAGATTAGGACCGTGTTGCCTCAACCTCAAGGCACCTAAAGTTTGGACACCGAAACTCACTACAGTCGTCGGACCGCAATGACTTTAGTCATCGCCAGCATGGTGGGAACGGGAGTCTTCACTAGCCTCGGGTTTCAGCTCGAGGAAATTCAATCCGGCTTTGTATTACTTCTGCTCTGGGTCGTCGGCGGCATCGTCGCCCTCGCCGGGGCCGTCAGCTATGCTGAACTGGGTGCTGTACTGCCCCGTTCGGGGGGCGAATACAACTTTCTAGCTCGGATTTACCATCCCGCAGCCGGGTTCGTTTCCGGCTGTATCTCAACTATTATGGGATTTTCAGCACCGTCTGCGCTCGTTGCAATAACCTTCGGCACCTATGTAGCAAGCGCCTTCCCCAGCCAGTCTCCAACGCTATGGGCAGTCGGTTTGATTCTTGCCTTAACCGGCATTCATACGATGACGCGCCGCGCCGGTGCCCGCGTCCAAAGATCAACGACTTTCGTAAAGATTGCGTTGATCGTTTCATTTTGCGCAGCTGCATGGTTTTGCGTACCCGTCGTCCAGCCAATCGATTTCTCGCCCTCCTTGGATCGGCTGCCGCTGATAACGAGTGGCGCGTTCGCCGTCGCCCTCATATACGTGTACTACGCCTATACAGGATGGAACACCGTCACCTACATGATGGACGAATTTGAAGAACCCGGGAAAATGTTATCGCGTGTAATGGGCAACGGAACACTGCTCGTGTTGTGCCTCTACCTGCTCCTTAATTTCACGTTTCTAGTGACGACGCCCATAGATCTTATGGTCGGTCGGGTTGAAATCGGCTACGTCTCGGCGAACTACGTTTTTGGTCGCAACGGTGCTGCATTAATGGGCGTCATGTTGGCCGTGCTCCTTATCTCAACACTGAGCGCTCTGACGCTCGCGGGGCCTCGAGTGCTCCTGGTGCTGGGCCAGGACTTCACCAAGCTGCGCGCCTTCGCAAGAACCAACCAGGCTGGCGTACCTTTCATTGCCGTGCTGACCCAATCCGCACTATCGCTCTTATTTATTGCGACTGCTTCGTTCGACTTTATTCTGGTATTCGCCGGCTTCGCCCTCGGTCTAAATAGTTTCGTGACGGTATTGGGAGTCTTCATCTTGCGGTGGCAAAGCCGGTCCCCTGGTCCCGACTATCAAATCCCTTTTTACCCGTTGCCGCCGTTGTTATTTCTAATGCTGACGGGCTGGACACTGATTCACATTATGAGCTTACGCCCCGCAGAAGCATGGGCTTCGATGGGGGTAATCGCGATTGCCACAATCCTATATGCGGTTCTGCGGGATAAACGCCCACCCGGACCCTAAGTCGACGATCCAGCCGCTAACTGAAAGTCGCCAATCACACCGTCCGCGATCAAACCATCGATTTCGGCGGTGCTAAATCCAAGTTCACTCATAATCGCCCGCGTATGCTCCCCGAGGTGTGGGGCCCCGTGGCGAATCTCGGTCGGCGTCGCTTCGAAACGGGCAGCGTTACGCGCTTGTCGCAAACGACCCGCATGAGGGTGTTCCGTTTCCACCACGATTCCGCTCGCCTCGACCTGCGGATGATGAATCATTTCATGCCGTTTAAGCACCGGCGCACACGGGACGCCTGCGGCGTCTAGAATTTCAAGCCACTCGAACGCGTTTTTTTCAAGGAGTGCCGCTTGCGTTAATTCCAGGCGGTCGTTGGCATAGCGATCACGACCTGCCGCGGTCTTAAAGCGGTTATCTTCAAACCACTCTGGATGGCCAACCGCGTTGCAAAGACCCCGCCACTGTTCGTCGCTCATGACCGAAACACTGATGTAGTCGGACTTCGTTTCGTAGATCAAGTCAATAAAGGTCGCGGCCCTCGCAGAACTAACCTCTTTACCTACAAACGTTTGTCCACCCATATCCGAGGACCACATAAACGCAACGACCGCATCAAGCATAGACAGTCGTACGTGTTGTCCTTGTCCACTACGGCCACGTGCAACCAGCGCCGACGTAACGGCTTGTGCTGCGGTGATGCCCGTCAACTTATCGGGTAAAATCGTCCGGATAAGCCTAGGCCTCGCTTGATCTGATCCAGCCTGGACACTGGCGAGACCTGAGAGGGCTTGAATGATCGGGTCGTAAACGGGCTTATGCGCATACGGCCCGGACTCTCCCCAACCACTCATGGACACATAAATTAGGCCCGGGTTAACGGTCCGAAGTTGTGGCTCATCAATCCCGAGCCGGGCCATCACGCCAGGACGAAAGTTTTGGACAAACACATCGGCGGCTTGTGTGAGTTTCAACATCAATTCGCGACCAGCTTCGGCTTTCACATCCACGGAAAGCGAGCGCTTGTTTCGATTGTTGTTCAAGAACGCCGCGGAGAAGTGACGCTGGCCATCTCCGGCGCGCCGAACATGATCGCTCCGTATCGGCGCCTCAATCTTAATAACGTCTGCACCTTGATCGGCAAGAATCATGGTGGCATATGGACCTGCGATCATCGTCGTGAAGTCAACGATCCGAATCCCATCGAGTGGACCTG
>PBGU01000040.1 GCA_002719135.1 Gammaproteobacteria bacterium
GTGCATCCTTCTTCGTACGTTCCGGTGTGGCGCGCCCGGTGCGATTCGAACGCACGACCTTTGGCTTCGGAGGCCAACACTCTATCCAACTGAGCTACGGGCGCGAACGACGAAGGAAGATAGCAGTAAGGTCTTGGCCAGGCGAATGTTTCACGCACAGGAGTCAAGTCAAGGAACTTCGTGTTAGTTCAGCGCTTGGTAGGCCAACCGTTGAAAGGTTTCCTGGTAATTATTGTTCGGCATCATGCCGTGCTGTAACACCTGGGTTAGACATACCGCCAAGAGTTCTTCAGCGGGGTCAGCGAAATAGGTCGTGCCCGCGGCGCCTCCCCAACCGTACGTCCCCACGGAGCGGATGAGTGGCGGGCGATTACGGCCGTGATAGGTAGCCACACCAAGGCCCCAATGGAATCCCGGCCCCGTCATCGGGATCTCCATTTCTCCTGTGTGGTTCCCGATCATGATCTCGACGGTTTTACGCCCGAGAATCCGCTCACCGTCCAATTCGCCTCCGTTTAATAGCATTTGTCCAAAGCGTGCATAGTCGCCTGCGGTGGAGAGTATGCCGCCGGAGTCGCCACCGGCTCCGAATTGGGTCCTGGGGCCCGTGGTTTTTTCGCTCGTCTCCGCGGTTTCGGTTGCGACTAGTTGAACGCTGTCGCCCTCTCTGCGAGGTACGTAACATGCGCCAAACCGTTCGAGGGCGCCGTCCTTGATATAAAAGTCAGTGTCCACCATGGCCAACGGGCCAAAAATATTGTCGCGGAAAAAGACATCGAGAGGTTGGCCGCTTGCCGCTTCGAGTACGGCGCCGAGAATGGGGTAGCCAAGGTGGTAACCGAAACTATCCCCGGGATGCGCGGCCAGGGGAAGCTGTGCCAGGGCTTCAACGCGCTCCCGATTGCTTGGTCGAACGCGATCTTCGTCGTTTCGATTCGAAATCCAGCCGAGGGTCTCGAGGACCTCACGGTATTGCTGGCGGTAGAAATTCGGCATGGTCGCTGGACTGGTCAGACCGGTGGTGTTGGTTAAGCAATCGCGGATGGTGATCCCCCGCCGGGCCCGTTCCGTCATCATTGGCTCGCTAGGGCTGCGCACTTGCTGCTTCGAGAATTCAGGAAGGAATCGGGACACTGGGTCATCGGGTGTTAGTACGCCGCGTTCGGCAAGGATCAGCGTGGCGACACCGGCGATAGGTTTTGTGTTCGAAAACATTCGAAACAGGGTTTCTTTACCGGCCGGTTGGTCGGAATCAAAGTCGAGAACGCCGCGGGCCTCGAAATGGACGATTTGCCCTCGACGAGCGACCAATGTGACGAGGTTTGGGACCCGTTTATCGGCAACGTATTCTTCCATCGCCGGGCCGATCAGGGCCAGGCGGTTGGCGTCAAATCCTAGCGCGCTTGCATCACCGATCGGCAGAGGAGAAGTGGTCATGTTTTTATTCCTTTTGGTCGAGGACTGCCCAAATCAATTTCCGAATCGATACCGAAACTTGGCAACGAGCGAATCGACGACAGGATCTTGGAAGGCATCTTGGAATAGGTCGGCGATCGGTTTTTCGATTTGGTTGGGCAGTGCGTTGCCCCGGTTGTAGACCAAGAAGAAATCGGTCAGTGGTGCGATTTCCCAGCGGTAACGAAGCTGGGTGGTTAATAAACTCACGGTGAAGTCGTGCGAGTCCAAGCTTCGCTCCGCGGGAATGAGTGAGCCATCGCTGTCGGGGATACGAAAGAAACCCCGCTCGTCCACGCGGACTCCGGCCCATTGCAATAGCAAACGTAGTTGGTGTTGCGGCGCTATAAACCAGTTGATCTTAATACGAGGTTGCCAATCGGCGCCGTGGTACGAACCGAAATTCCGCCCCCCTTGGTAAACGATCCAGCCGTCTCGACGCTTGTAGTCCACTTCAATGTCCGCATAGATTCGATCCGAAGGGCGAATAGTCACGCCCGCAGACAGTCCGTCTGTCCAATCGCCGAGGTTTTCTTGCTCGCCGTTGGCGCCAAAAGAATAGCTAAAGGTTTTGCTCGCATCAGTGGACCAGACGAGCGACCACCACAGACGCTCCTCCACACGGTAGACACCATTGCCACGACTGTCGATGTCTTCCCACCGTCTGGGCATGAAACCAAATCCAGTACGGACGGTGTTGCGCTTCGGTAAAGCCAAAATATTGCGCCAGTAGATACCGCTATCGATGACTTTTCCGTCGTCGTTATAGTGATGACGCAGAGCAACTGTGCCCCGAGTCGACTCCATAAAACCGCGTTTTTCCGCATTCGCGTACAAAAAGACATACTGCGCTCCGCTGTACCCGTTACGCCGTTGGAACCCCAAATCGTTCAGATCGATTTCGTCGTCGAAATATTCGAGTTCGATTTTGTGTTGTCGTGTCGGACCGGGTGCAAACAGGATGTCGACGAGGGCGCCGGACCCGGTACTCTCATCAACGTCGCTCCGCATCAACTGGAGATCGGCGATCCAGCGTCCATTGCCGGTGCTGTAGTGCGCGTCCAGCCCGTGGACTTGGGCGTTGTAGAGCGGACCGCCGGTGTGGGTGCCAATATAGCCGACGGAATAACGGTTGGTGGCACCTGCCTCATAGACCAATCGGGCGACGCCGAAATCACGACCTGGTGCTTCAATATTGACGTCGGTGCCGGTGCTGTCAGTGGCAAACCATTGGACGTCGTCTTCAAACGCACTGAGGATCCCGTAACGGAAGTCGCCGATGGAACCCGTGAATTTGGCCGCGCCTAATAGCTCGGTGGGAAGATCGCGCTCGCCGGGCAACGGGGTCACACCTTCGGGGCGGGAGACTTGATTGGCTGTACCGCCGATGCGGCGCGTATTGACGATGGAGATGGGCGTGGGGATGAAATCCATCGTAAACACTTTACGCGACGCGGTCGAAAAATCCTCGTTGGTAAGCGTGCGCATGGCGACCTGCATATCGGAGCGCGGCGTAGTCTCAAAGACCTCATTACCTTCGAGAAAAAACAGCCGCTTTTCTTCGAAAAACGTCTCCATTGCCGTCAAGTTCAAGACCACACGATCGCTTTCGACGGCACCAAAGTCGGGCATGACGGATCCGGTGACTTCCAGTTTCGGCGATGGCTTCCAGGAAAGATCAACACCGATCTGGGTCTGGTTTTCATCCCGTGCGATATCCGCCGTCGTCGAGGCGTAAGGAATGATGGAGAACTGTTGTCTTGGTTCGACGCCTTCAACGTGCAAGGTGTTCAGCGCGCTAACGAATTGCGAGGCCGAATACGAATGCCCAGGCCATTGGTATCGCTGGTTTGCGTGGGCTACTTGGCGGGTCGCGGCAAAACCAATGTTCCGACGGCCGTCGGTCTCGGGAAGGCTCATCATGGACCAGGGAAAATACATTTCGGCCGTCCATCCACCATCGAAAGTCGAGGTTTTGCCCAACCACGGGCCGTCCCAGGACCTCGAATATCTTCTTTCCGGCAGGACCTTCCCGTCTCCCTTGGATCCTCCAAGACCCATCATGAACCAGTAACCAAAAAGCGCATTGCCGGTGGTATCGAGGGTCACACCAAAATTGTCGCGATCAATAAACTCGTCTCGCTCACTTAAGCTACTGACAAGACTATCTGCGGGTTGGTACATGACGGCGCTGACGTAGAGACCGCGCTCGGTCGCGAGCAAACGGATTTCGGTAGGGTAGTTCGCGGGCTCCCCGGTTCCGGGTATTGCCACCCGCATGTTGTCGTAGTGGGGGATCTGGCTCCAAATGGCCTCATCCACCACGCCATCCACGGTGACGTTTGTTGTGGCGTGGGGGCGTGTTTTAAGCGGGATATAGTGCATGGGCATGCCGTTGAGCACGCCTTTAATTTCCTGCGGTCCCGATCCAGATCGTGCGGGAGCATTTGAGATAGGAAGACTGTCGCGTGGGGTCGTAACACTCGGCCGGCCGGTTATCGTCATTGCTGAAGTCGCACGATCTCTGTCCGAATCGACCAGGGCGCGTGCTGTCGGCTGAAAAAACGCACCTTCAATTCCTACCCGTAACATTTTCGCCACCAACGCTCGCGCATCGCCGGAGGTCGCTTGGACACGATACCATCGCTGCGCGTTTACTTCGGTTTCCGCAACTTGCATTTGGACACCAAGTTTGGCCTGCAACGCCTGCTGCGCAGAGAGCGCATTGTCTAACTGGCGGAAACTGCCAGCGATGGCGACGCCGGGCTCCGCCTGAATAGGCAACGAACCAACGATGGCGAACAATCCGGACAGTACTACTCGACGATACATACGAAATAGACCCTTCGTAACGCAACCCGTACGGGCATACGGCGCGCGAAAAACCGCGCATTGTACTAGTTAGGCACAATCGACGCCTCATGGCTTGCTGATTTGATGGCTAATCGAGAAGTGTTGGCGAATGCATTTGAGTCCTTGCTGCGACAGCACGGTGCAAATTCGCCCATTGACCTGCTCTACCAACGTGCCACTCTACAGGTATGTAGCCATCAAGGCGGAGGATTGCGACGGCCATGACGATCGAGATACGTCCGTTAAACCCGATTATAGGCGCCGAAATTTGGGGCGCCGATTTGGCGAATTTGACCGATCAACAATTTGGGGAAATTCATCAAGCATCGGTTGCCCATGGCGTTATTTTCTTCAGAGATCAACCAAGACTTTCGCCAGAACAACAGATTGCCTTTGCCGGTCGGTTCGGACCCGTACATGTGCACCCCGCGTCGCGGGGCGTCGCGGCCGAATACCCTGGGCTTATGAAAATACGGACGACGCGAGAGACCGATGTGGCAGCCGGCAATCGCTGGCATTCCGATGTTTCCTGTGACGAAGCTCCGCCCTCAATTACGACGTTGCAGTTGCATGAAATTCCACCGAGCGGTGGAGATACCTTGTTCTCGAGCATGAATGCGGCGTACGACGCTTTGTCGGAACGGATGAAAACCTTGCTGGATGGTTTGACCGCGCACCACTCCGGCGAAGATGCCTATCGACGTTTATTTCGATTCGACAAACCGGGCGAGGCCAGTTGGCCCGAAGCTGACCATCCTTTGGTACGGGAACACCCCGATAGCCACCGACCGGCCTTGTACGTTAACCGCGAATTTGCCGAACGAATCAATGACCTCCCGCGTTTGGAAGCAAGGGCGCTCTTTGGATTTTTGTTAGACCATGCCGAGCAGGTCGCGTTTCAATGCCGTTTCGTTTGGTCTGAGAATGCGATCGCGGTTTGGGATAATCGATGCGTACAGCATCACGCAGTCTGGGACTATTGGCCTCACGAAAGACGCGGCCACCGAGTCACGGCGCAAGGGGAAATCCCCATTCCCTGGTCAGGCGATCCCGGCGCTCAGCGTTCCGAAAATCTGCGTTTGAGTGCTTAAGTGCCTATTGCTTGATCGCTAACGTGAGTCCATCGCCAATCGGGAGGATTGTCGCCCACACTCGTTTGTCGGACCGCACTTTCTCGTTTAACGCTCTGATCGCTCGGGTATCGTCGTCGTCGGTATCGTCAGCGACACGACCTCCCCAGAGAACGTTATCGATTCCAACCAATCCGCCTGGTCGTAACAGAACGAGACATCGCTCATAGTATTCATCGTAGTTGGCCTTGTCGGCGTCGATAAAAGCAAAGTCGAAAGAATCCGCTCCGCCTTGATCGATAAGTTCGTCGAGCGTTTCAGTGGCAGGTCGCAGGTGCAAGTCGATTTTCCCTTGTAACTCCGCCCGTTCCCAGAAAGCGCGGGCGATCGATGTCCATTCTTCCGAGACGTCACATGCGGTGATGCGACCGTCTTCGGGCAGGGCTTCTGCCACCACAAGCGCACTGTATCCGGTAAATGTGCCTACCTCGATAGTCTTTTTTGCACCGATTAGGCGTACCAAAAGCGCCATAAAGGCTCCCTGTTCTGGAGAGATCTGCATCCTGTGCCAGGGCGTGGACTCCTGCGTTTTCACACGGAGCTCGTGGGCGATAGACGATTCCTTAATACCTGTTTGAAGAAGGTAGTTATAAAGGGATTCGGTTAACTCAATGGTTCGACTAGACATACTTGGTTTCTGCTTTGGCTCGCGACGCGACAAACGCGCGTTGGTAAATCGATTCGGAGATCTCGAACTTCAACATACTCACGGCTTAATCTCGAGGATACAGGTCAAGAAAATTCGTGCGAAAGAAGCGGTCACGGTCGGCTGCGTTCAAAGATGCCGTGGTGCGATCAAATCGACCGAGCGGATCACGACCTCCTTCGGCATGAGGGTAGTCGGACGAAAATAGATACAACTCGGGGTACGACTCGTTAACGAGCTGTTCCACGTTTTCGAAGGGGTAGGGTGTAAAGCGGAGTTGTTCTCGAATCTGTTGCCCCGGTGTTCTGGACATGTCAGCCAAGTGGGGTTCAGAGCGAGACCATATGTCTGCTGCGTAATCGAGGCGACGAATCATATCCGGTACCCAGCCGGCACCGATTTCGATCACGCCACCCTTGAGCGATGGGAATTGTTCCAATACTCCGTCGAGCACGAGCGTAGAAATAAAGCGCTGAGCTGCATGATGAATCACCGTCAGGTCTTTCGAACCAATGACTTCTGCACCCCCTCGGGCCGTGGTCCGGTCCGGACGACCGTCATTCATCCATGGTTCCTCGATCGATAACGGTGCACTTCCGACGTGCAGAATAAACGGCACACGAGCCTCTTCGAGGGCAGCCCAAATACGATCGTGCAAAGGATGTCCGGGCGATCGACCCCCAGGAGGATCTGCGCTGATCCAAACCGCGCCAAGGCCTAAATGAAGCGCGACGTCGATTTCTTTGAGTGCGCTATCTGGATCCTGTAACGGCACCATGGCCACGCCGATCAACCGGGCATCGCCGTCGACGAACTCTGCCATGGCTCGATTATGAGCGGTTGCAGCGCCGTAACTTACGGCGTCGTCAGAGGCGCCAAAGATCAATCGCCCGCAAAATGACGAAAAGATCACTTGTCGTTGAAACCCCAAGAGGTCGAGGGCCTTTCCCCTTTCCTCGCCGTCGAATGCGCCCAGTGCGTCGTGCCATTTCGGACCTCGAGTGATTTGATCGCCGAGCTCCAGCAGGCGCGCCACGGTTTCGGGCGAATGTCGTTTTAATCCAACGTGCTCTCCCGGGTCGAATATTCCCGTTGTGGTTTGCCCGAGATTTGGAAGAGAGGAACGGACCGACGCATCTGCGTGCGCCGTCAGGAAATCGGGCATTTCCATTAGGTGGCTGTCGGCGTCGTGGATGATGCGGTCCCCGGCATAACTCATCGAAGGAGTGTTTCCTTTGTTGGGTTTTTCATTGTTGATTCTCTGCGGTCCAGCGGGGTTTGCCAACCCGGCGCGCGTTTCCCCGTATGATAAACAGACGCTTGGCTCAGTAATGGGGTGGCGGAGGTTCGTCCTCCGGGTTGATGATATGTTCCGCCGTTCGAACTTGTTCCATAAGCATGCGGATCATGGCGTCGTGTTCGTCGACGCGCGTTTGGCACGTGACAATGACGTCGTTCAGTTTCTGGATCGTGTCCTCTTGGAAGGTTAATTTGGTTTCAAGATCTTCAATACGGGCCGCTGGGTCTTGTTCTGCCATGGTGCCTCATTCACGCCGTTGCACCGGCGATGGGAAAAATAGAACTCTATGAGTGATCGACGGGTAGGCGCAACGTTTACCGAGGGCAGTGTTGGGCGCCACCTCCTGCGGTTGGGGTCCTTCATTACGATGGGATCGTTGAGCATGAATTTTGCCCGTTTGGTTGAGGCTGTCTATCTCGGATGGATTGGTACCGAAGCATTAGCTGCGCTTGGTTTTGCTTTCCCGGTGACGATCACGTTGTTTGCGTTTGCCGGCGGGATTGGGACGGGGGCTTCTTCCGTGATCGCTCGTTCGGTCGGAAGCGGTGATGGTGAACGAGCTGCCGTGCTGGTGACCCATGCGCAGCTATTGGTGCTTGTCGTCGGTAGCGTCATAGGATTGCTCGGTTTCTGGTATGCCGAAATCGTGATTACTGCGCTTGGAGCGACGGGCGAAGTTCGTGAGATGGCGGTCGATTATCTGACGGTATACATGTTGGGGTTCCCGCTATTTATGCTCTCGATGGTCGGGTCGACGTTGCTGAGAGCAACGGGTCGCGCTGCAAGCCCAGGCATCGTCATGACGACGGGTTCGGTCCTGCAGATGGCCTTCGGACCGGTGTTGATCTTCGGGTGGTTTGGACTACCGGCGTTAGGAATCGCGGGCGCTGCATGGGCGTACGTGTTGTCCCGCGTGTTTAGCGTCAGCATCTATCTGGCGTTGTTGGTCAGGGCACGCATGATCCGCCGTTCGATGAAGGGGTTTTGGCAGTCGTTCGCGGCGATTGTTCACGTGGGTGGACCCGCCACGGCGAGCGGCCTAATCCAGCCCGTGTCCATGCTCATTATTACCCGTCTCCTCGCGGCGCACGGCCATGAAGTGGTGGCGGGCTACAACGTTGCCATGCGCGTAGAAACCATGGTGCACATGGTTCTCTGGGGTGCTTCCTCGTCCATTGGCCCGTTCGTGGGCCAAAACTGGGGCGCAGGCCAGTTTGAACGAGCGCGACAGGCGCTTTCGTTGAGCAACCGATTTTGTCTTGCCTGGGGGCTGGTGACGTTTGTCGTGTTATTTCTGGGGGGTGACTATTTTGTCCGTCTCATCGATGACAATGAGACCGTGGGGGCGGTGGCCCGAATGTTTTTTCTGATCGTGCCGCTTTCGATCGGGTTCATGGGCGTGATGCAGGTCGCCAGCACCTGCTTCAACGCGCTGGGCCGGCCCGCACCACCACTGATTATCGCTTTGTTAAGGACCTTCGTTATGTACGTTCCAATCGCCATTTTGGCGAATTGGGTGTGGGGGTACCCGGGGATATTTGCTGCCACGGCTCTCACCAACGTGGTCATGGGGACGATCGCGTGGGATTGGAATCGACGAACCGTGCGTATGGGGTCGTCTTTGTCTACACGAGAGCGAGCACAGATTTCTGGATAGGAATTGGGCTTAGGCCGCGTCAAGTTGACGTCAAGGGAATTCGGTCGTTTTCTCGTGGATCGTTTCTATCCCGTCGCTGGTGATCTGGCTGATTGTGGCGGTCGCGCGCCGTCCCTCAATTTCAAGGAAACCGATGGTACCGTGCCGCAGATCTTGGTTCCTCGGGAGCGTTGGCGAACCAGGGTTCACGCACATTAGTTGGTCGACGAGATGAATTTCGTCGTAGTGCGTGTGCCCGTATACGATGACGTTTGGTAGAGGCGCTCGAAATAGCCTATTTCTGCGGCGCATTAGATAATCGGCGGCCCGCCTTCGAGCGGTCGGAAATTCGTGAACTAGACCAACCGTTACATTGTCGAATTGGAGCTGCCAGGTCTCCTTCAAGCGCTTGTCGGTGAGTTCAAGGTCGCCGTTTCCTGTGGCAACATGCGTTGGCGCGAGCTGCGCAAGTTCGTCGATTACATCAACCGTCCACAGATCTCCCGCGTGGAGGATCCCGTCAACTTCGCTAAACGCGTGGACGATTTGGGGCCACAGCGTTTTGGTGGTGCCTGGAATATGGGTATCGGCTATCAGGCCTAATTTCACGTTCTCGGAGTCCTAACCTGGCGAGCGGGTTACGTTTTGGGTTGATTGACGGCGAATTCGTCTGTTGTCAGAAGATTATGCACCATACGATGACCCAACTTTGAGAGCCTTGACTCACACGCAGAAACCTTTCAGTTTTGCTTTTCGGTGCGGACAATATTTTTTCAACAGTTCCGGGGGAAGCATGAATAAATTTTTCTTAACGGCGCTAATCGGTTGTTGGGGGATTGGTTGCGTCGCTGACGACCAGGCTTTGACTCTAGACGAACTGATGCCCATGTTTGGATGGGATTTTGAAGCTACTGAAATACGGAGCGAAAAAGTCGGCGATGGTCTATTCGTTCTATTCGGTGTTGGTGGAAATATCGCGGTCTCCGTTGGCAGCGACGGTGTCATGATCGTCGATGATCAGTTCCCAGAGATGATGGATAAGATTTATGACGCGGTTGCGACCCTTGGGGGAACACGGCACGCCAGCCGCGAGAGTCCGCAGATTGACTACGCGATAAACTCTCATTGGCACTTTGATCATGCCCAGGGAAACCTGGCACTAGGCCCCGCAGGAACACAAATCGTCGCGCAGTCGAATGCGCGAGTTGATATGGCGAGCGGCGGCGTGATTAATTTAGTTCTCGCTCGGTACGGACAATCTCCGTATCCGGCTGACGCGTTACCCAGTATTACCTTTGATGACGGGATGCAATTCCATTACAACGGCGAGCGAATCGATCTGATGCATTTCGGCCCGGCGCATACGACGGGCGACGTGGCGGTATTTTTTCGCGACCACAACGCGGTACATCTCGGCGACGTATTTAACAACGCTGGTTATCCGTTTATTGACGCTGATAGCGGTGGCGACATCGACGGCATGATTGCCTTTTGCCAACAGACGTTGGATCAACTTGAACCGGGGGCGGTAGTGATCCCAGGACATGGCGAGATAACCGATACCGACGCGCTTGCCGACTATATCGCGATGTTGACCACGGTGCGTGACCGGGTGAAAAAGCTGATGGATGCGGGCAAATCGCTCCAAGACATAATGGCGAGCAACCCGACCGCGGACTATACCGATCGGTACGGTGAGGAATCCGCGTCACTCGGCTTCGTTGACAGGATCTACACGAGCCTCGCAAAAAAACGCTAATTGGCGCGGACTTTCGTTTACGAGCCGGCTGCCTGATTAACCGGTCGGTGTCAGAGAGTACCGCTGCATCGGTGTTCCCAGTTGGTGCATCCCAGCCGCTGGTGTTTCTTGCGCGACCGCGTTATTTACCGAGTTAATAAATCAACACCAACAGGAGTTTTTATGTCCCGACTTGAAGTCCTTGCACTCGACCAGTTAACGGAAGACCAGCGAACAGTCTTGGATGCGATTAACAGCGGGCCGCGTGGCGGCGGAACTCCGATTGGTTTGGTGGGTCCTTTTGGAGTCTGGGTCAGGGCCCCACGCATTGGAATGGCGGTACAAGCGTTGGGCGGAGTCGCTCGGTTTGAGACTTCGATCGCGGAGGACGTCAAAGAAGTTGCGATTTGCGTTGTCGGCGCGCACCACCAGGCAAAGTTTGAGTTCGCCGCACACGCGCGCCTTGCCCAAGCCGCCGGTGTGGACGCGGCCGCGATTGAAAACATACGCCTGGGTCGCGATCCAGTCTTGAAAGGCACCCAATCCTTAGCCTGGTCCGTTGCCACAGAGCTTATGGATGCTCATCGCATCTCAGATGCAACGTACGCACGGGCGATTTCCAGTTGGAGTGAGGAAGGTTTGATTGAACTCGTCAGCGTCGTGGGGTACTACTGCCTTGTTTCGCTGACCCTTAACGCGTTCGACGTGCCCTTGCCGGACAATATGGACGATCCTTTTCCCGACGTGTCCTGAGTCTCAGTCCAGCTTCACCAGCGCCTTGCCGATATTTTCACCGGTAAAGAGTCCAATGAGCGCGTCGGCCGCCTGTTCGATGCCCTCGAACACGGTTTCGCGATACTTCATTTGGCCGTCTGCGACCCAACCGCGCATGTCGTCAAGGAATTTTTCGCGTTTCTCCTCAAAATCAGTAACGACGAAACCGCGCATGGTGATGCGCTGGTAGACCATATTCGAAAGCGTCGTGACTCCCGTTGAACGTGCACCGAAGTTGTTGTACGCCGAGATCATTCCACACACGGGTATCCGCCCTCCGACGTTCATCCGTGGTAGTGCTGCGTCCAAGTGTTCGCCACCCACATTTTCGAAATACACGTCGATACCTTGTGTGGCCGCGGCTTTTAGATTCTTACGGAGCACGCCTTCCTTGTAATTGATAGCGACGTCGATGCTGAGCTCGTTCTCGAGCCATTCGCACTTTTCGCTGCTGCCGGCGCTCCCGATGACGTAACAGCCCTTGATCCGCGCAATTTGTGCGGCGACTGAACCAACTGCGCCGGCTGCAGCCGAAACGAAGACATTTTCGCCATCCTTGAGTTCGCCAGTAATGAGCATTCCTCCCCATGCGGTAAATCCAGTCGGTCCCAACACGTGCATATAAAGCGTTGGCGGGAACCCAGCGGCGTCGAGACGGCTGACTCCGCGACCGTCTGATACGACGTATTCGCGAAAACCCAACCCGTGCTGTACGACGTCGCCTTCGGCGAAGGCGGAATGCCGACTCGCTGTCACAACTCCAATGGTACCGGCCCCCAAAGGCTTGTGAAGCGGCTGCTGCCCGTTGGAAAGTCTTGGTCGCATGGCAGGATCGACGGACATGTATTGGTTTCGGATCAAGAATTCACCTTCGGCTGGATCGTCGATCGTCGTTTCGACGATCTGGAACTGCGTTGCGACCGGTAGTCCTTCCGGACGTTCGATGAGGTGTACTTCGCGAGAGGCGACGGCCATTGTTCAATACCTCACGGTGTGGGCGAGACACGGTAGTTTGTTTCCTATTGTGAGGGAAGCTTTCAACGCTTATCTTTTCAGTAGTCTGATGTTGCCAAAGTGATGTTCGGATGGTGGGAATGAATGCTGCGGAAGCGGTACGAGCAAAGACAGAAAACCTAAGGAAACGAATCGACGGGTTGCAACTCGAAGGCAACGTGTCCGATTTATCGATTGATGGCTATACCGTGATCCGGGATGCGGCCCCTTTATCGTTCTTCGACGAGCTGCGCGAGAGCGTTTTACACATCAACCAGCGTATGAAGGGCTTCCGTCGATTTCCAACGAACCTGCTCAATGAGGGGATCGTTTTCGAACAGGCGGTCCAACTCGAGAAGTTGAATACGTTGTACGAGCTTTTACTGGGCCCTAACTTTATCGTGAGTCAAGTGTCCGCATCGGTTAAGCGGACTACGCCCAAACCCTTCGCCATCCATGCCGATATGAACGGATACGAACAACCGTTTCCTGGACATAGTGTCATTGCTACATCGATATTTTGTTGCGACGAATTTACGGAAGACGCAGGTGCAACAAGGTTCGTACCGGGTTCGCATCACTTGCGGCGGCATCCGGTAAGTGGCGAAGGCGAATCGGAAGCGGTTGCGGTTGCCGCACCCGCGGGGTCGATCATATTGTGGGACGGTGCCATGTGGCATGGCAATTGTGCTCGTACCCGTCCGGGTGAACGGGTCGTGTTGCACCTAACTTGCAATCGTCAAAATGTGCGACCGATCGAAAGTTATACTGGCATCGACCCCGAAGTATTGCGCCGGAACCCGCCTGAATTTGCCGCGCTCCTGGGACTTACCGATCGTTGGGAACGACGCGAGATGGTGCGTGACCGCTGATCCAGTCGACCGAATTACTGCGTCAACTTGTACGTTACGACCGCCATCGCGACCTCATCACCGACCTCGTTGGTGACCGAGACATCGCCGGTACAGAGTGTCCCTCCGCGGCGGCGCACCGTTGCGGTCGCGGTTAAGTCCGAGTTGACCGCAAGCTTCAGGAAATTCACGGTGAAGCCGACCGTTGCACCCATGGCGGTTTCTTTGAGGTTGGGGTCAGACCAAAACGAGGCCGTGGCGGCAACGTCAATTAACGCGCTGATGGCTCCTCCATGAATCCGACCGACGCCGAGCGCAGTCCGATAGGGCATGCGAACGACGACGTGGTCGGGCCGGTTGCTCACCAACTCTATGCCGAGGAGATCGGCAAAACTCTCGTTGGCGATGCGTGCCACGCGTTGATTGTGTATCCCAGCCATGGGTCTAGATTAACGCAACCCGATAACGACCAGAACTGCCGGATCCATCACCGTAGAAAGCTGGATCGAAACTTGATTCCCCAGTGGTTCTCGTCAAGCGTCGCGATCCACAACGTATCGAACGTGTTGTAGACCAGTTCGTTTTCATGACATCGTTCAACCGTCATCGCAAGATGGACCTTGTCGACGCCGACGTGAACCGGTTCGATCTTTGCGATGACGCTGTGGTGCCAGCCTTCGTCGGCGAGACGCGGTTCGGCCGCAGTACTCGCTGCAACAGACTCTTGAGCACTATCGAAGGTCCGAAAGCGTCCCAACGCCAAGCGGGTATGGGGATAATTCAACGTTCCAGCGAGTCGCTCGTGGTCCTGGGAATTAAAGGCGTCAATGAACGCCTGAGCGGTGGCAATCGCGCGGGATTCAGGGCTCAATGTTGAAAACCTTGGGCGGGTAGTTGGCGTCATCATAGACACAGCGCGTTCCGATGCACACCTAAGTGGTTGGGGCTTAAGACGCTCTGCGAGCGCTCTAGGGTGCTTTATGGTGGCCGTTTTATTGATCCCAAGTGGTGGATGTGCAAAGGAGAATAAGCCCGTGACAGACCCCCTGCTCGAGCGATGGACGGAGCAAGGCCCGGTCAGAGGCAAGTTATCGGAACCCGGTGCGATCGCGTGGTTGGGGGTGCCGTTTGCCGACGTTACCGAACGTTGGACGTTACCTAAGCCGCCCCGTCCGAGGACTGAGCCGTTGGCGGCAACCAACTTTCGTGAGCCTCCGCTTCAACTCGCTGGTGATTCTCTATCTAAAGCCGTGGTGGGGTCGGAAGACTGTCAGTACGTCGACATTTACGCTCCCGTTGGAGCCGGTCCCGATGAAAGCCTGCCCGTGATGTTTTGGATATATGGAGGGGGCCAAACGAGCGGATCGTCCCGAGCCTACGATGGGTCAAGACTGGCTGCGGAAAATGGAGTGGTCGTCATCGTGACCAATTACCGAGTCGGCCCGTTCGGATGGTTTCACCATCCTTCCATCATTCCTGAAGGCGCGAGCGGACATTTTGCCCTTTACGATCTCATGGCGGCGCTCGAGTGGGTGCGTAGAAATGCCGCTAACTTTGGTGGGGATCCGCTGAATATCACGATTTTTGGCGAGTCGGCAGGCGCACAAAATGTACTGGCGCTATACATGGCGCCCGCTGCCGAAGATTTGTTCGACAAGGCGATCGTTCAAAGTGGCGGATTCTGGAATATGAATCCCGGGCAGGCCACGAATACCGTGTCCGGCGATCCGCCAGGAACACCCGCGAGCGCAACCGAAATCGTGATTGATCTCCTGCTGGGTGAGGGGCGTGTGCAAACTCGGGAAGCGGGCGCAGAGCTAGCCGGCCACGACGAAGGAATCGGCGACTGGCTGCGTCAATTGCCTAACGAAACGATCCTAGGAGTGTATCGAGACAAAAGTAATTTGATGTACAACATCCCGAGCGTTGTCTATGACGGACTATTGATGCCAACGACTCCAAGATCTGCAGCGGCGAAACCGTTGCTTGTAGGTGCGAATCGAGACGAGCAGAAGTTATTTCAGATCTACGATCCGTCTCTGGTTCGATGGACCGGAACGAAAGCGCAAATAATCGATGCCCAGCGGTATGAAGCATTTAATCGTTATTACTCCCACTGGTTGAACTTCGATGGGGTCGATCAGGTGGCGAATATGGCGACGGGGGCGGTATACGCCTATCGGTTCGACTGGGATGACGTGGGTGCGACTCCGGATCGGGATTGGCCACAAATCATGGGCGCAGCCCACGGATTGGAAATCCCCTTCGTCTTTGGCAACTTTCGTACGGGCTTCTTTGCGGATGAGCTTTTCGATGAGTCCAATAACGAGGGAAGGATTGAACTTTCAGCTTCGATTCGATCTTATTGGACTCAGTTTGCGCGCACTGGTAATCCCGGTCGTGGGCGAAACGGTACCCTACCCAGATGGGAGCTCTGGAATGGTGAACAAAAACTGGTGTTCGATGCGAAACCGGAAGCGGGCATTCGCATGGAATCGGCTGCGATTGATATTCGCACGGTTCACCTCAATCTCTGGGCAGATCAGTATCTGACTGACGACGAAAAATGCGGAATCTACAAAGACATGACGATGTATCCGGCGTATCCAGTCGACGATCTCAAGGCGCGGGGTTGTTGGTGATGTTTACTGCTCGCGATCTGCATCTAAAGCTGTATTGGCGGGAGATGGGATCAACTATGCGTAGCGACTCAGCGGGGTCTTGCGGCCTGCGATTGGCCAGGGGGCTGGCGTTGGCATGAGTTTTGTCTCGAATGATGGCATTGATATTCACTACGACGTGTATCGAGGAGACGATGAAAATAGTCGGCCGTGGTTGACGTTTGCGCACGGCGCTGGTGGCAACGCGGCAAGCTGGTGGCAACAGGTTCCTTCTTTCTTCGATGATTACGACATCGTGACCTTTGACCATCGAGCTTTTGGACGGTCGCGTTGCCGCGACGAGGATTTTGATCCCGATCTATTCGTGGCTGATTTGAGGTCCGTTCTCGACGCGGAGGGGATTGGTCGGACAGCGCTTTGTTGCCAATCGATGGGGGGTCGCACGGGACTCGATTTCACCCTATCCGAACCAGATCGAGTGTCAGCACTTGTGATGAGCCATACGGTGGGCGGACTAAGTAGCGAGGCCATCGATGACATTCGCCGCGAACACGTGCGGCCGCAACCGACCCAACCCTTTGGCAGTTGGGCCGTTGCGTTGGATCTGCCTGAGAAGAATCGGCCGCTTTCGCACCTTTATAATTGCATTGGTGCGATGAACCTCGACTTCTCTCGTGTCGGTCTGGGCGGGTTGCGTAATCGCGGTNAACAAATCGATTTAGCNGAAATGGAGGCCTTCAAAACGCCCACGTTGTTCATCACGGCGGATAAGGATGTCGTCGTACCACCTAGGGTCGTTGAAATTGGAGCAGCGATGGTTCCCGGCGCGACGTTGGTCAATCTCGGTGACGCAGGCCACTCGTCATATTTTGAGATACCCGACAAATTCAATCGTGTGGTGAGAGAATTTCTCCAACCGCACCAATAAAGGAGCNATGCAATGACACAGCCATATCCGATACACCCCCAGTTGCAAGGCAATTTTGCGCCGATTCGTATGGAGGCCGATATCGATGACCTGGTTATCGAGGGAGAGCTACCGCAATCGCTTGAAGTTGCGTATTACCGCAATGGGCCGGACCCTCAATTTCCACCGCGGGGAGAACATCATTGGTTTACTGGGGATGGCATGTTGCACCAGTTCGTCATTGCCGAAGGCAAGGTGCGATACCGCAATCGTTGGTTACGAACCGTCAAGTGGCATAAAGAGCGTGACGCTGGACGTTCACTTTTCGGTGCTTTTAATCCAATGGATGCCGATCCCTCGGTAGCTGGTATTGAGACCGACGGCCTAGCTAACACCAATGTGATTTGGCACGGNGGACGTCTTCTCGCCTTGGAAGAAGGGCACGCGCCTTTTGAAGTCGACTCGCAAACGCTCGAATCGATCGGACCTTGGCGCTTTGACGACACGTTTGAGGGTCCGATGACCGCGCATCCCAAAATAGATCCGGTAACCGGCGAAATGATTTTTTTCGGTTACATGGTCGATGGCGTGCTAGGCAAGGGCCTCTCATACCAAGTTGTCAACGCNGATGGCGTGCTGACTCGATCGGAACGATTTGAAGCACCGATTAGCAGTATGGTCCACGATTTCATCGTGACGTCAGAGCACGTTATTTTTCCGATTCTGCCGCTTACGGGCAGCGTCGAAAGAGCGATGCGGGGTGAACCGGCCTTTGCCTGGGAGCCCGAGAAAGGCAGCCATATTGGCGTAATGCCGCGGGACGGTTCCGTGAAGGACATCCGTTGGTATGAAACCGATCCTTGTTACGTCTTTCATCCGATGAATGCGATGACGTCTGGGAATACGATCCGCGCACACGTAATGCAGTTTGAAGAGGCGCCGCTATTCCCGCANGCGGATGGCAGCCCGGCCGATCCAAAAAAGGCGAATGCACGTTTGTGCGAATGGGAAATTGATCTCGCTGATAATGCGCGCGGAGTCAAAAGGACTTATCTGGACGATATTACCGGCGAATTCCCGCGGCTTGATGAGCGCCGCGCCGGGCTCGAATATCGACACGGATACTACGCTGCATCGACGGGTCGTGAGGGCAGCATGGGTTTTGACGCGCTGGTGCATCACGATTTTGCAAAAGACGTCGCCACCCGTTATGAGCTCGACGCCGGGGATTATTTAGGTGAACCGGTATTTGTTCCGGAGGCCGAAGGTGCGGAAGAAGGCACGGGATTCTTGCTGACGCTTATTTATCGGGGTGCCGAAAACCGGAGCGATCTTGCTGTGTTTGATGCGCGAGACGTCGCGCTGGGCCCAGTGGCCGTCGGACAACTTCCGCATAGGGTCCCCTACGGNTTTCATGGTAACTGGCATTATCTAAATGGCAGCTAGGAAGGAACAGCGAAGCTTTTGGACCTGGGGCTATCAATCGGATGAACCGTCGGAGAACGAGCGCCGAGCCGCAGCCGAACGGATTTCTAAACGCNNGGGGCGCGCGATTGAACCCCCGCCTATTCCGGATGTTGATGCGATAAAGCTGCGGTTACCTCGCGTTCAGATTCCTGNGAAACTGGAAGAATTCGTATCGGCGTCGCAGGTGGAACGAATTACCCACACCCACGGCGGCCACTCACTGGAACTGCTTGCGGCGTTGCGAGGTATTTTTGACAACCCGCCGGATGCAGTCGCACACCCACGAAACGAGGACGAACTAGAAGCCGTGCTCGAATGGTGTGATAACTCAGAACACGCGGTAATCCCATACGGTGGAGGCACCAGCGTCGTTTGGGGTGTCAACGCTCCGCTCGATCGAGATACTGCGGTGACCGTTGACCTGGACGAAATGAATACTGTGTTAGAGCTTGACGAAACGTCGCGTGCGGGACGNTTTCAGGCCGGCATGCTGGGACCCGATATTGAAGCCACGCTTAAGCCGCATGGATTGACACTGCGGCATTTTCCTCAGAGTTTTCCGTGGTCGACCGTTGGCGGGTGGGTGGCGACACGGTCGGGGGGCCACTACGCTACCAACCAGACCCACATTGACGATTTTGTCGAGTCGACGCGAATGCTAACCCCCAAAGGGTGGTTTGAATCGCGGCGTCTGCCGGGTAGTGGCGCCGGCCCAAGTCCTGATCGACTTGTGATCGGATCGGAGGGCACGCTTGGGCTGATTAGCGATTGTTGGTTGCGACTACAGAAGCGCCCCGTGTATCGAGCCACCGCTGGGGTTGCGTTCGCGTCTTGGGAGGCGGGTGGCGAGGCCGTTCGTCATATTGTGCAGACGAAACTTTGGCCCGCCAATTTGCGCATTCTCGATCCGTTGGAAGCAGCCAACGCTGCGGGCATGGATGGTGAAACTGCTCTCCTCATCGTGGGCTTTGAATCCGGCGATGTACCNCAAGGAGAAAATATANGGGCCGCCATCAACATTGCCCGTGAATTTGGTGGGGTCGTGGACGATGACGATGTCCACATCGACGACGGTGGTGGGAGTGCCACGGGTCGACGNGGNGCTGTCGGTGCCTGGCGCGACGCATTTATTGGCGTAAACGCTGGCCTCACCGCGGGCTTGGGATTGCTCTCGGATACGTTTGAAACGGCAATTACTTGGGATCAATGGCCCGCTTTTGATGGCGCAGTTCGAGAGCGTGTGGGCCGGGCACTGCGGGAGACGCTTGGTGAAGATGCCCAACTTTCTTGTCGTTTCACCCACGTATATGNCGATGGACCTGCCCCCTACTATTCNTTTAGTGGACCCGTCGAAATAGGTAGCGAAATCGAGCGTTGGCANGTCATAAAAAACGCTGCCGTGGATGCNGTCATTGATGCNGGCGGTACAGTCACCCACCANCACGCGGTGGGCCGGATGCACCGAGATGGCTGGGAACGGCAGCGACCAGAGCTTTTCGGCGAGGTTCTTCGTGCGGCTAAACATTCACTGGATCCTCACGGGATACTGAATCCAGGTGTTCTTTTCGATTCCTAATACGCNACTGGACTTTCATTCGAGNCGCGACCCATGAGCNTTGCCCGCCTTGTCGTCGATCTGGATTCGGTCTCGGCGAATTATCGTCGATTTGTGGAAGCTTCAGCGGGGCTGGCTGGTGCTGTAGTGAAAGCGGACGCCTATGGGCTGGGTATGGAAGCGGTTGCCCNACGGTTAAAAACGGAAGGTTGCGAACATTTTTTTGTAGCGACACCAGACGAGGGTTTTGCGCTGAGGTCGGTNATCANCGAAGGCGCNGTTTACGTGTTTTCGGGGCCNCCGGATGCGGNTACNGCGANGGCTTTCNCGTTGGCGAACATTGTNCCCGTGCTTAATTCACGCGAACAAATCGNATTATGGAAGNGACAAAACGGNGCGCCNGCGGCGCTGCAGGTGGATACCGGAATGCAAAGACTTGGCTTTGACCCGNNAGAGCTTGCGCCGACGNTGCTCGANGGCATCGAATTGGTGCTTNTGATGAGCCACCTCGCGTGCGCGNACGAGCCTCAACANCCACAAAATGAAAAGCAGGTANATNTATTCAGCCGCGTTTGCGAAGACTTTCCAGGNATAGAAACAAGCTTCGGCAATTCNGCTGGNACGCTAAATGGTACTCAATATCAAGGCGGGATAACGCGGCCTGGTATCGGGTTGTACGGTGGTAATCCATACCTCGATAAAGCCAACGATTTTCGTAATGCTGCCGTGTTTGAAGCGCAGGTCGTTCAACGGCGTCGCGTCAATGCGGGGGAATCCGTAGGGTATGGGGCAACGTATGTAGCACCACAAAATATCGAAATTGCCATTGTTGGCGTCGGCTATGCCGATGGTGTGTCACGGGTTCTCTCAGGGAAAGGGCAGCTTGCCCACAACGGCGCGCGTTTGTCTGTCTTAGGTCAAATAGGGATGGATTTGATCCACGTTGACGTGACCGATGATCCCAGTATTGCCGTTGGCGATTGGCTCGAAGTAATCGGTGCCACGGTCACGCTGGACGAGGTGGCTGAGATGACGGGGACGTCGGGCTACGAAATTCTTTCCCGCATAGGGTCACGCGTTTCGCGTGTATACGTGTAGTCTTAAAGATCGTGTTTCGGAAAAGTTATTTACCTGGGGGATGAGATGACATCGATCAACAAAAATGGTGTGCTCGCTGGAAAAGTTGCGGTGGTTACGGGTGCTAGTCGGGGTATAGGAGAGGCGATCGCGGTCAGGTTTGCGATGGAAGGTGCTCGAGTGGTCGTTTCGGCGCGCACGGTGGAAGAAGCGGACCATTTTTTGCCCGGCACGATTAAAGCAACGGTGAAAAAGATTACCGATGCTGGCGGTGAGGCCGTTGCCATCAAATCCGATTTGGCGGTTGCCGAGGATAGAGAGAATCTCATAGCGGAAACGCAGGAGCGGTTCGGACCCGTTGATATCCTTGTTAACAACGCCGCGGTGACCTGGTTCGTTCCGGTCCACGATTTTTCGGAGAAGCGGTTTCGCACAATGATGGATGTTCAAGTGTGGGCGCCATTCGAGCTCGCTCAGGCGTGTTTACCTTCGATGCTGGAGCGGGGCGACGGCTGGATCTTGAATATTTCCTCGCACGCCGCAATTCACCCGGAAGCACTGGCCCCCGGCGGACATGGCGGCACCGTGTACGGTATGTGCAAAGCCGCGCTTGAGCGGTTTACCACTGGGCTTGCGCAAGAAGTCTACGGTACCGGCGTTGGCGTAAATGTGATTTCTCCTGGGCTTGTCGCAACCCCTGGCGTGGTGCACCACAAACTGATCAACGAAAACAATAAGGACCGAGTAACGCCCGTGGAGCATATGGCGGAAGCATGTTTGCGGTTGTGTTACGGAGACGCCAAGAGCTTGACCGGACGCATCGATTATGCAGATCAAGTCATCAAAGAATTTTCGCTTGAACCCGCGGATCTGATCTGAACGGAACAGTTCGATCGATAAGGGGTGCGCTCCTGGTGCCAACGACAAGGCGTTGGGCAACTAGGTTGTCGGATGACATCAACTCGTTGTTCCGTCTTGTAGGAAAATGTCAGCGCGTTTTCACGCGCATTACAATGGATTTCAAAAAGGGAGAATGAAAAACGTGAGCGAACCCCTTCATAACGAATTGGCGCCAGATTCAATTGAGGCCCGCGATCTTCGGCACTTGTTGCATCCAAACACGAACTTAGGCGAGCTGCAGCGTCAAGGCCCCACGGTGCATTCCGAAGCTAAAGGCGTTTACCTTTGGGACAACCACGGTAAGCAGTACTTGGAGGGAATGGCTGGCCTCTGGTGCACGGCACTGGGGTATGGAGTTGAGGAACTAGCCGACGCCGCGAATGAACAACTTAAAAAGTTATCCTATTCGCAGCTTTTCGGTGGTAAGACCAACGAGCCGAGCGTGCTGCTCGCTGAAAAGTTGATGGAGATTGTTCCTATTGAAGGGGGGCGCGTTTTTTTTGGGCTTACAGGCTCTGACGCGAACGACACTCAAATCAAGCTCATGTGGTACTACCACAATCTCATGGGTCGACCCGAAAAGAAGAAAATCATCTCGCGCTGGAGTGGGTATCACGGGGTGACGGTGGCGAGCGGAAGCCTCACTGGCTTAGCGCCTTTTCACAAAGCCTTTGATCTGCCGATTCAAGGCATTCTCCACACAGAATCGCCTCACTACTATCGGGAAGCTCACGAAGGAGAGACCGAGGACCAATTTACCACTCGATTAGCCAACAGCCTGTCGGATTTGATCGAGGAAGAAGGACCCGAAACCATCGCGGCGTTTATCGCCGAACCGGTATTGGGGGCCGGTGGCGTGATTGTGCCCCCGGATGGATATTACGAAAAGATACAAGCAGTTCTCGAGCGTCATGGCGTACTTTTTATCGATGATGAAGTCATTTGTGGATTCGGTCGAACCGGCAACCCCTTTGGTTGTCAAACCATGGGCATAAAGCCTACGACCATGAGTGTGGCTAAAGCGCTTTCGTCAGCCTATCTACCTATCAGCGCCGTCATCGTTCCGGATTCGATGTACCAACCATTTGTAGAGGCCAGTTCGAAACTAGGTAATTTTGCCCACGGATTCACATATTCAGGTCACCCTGTCTGTGCGGCGGTTGCGTTGCGCAATTTGGAACTCATTGAAGAACGGCAGGTGTTTGCTCACGCCGCAAAGATGGGCGAAATATTCCAATCGCGGCTCAACCAATACGGTGACCATCCTTTGGTGGGAAATACTCGAGGCGCGGGCTTGATCGGNGCGGTTGAATTAGTGGCGGATAAGGAGACGGGTCAGAAGTTTGATGGGTCGCATGCAGTCGGTGCCTTCTGTATGGATCGCTGTTTGGAGCATGGGCTCATTGTGCGTTCCCTCGGCGACACGATTGCTTTTTGCCCGCCGCTCGTTATTGACGATATGCAGATTGACGAGCTGTTCGGCAAATTCGAGCAAGCGCTCGCTGACACCTTGGCCTATGCAAACACGCTAGATTGAAGAAATTTAAGCGAGGTTCTAACTGAGAATAGTTAGCTCGTCGGATCCTTTGATATGGACCGNGCGGGCGCAAAATTCTTCGACGAGCATCGCATTCATGATGTCGGGATCTTGAGTGTTCACCCACGTTCTGGCGTCGTCAGCGGTTCGGCAAGCCAGATGCGCGATGGTGGGGTCATCTCCATTGAACATAACGGTATACGATTCTATGGTCGCATCGCCCACGAACTCCGCTAAGCATTGACGAGACGGAAGTGCGTCAATGTCCGCTTGAACGTTTTCNACNGNGAAGTCGTNGCTTGGAGCNTCACTGCTGTAAATACCGTGTGCGTGTTTGTAAAGATTTCCGCCGTTGGCNGTGATGAGCGCGCGAGCNCCTTGTTTTTCACGTAATAGCTCGACCGTCCTAGCAACGCTNTGCATGACGTAGTTATTCANGGGTCCGCCGCCGAAAGTCAAACCGCCGGTAACCGTCAGATCCCGTTCTTCNTCTAAACCGTATTCCTTNGCTGCAATNTGNACAGCCGATGGAAAACAACTGTAGAGATCNACGAAATCAAGTTTGTCGACCGTCGTATCGGTGAGTTCAAGNAGACGGCGGCCGATCAGTCGGATTCCCGGTGACGAATAAAANTTGTCTCGTACCGAAGCAGAAAAGTGGTCGTAGCCGNTGACNCCAGCACAAGGATAAATCCAACGGTCTTTCGCNATACCNAGAGAGTTTGCCTTGGNCGCTGAACACATNATTAGCGCGGCACCCATATCGACGGACATGTTGGCATTCATNAANTTGGTGTATGGNAAACTAATACGTCGATTGGTTTGCGAAGGNGTGCGAATTTCCTCCGCCGTCATATTGTGCTGGACCCAAGCGTTGGGATTGCGTTGGGCGACATCGTTAAATCGGGACCACAATTCGGAAACCCGTTCGGCATGNTGNTNAATGGATTCCCNGCGCGCTTGCCTAATTGCATTGTCGTACATTGGATATATTTGGATCGCACGCATGATCCCTCGAGCCCGCTCAAATTCNTGGTGTTCGGGCTGCTGTGNNGCGCCAATCACGCGATCGTATTTACCCGGAGCNGGCGTTTCCGTGAGNGTGACNCCNGCTTTTNGGGCTTTACCCGCGCTGTTGCCGTTTTCTGCGCCNGTGATAACGGCNAGATCTAGGCCCTCGTGGAGAATTGCCNAGGCGGTTTCGTTGATGACGACTTGGTTTTGATTGCCGCCAATTAAGGTGCCGATGGATTCNGCCCCAACGGCNCCAATACGTTCAGCNATGAGTTTTGCNGGNTTCTCGTAGCCCCACATCCCGCGAACTACCCGGACCGACTGCGTTTGAGCAAGTAGGNTACCGACGCCCGTATCTTCTTCGGCCATAACGATAGCGGTCATCATCATTTCTAGAGGTTCTTTNGCGTCCTCTAGTTTTTCAATTCGATTAAGGACCTGGCCCGCGCCGACGAGTACCGGTGTTCTCGGGTTGAACACCCGTTAGTCCGGTAAGCCCAAAATGCGCTTTGCGATGATGTTACGCTGGACTTCAGAACTTCCACCTTCAATGGAATTGGCTTTAGAGCGCAGCCAGCCCCGAGTATTCGCTCGCTCGCTCGCTTCGAACTCGTCACCTGACCAACCCAACCCCTTGGACCCCATGATAGAAACGACAAGGTCACTTCGTCGCATATTTTGCTCGGTCCCGTATAGCTTGAAGAACGAAGATAGGAAAGTCGGTGCTTGGCTATTAGCAGCTTCGTCAGCCGCGCGACGCATGGTTAGTTGGTAAGCACGCTGATCCATGTTGTAAGCGAGCACGTTGGTACGTACGGTCGAATCGCCAATTCGTCCCCTAATACGACCGGCGTAGGACGCCGCGACTTCATCGAGAGTCGCAACCTTTTGGCGCGCTCCGCCAACACCCCCGATGGAGCTTCGCTCATATTGAAGTAATCGTTTTCCAACGGTCCAACCCTGTCCTGGTTCACCAATAAGAAAGCGTTTCGGTACGCGGACATCGTCAAAAAAGGTCTGACAAAACTCCGATGATCCACTGATTAGTTCAATCGGAGATATGGAAACGCCCGGCGTTTCCATATCGAAGACAATGAATGAAATACCTTCTTGCTTGGATACATTTGGGTTGGTGCGAACTAGACAAAAAATCCAGTCCGCTTGGTCGGCACCAGAAGTCCAGATTTTCGACCCGTTGATGATGTAGTCGTCGCCATCCTCGACGGCTTTCGTTTGCAGACTCGCAAGATCCGACCCGGCACCGGGTTCACTGTAGCCTTGACACCACTTGATTTCACCGCTGACGATCCGCGGTAAATGCTCGAAGCATTGTTCGGGGGTACCAAATTCAAGAATGGCAGGTCCGATCATGGTCAATCCGTGACCACCCAAGGGTGAGCGTGCGTTGATGCGACGCATTTCATCCATGAGGGTTTGATTTTCCTCTTGGGTCAGACCTCCCCCTCCATATTCGGTCGGCCAAGTTGGCGCGGTCCAACCTTGCTCTGCCATTCGATCCAGCCAGAGTCTCGACTCGGGATTGATGTATTTGGCGCGTCGGCCACCGCTAATGTATTCACCCCCGGGTGTTGGGGTCCGCATACTTTCGGGACAGTTGATCTTTAGCCAGTCACGTGTCGCTTCGCGAAATCCCATAATCTCGACGTTCCCTGTGAAACATCGAACATTGTAACGCCGAAACAATAGCTGTCAGGGGGCTGTTTGCCAGCTTGGGTTGCAGTTGCGACACTCAAAGCATGTCAGAGAAACGGTGCCCCAGATGCTGACGGATTTCGACTTTGGTCTTGGAGAAACAATCGACATGCTGCGGCGTTTGGTCCGCGATTTTTGTGAGCGAGAAATTGTTCCCATTGCTGATCGTGTTGATCAATCAAACGAATTTCCTCGCCCACTATGGCCGCTCCTTGGCGAACTTGGGGTGCTCGGTATCACGGCTGAAGAAAAATACGGTGGTGCGGGTCTCGGTTATCTGGCGCACTGTGTGGTGATGGAGGAAATTAGCCGAGCATCTGGGGCGGTGGGTCTTTCGTACGGCGCGCATTCGAATTTATGCGTCAATCAACTGTGTCGATTTGGAACGGACGAGCAAAAGCAGAAGTTCCTGCCGGATCTCATTTCCGGAACCTCCCTGGGGGCACTCGCGATGAGCGAGTCGGGGGCGGGCTCGGATGTCGTAAACATGCGTCTTAAAGCGGATGATCGTGGTGATTATTATTTGCTCAACGGTAGCAAGATGTGGATTACCAACGGTCCGGACGCCGACGTTGTGATCGTATACGCCACCTTGGATCCAGCGGCGGGAGCCAAGGGCATTACAGCGTTTATCGTCGAGAAAGGCATGCCTGGCTATGAACCACAACCTAAACTCGACAAGCTAGGGATGCGTGGTTCGGATACTTCTGAACTTGTCTTTAAAGACGTGCACGTTCCCAAGTCGCTTGTGCTTGGAGTCGCTGGCGGCGGCGTTGGCGTTCTT